>JAEEHQ010000003.1 GCA_016280915.1 Bacteroidales bacterium
GCGGGGCCCTTGCACTTGAAACACTTGGCCGGCATTGAGAGTGCGGGTTACAGTGGTGCCAGCTGGTATATCGGTTGAAGTGGGGCTGGTGAGCACGATGTCGACCGTGGTGCTGTCCTCGATGGCTAGGACGCTGAACTGTGCACGCGATTCGTAGGCGTGGCTGTTGGACACATCGGTGGTTTGCACGATGTAGTCGGAGCCTAAAGCGGTGGTGGGCAATAGGTGGGAAGCGTCGCATGCCGAGGGTGACTGGCTGATGATGTCTACCCATAGTTGCACGCTGTCGGTGGAGGTGACGTGCAGTCCCATATTGTTCACTACGCACGACCCAGCCTGCCAGCTATGGGCGTTGGGCAGCATATAGGTGGTGAAGCCTCCAGCGGCTATGGCAAAGGTGTGGGACCAACCGGTGTTGGGATTCTGTACGGTGATATTGCAGCTGCGTGGACCGGAGGCCGAAAGGTAGTAGTGGTCCACATCGTCGTCTAACCAGCAGGGCATGATTGCCACCCAGAAGTCGGTGCCCATGGAAGTGAGGACTTGGGCCGGCAGCGGTTTCATGCTGAGTGTCAGCATGACGAGCAGAAGGAGTGCTCGGCTTATTTGGCATTTCTTGTGTTGCCAATAGGAGTTTTTCCTGTGGATGGTTGATTTCATCTTCGTGATTATTTATGGGGTGACAGACCGGTACCTGTGGATGGGAGGTGCTATTTTGTGACGGGGTAGGAGATGCGGGCATGATAGATGCTCATCATCTTTGACTTGAGTATCTTGCGGATGCGGTCGATGTCGCCGAAGGTGAGGTTGCAGTTGCGGAACTGGTTGTTGCCGATTTTGTCGTCGATGATTTGGTCCACCTTTTTGTCGATGGAGTCTTTGTCGTGCTCCTTCATGCTGCGGCAGGCGGCCTCCACGCTGTCTACTATCATCACCACGGCCGTCTCGCGCGAGAAAGGTGTGGGCCCGTTGTAGCGGAAATCGTTTGCATCAATGGTCTCGCCTGGGTGGGCCTCCTTGTATTTGGTGTAGAAATAGCCTGTATAGGTGGTGCCGTGATGGGTGCGGATGAACTGCTGAACCTCGTTGGGCAGGTGATATTTGTGGGCTAGGTCCAAGCCGTCGGTCACGTGACGGATGATGATGGAGGCACTCTCACGGTAGTCCAGCTCGTCGTGCGGGTTGAATCCGCTGTTCTGGTTCTCGGTGAAGAAGAGGGGGGCACGGATTTTGCCGATATCGTGGTAGAGCGCTCCCACCTTGGCCAAGATGGCGTTGCCGCCAATCTCGTTGATGAGGTCTTCGCTGATATTAGACACTTGGATGGAATGCTGGAAGGTGCCAGGGGCGTTGCGCGATAGTTCCCGCAGGGCGGGAGTGTTGGTGGAGGATAGTTCCATCAAGGTCAGGTTGGTGGTGAAGCCAAACAGTTTCTCAAAGAGGTAGATGAGAGGGTAGGCCAGCAGGGTTAGCAAAGCATTGAGGAAGAAGACGATGTAGCGATCTAAGGTGATGCCCTGCAGACTGCTTTCCTGACTCAGCACGCCGAAGGTGTAGATGAGCGAGTAGGTGGCAAAGATGGCTATGCATACCACGAAGAACTTGCTTCGACTCTCCAAGTTGCGTACTGCCACGATGGACATCATTCCGGCAATTAGCTGGTAGAAAATAAATTCGTAGGAGTTGGGCACCACGTTGGCCAAAATGATGATGGTGGTAATCTGCACATACAGGGCTACTCGCATGTCGAAGAAGACACGCATCATCACAGGCACGATGCAGAGCGGCACCAGCAGCACCCACTCGGGATTGGTATAGACAACTGCGGCCGTCACGGCCGACATAAGCAGGATGAGCACCAGCACAAAGAGCACCTTACGGTCGTCCTCGAGCAAGGGATGGCGTGTGTTCTGCAAGAAAAAGAAGAGTGCTACAAAGGAGATGATGCATAACCCGAAGAGGCCGAAATATCGCCCTAATGGATTGTAGTCGGCCTGGAAATGCTTGTCGTTTTCACGCTCCAACGAGCTGATAATCTGTGCTTGTTCTATCGACACACGCTGTCCTTCTGAGATAATCAGCTCGCCTTGTCGCACCATCTGCGTGGTGGTGCCCAGCTGCGACAGGCGGGAGTCCAACTCCAGCTGGGTGCGGTTGGCATCATAGGCTATGTCGGGCACTAGGATGCTGTCGCGCAGCAGGGTGTCGCGGATGTCCAATGGGGTGATGTATTGCGCCATGTTGCGCTCAGACCCGATGTTGCCGTCCAAGAGTATCAGGCGGTGGCTCTCAAAGTCGGGCATGCTGTCGGGTATGCCCAGATAGCCTATCATGTAGATGCTGTCCAGCGTCTTGCGCAACTGACGTTTGTTGGCGAGCGGATGACGACGCGCCACGGCATCCAGGTTCTCCACAGCTTTTCTGTGGGCCAGGTTGTCGTAGTGGTAGTAGAGAATGGTGCTGCTCTTGGCCTTGGCAATCTCTTGTTCGATGTCGCTTTGCGACTTTTGGATGACAAAGTCGTAGGGAGCCACCAGGTTGTTGCTGCGCCAAATGCCGCCGACGGCATAGTCGTAGTGGATGCCGTGGCCGTTGTTAGGGAACATCAGGGGTATCAGGGCAGCTGCCACCAGCATCATCGCTAGCTTGGTCAGAATGGGCAGCCGTTTGATAGTGTTAGGGATAATATTTTTTATCTGCATTTTTAATCTTTTCTTTAAAATGCAAAAATACAAAAAAAATCTTTTATACTAAGAATATTTATAAATAGAATGGCTTTTTGTCGTCGATTACTTTTTGCCAACGCGCTTCAAGAGCCTTTTAACCGTAATCGGTTAATAGGGTTTAGGCAGGATTGACGAGTAGTCCTAACGTGAAGAAAGGATTGTCTATACAATGTCGTCGCACAGGTGCCATTGGATGATGTCGAAGGTGGTCTCCAAGAATTTGTGCAGGCGGTTGAGAAAAGTTGCCGTGGCCTTGGGCATGTTCTCGGCAGGACCAGTATAGAGCGAGGTGGAGGTGCCACGGCGCTGGCTGAACCCGAAGCTGTCGATGCCGAAGATGCCTTGATTGAAATTGTTGGACAATACCCAGCGGCGATGTTCCAGCAGGTCGGCCGAGCTGGGTTCAGGCCCCCGTTGGTGCATACCATCTAGGAGCTTTTGTTGGAAATCCCACGAGTCCCTTCCACGCACCAGGAGCAACTTGTCATAGTAGTCGAAAACACGGTCAGGGGTGCCTACTTTCGAGCGTTCTATCATCACGTATGCCATGTGGCTGTAGTCGTCGTTGTAGCTGAAGCAGGGGTATTCTGCCTCGTTCAACACGATGTCTTCCACTCGCGAAAGGGCAAGGGTATGGGCCTTGTTGAACTCCAGGACAAACTGGTAGTTCAGGTAGCTGGTGCGGAACATCAGCACCGCCGTGTCTTCAAAGCTGAAGGTGGCATCGGGTAGGAAGGGTGACTGTTTCTTGCGTGGCATCTTGTGTGTATTGGGGTCGGTTCTTAGTTGGTGGATTGGGTAAGTCCAACATTCATCTCAAAGGCTTGCTGTTGTGTGAAGTCGGGTCGGAAACTTTGCTGTGCACTCAGTTCTTGCACCCAGCCGCGGTGGAGGCCGATGGCATAGAAATGGTCGGTCACCCGGGCATATTCCTCCTCTGTGAGGGTGCGTCCAAGCTGGTCGGGAAGCCCTTCGGTGGGCGGAAAATATTGTGCCATCAGGGCCACATGTAGGTTGGGGGAGAGGTCGGCAATCTCGTCCAGCACGGCGAGGGAGTTCTCCACCTGTCCAGGCAGGACTAAGTGACGAACAATGATGCCGCGGTAGGCCAAGCCGTCGTCGTCGGTGGGTAGGGCCGAGCCTTTCTGGTTGTACATCTCTTTCAACGCTTTCAGGGCCACGGTGGGATAGTCTTGGGCATGTGAGTAGCGGAGGGCCAGCTGTGGGTCCATGTATTTGAAGTCGGGAAGGTAGATGTCGATGTAGGGTGCCAACATTTGTAGGGTATTGATGCTCTCGTATCCGCCGGTGTTGTAAACTGTTATGGGGGAAAGCCCTCGCTGGTGAAGACCTTCAACGATGGCGGGAATGTGATTGGCATAGTGGGTGGGTGTGACAAAGCCTACAATGTTCTCGGTCCGCTTCAAGGTTTGCGCGATACCCTCCACAATGGCATCAACTCCGCGGTAGCGGATGAGGGCCGATGTGGGGTCGGAAAGGGTGCTGATGTCGCCATTCTGACAATAGATACATTGTAGGTTGCAATGTGCAAAAAAGACATTGCAGATGCCTTTTTTACCGCAAATGGGTGGTTCTTCGCCTTGGTGCACGCAGATAGTGGACACCTCCGGTTCTGCGGAAGCTCCACAAAACCCGACTGTTACGGCGCGGTCGGCCTTACAGGCTTTTGGGCAAAGTTCGCATTTCATCCCTGCAAAATTACTATTTTTCCCGCAGACCTAAATCGTCAAACCCCACTTCTTTTAAACAGGCCAAAGTTGAAATCTCAGTATCTCCAAACCATGGTCCTTGGTTGCTCCACTTCATCCTCGCCATCTTCTTGCTAACTTTTCGCTCTTTTATTTCTCAACAAACAAGAACTAACCATGCATCTGCCAAGTTCTTAACAGCTTGAACTCGCCTCTGGCTACAACCTTCCCCTATGGAATCGATGAGGGTGGTTTTTAGAGGTTACCTATACTTTATTTTATTGTTTTTTTTCGCAAATTAACTATTAATTCAAATAATATTTGTATCTTCGCAGATAGTATAGCAAATCATTAAATATAATAATATTATGAATATTAAAGATTTAGAACCTAAAGAACTGTGGGGTAATTTTTATAAACTTACCCGTTGCCCCCGTCCATCCAAACATGAGGAGGTCGTCCGCGAATTTCTCGTGAAATGGGCTAAAGATCATAAAATTGACTGCCGTGTTGATAAGGTGGGCAATATCATCATGTCCAAACCTGCTACCAAGGGTATGGAGAACCGTTGCCCCGTGGTGCTGCAGGCTCACATGGATATGGTTCCTCAGGCTCGTGCCGGCAAGGTGCACGATTTCTTGAAAGACCCCATCGAGACTAAGATTGTTGACGGTTGGGTTTATGCATGCGATACCACCCTCGGTGCCGACGACGGTCTGGGTGTGGCAGCTGCCATGGCTGTGCTGGAAAGCAAAACCATCAAGCATGGTCCGCTGGAGGTTCTGATTACCACCGACGAGGAGACCGGCATGACGGGCGCTTTTGGTCTGAAAAAGGGTGAGTTGAAGGGCAAATACCTCCTCAACCTCGACAGCGAGACCGAGGGCGAACTGTATGTGGGTTGCGCCGGCGGCGTGGATGCCACCATGACGATTCCTTATTCCACCGAACTGGCTCCCAAGAGCTATTGCGCCATGCGCTTAACCATTGGTGGACTCAAGGGCGGTCACAGCGGTATGGAGATTAACTCTGGCCGCGCCAACGCCAACAAGATTATGTTCCGCATGCTCCGCTGGGTGGCCGATTGCGGCATCCGCCTTATCAATGTTGAGGGCGGCAGCCTCCGCAACGCCATCCCTCGCGACGCTACCTGTGTTTTCGCAATGCCTAAGGAGCACATGGAGTGCATCATGGCCGAGTTTGAAAAGGTGGCTGGCTGGGTGAAGAAGGAGATTGCTACCGTTGACCCCGATTTCTTCGCAAAATGGGAGAAAGTGCGCATCTCGCCTAAGGTGATGACCGAGGCCGACACACAGAAGATTATCAACTTGGTGATGGTTGCCCCCAACGGTGTCCAGCGCATGAGCACCGACATGGAAGACCTCGTGGAGACTTCGCTCAACCTGGCCAAGATGCATACCAACGGCAAGAATTTCTACATCCAGGCTCTGCTCCGCAGCTCTGTCGACAGCGCCAAGGATGCGTTGGCCGAACGTCTGGTCTGCTTGGCCGAACTGGCCGGCGGCAAATGCCAGCTGACGGGTGCCTATCCTGGCTGGAAGCCCAACATGCAGAGCGGTCTGCTCAAGAGCATGAAGGCTACCTATAAAAAACTCTATAAGAAAGAGCCTAAGGTGGTGGCTATCCATGCCGGTTTGGAATGCGGATTGCTGGGCGGCAAGTATCCCGACATGGAGATGATCTCCTTCGGTCCGACCCTCAACAGCCCTCACAGCCCCGATGAGCGCGCCAATATCGATAGCAGCAAGAAGTTCTTCGATTATCTCGTTGCTGCCCTCGAATCCATGCCCGAAAACAAATAAATTCGGATGATGTGATTTCCTTTTTAATACCAAAACAATAAAAAGATATGATTTGTAAAGAATTACTGAACCCCCGCAGCATCGTCATTTGTGGTGCTTCCAGCGATATTCACAAACCTGGTGGAAAGGCCCTGAAGAACCTCCTCGAGAGCAACTTCAAGGGCGCTGTCTACGCCGTTAACCCCAAAGAGTCCGAGGTGCAGGGTGTGAAATGCTACACCAAAGCTGAGGACCTGCCTCAGGTCGACTGCGCCATCCTCTGCATCGCTGCTAAGTTCTGCGCCGCCACGGTCGACGTGCTCACCCAGCAGAAGGGTACCAAGGGCTTTATCATCATCAGCGCTGGTTTCTCCGAGGAGAACGCTGAGGGTGCAGCCATCGAGAAACATATCGTCGACAGCATCAATGCTGTGGGCGGCAGCCTCATCGGCCCCAACTGCACCGGTTTCCTCAATACCAACTATGCCGGCTGCTTCGACACGCCTATTCCTCGTCTCGACCCCCATGGTGTTGATTTCATCACCGGTAGCGGTGCTACGGCCGTCTTTATCAAGGAGTATGGCATCAGCAACGGTTTGACTTTCAACAGCGTTTGGGCTGTTGGTAATAGCGCCCAGTTGGGTATTGAAGATGTGCTGGAACATCTCGATGAGACTTTCGACCCCGAGAAGTCCAGCCGCGTCATCATGCTTTATATGGAAAAAGTGGGCGACCCCCAGCGTCTGCTCAAACACAGCCGCAGCCTAATCAACAAGGGTTGCCATATCGCCGCCATCAAGTCGGGCGGTAGCGCAGCAGGCAGCCGTGCCGCCTCCAGCCACACCGGAGCTTTGGCCACCAACGATGCCGCCGTCGACGCTCTTTTCCGCAAGGCCGGTATTGTCCGTTGCCAGAACCGTCAGGAGCTGACCACCGTGTGCGCTGTCTTCATGTATCCCGAAATCAAGGGCAAACGTTGTGCCGTCATCACCCACGCCGGTGGTCCTGCTGTTATGCTCACCGACGTGCTGTCCAATGGTGGCATGGAAGTCCCCAGCTTGAAGGAGCATCCCGCCAGCCCCGCCCTGCTCGAAAAACTGTTTGCAGGATCTTCGGTAGGCAACCCCATCGATTTTCTGGCTACTGGTACGGCCGAGCAGTTGGGCTACATCATCGATGCTGTTGAGAATGACTACACCGACATCGATTTCAGCGTGGTCATCTTTGGTTCTCCCGGACTTTTCTCCAACCGCGAGGTGTACAAGCTCCTGGCCGAGAAGATGAAGACCTGCAAGAAACCCATCTTCCCCGTGCTGCCTTCCATCATCAATGTCAAGGACGAGATTCAGGAGTTCATCGACATGGGCAACATCAATTTCCCCGAGGAGTGTGTTCTTGGTAATGCCATCTGCAAGGTATACAATACCCCCAAGCCTCAGCCAGAGCATGTCGACCTGCCCGCAATCGACGTGGCCCGCATCCGCAAGACCATCGACCGTTGTAAGGACGGCTGGATGGAGATTAGCGACTACAACGAGCTTTTCGATGCTGCTGGCATCAGCCGCAAGAAATCTGTTGAGGTCTCCAAGAAGGAGGATGCTCTCGCCTTCGCCAAGGAGGTGGGCTGCAGCAAAGATATGCCTTTAGTGATGAAGGTCGTCGGTCCGCTGCATAAGAGTGATGTGGGTGGTGTCACCTTGGGCGTGAAAGACCTCGACACCGTTGCCAAGGAGTTCGACCGCCTGATTGTCATTCCCGAGACCTACGCTGTGGAGATGTATCCTATGCTGGACGGTACCGATGTCTACATCGGCGCTATCCGCGACCCGAAGTTCGGTCATCAGATTTTCTTCGGCCTTGGTGGTATCTTCATCGAGGTGCTGAAGGATGTCCAGAGCGCTCTCGCTCCCATCACGGCTGCCGAAGCCAAGGAGATGCTCACCCATCTGCGTGGCTATAAGATTCTGCAGGGTGTGCGCGGACAAGAGCCCGTCAACATCGACCTCTATGCCGACCAGGTGGCCCGCGTCAGCGCCCTCGTGCAGGCTGCTCCCGAAATTGCCGAGATTGACCTCAACCCCCTGCTTGGCAATCCTCGCTACGTCACCGCAGTTGATGCCCGTATCCGTCTGGAGAAATAGTTTTCTCCTTGATACTATAACAATAAAGGCGGTCCAAGTGGCCGCCTTTACTATTTTACTATAGGGGATTTCTATTTATTGCTTGCAATAAAAGCCTCTGATTCTTATCAAATTCGAGATGAGAGAATGACAATTTCTCCTATTCTCAAATTCTTGATAAATATTACTATATAAGGCAACTTCTATTAGTCACCTCAAAGAGGTGAGACTACTAATTACCCGGTACAAGCCGAAGACGCTGTGCCGTGACACTCAGACAAAAGAACCTGCCATAACAATAAAGGCGGCTCATGTGGCCGCCTTTATTATTGTGTTAATACTATATTAATAGATTAATCATCAACGTGGGTTACATTGCCCTTGAGGTCGAATTGTATTTCCAATCCATTGGTGAGGGTGACCTCATAGCCGCCACGCATTTTCTCGCAGTCGATGATGAGCTGCTTAGGGTAGCGGTTGACAATATAGCGGGTGATATAGACGGGCACCAGCGTGACGGGTAGGCCTTCGGTGCATTTCATCTCTTTCCAAACACCTTTGGAATCAAACTGGATGATGGTACCGTCGGTAAGCAAGGCTTCGTATTCCTTGCCTTTGACATAGGCAAAGTCGATGGCGCAGGAGGGCCAATGCTTTTGAATCAGCTCATTGGCGGCCTTGGGCAGATTTTCAGGGTCGATGGTTCTCTTTTTGCTCTGGGCATTGGCGCTGCCGGCAAGGAGGACGATGGCAAATAATGCGAGGATGATTTTTTTCATAGTCTATTTTTTTTATTTTGATTCTTTATTTCAGTTCTTCGGGCGCAATGGTCACAACGGCTTCTTTGCCGCTTGAGGTGCCCGTGTAGAAGTAGCGTAAGCCACGGTTGGTGGCTTTGAGGGTCTCCATCATCTTGACGAAGGATGGGTCGGTACTCGAGGTGAGCATCTCCACCATGGCCTCATGGTTTTCGTCGATGCTTTGCTGCATCTCGTTCAGGTCCAGTTGGTCTTCATCGCAGTCGATGTAGTAGGTGTAGTACATCGAGTCTAAGTCGATGTTGGTGCACACCATGCCGTCGCCATAGCCGTAGGTGATGGGCAGCTGCATGCGGGCCGACGCAACGGCCGACTGGAGGTAGCTTTCGGGGTCACCGTTGGCTTCGGGCATATTGGCTTTGAGCTCTTCGCAGGTGAATTGGAGCGTAAAGGATTCGCCATTTTCAATGCTGAAGACCACATCCAGGCCTGCATCGGCCTCGACGATGGCCTCAAGCAGTTGCCGGAAAGACTCATCGGAGTTGTTGCGATAGTTGTCCAGCATGAATTGGTGGAAAGCTTCCTGGTTGTTCTTGAAGTTGTTGAGGTTGTCTAATCCCACGATGGTGTAGTAGAAAGTAACCTTGTCGCTCTTATAATCGGCCTTGTCCATCTGTCCGATGGACCCAAGCGGGATAGGACATTCGGTATTCAACTGGGCAATTAATTTCTTCAGCTCGCTTTTTTCGTTGTTGCAGCTGGCGAGGCCCAACAGAATTAGGCAGAAAAGGGTGAGGAGGGAAAGTGTTTTCTTCATTTGTCGAATTGCAATTGCATGGCTGTGCTTTGTCCGGCAGGCATACCGTTGAGGAATACCTGCTTAATACGCGTATGGAAGATTTGGCCCTCCAGCGGGCTCCAGCCACATTTATAATAAAGGTTTTCTTTTGTCACGTGTGTCTCACCCGGCTCTACGATGGTGATGTCGGCCATGTATCCTGCACGCAGGAAGCCACGTTTCTGGATGCCGAAGATGGTGGCGGGATTGTGGCACATCTTGGCCACGATGAGGGGCAACCACTCGTTCAGCACCTCGGCATGGTCGTCGCGCTGGGTGGCGGCAGGGTTGAAAAAGCCTTCCAGCATCAGCTGTAGCGAATGTTGGATGCTGGGAATGCCGCCGGGAGCCTCAAAATAGCGTTTCTGCTTGCTCTCCCAGGTGTGGGGGGCATGGTCGGTGGCGATGGTGTCGATGAGGCCGTCCACCAGTCCGCCCCAAAGGCCGATGCGGTCGTCGCTGCTCTTGATGGCGGGATTGCATTTGATGAGATTGCCATACTGGGCGTAGTCGCGGTCGTCAAACCACAGGTGGTTGGGCGTAACCTCGGCGGTGATGTTTTTTTCGCTGAGCTCCTGATTGCTGAAGAGCGAAAGTTCGGTGGCCGTGCTCACATGTGCCACATGCAGTCGGGTGCCATATTTGCGGGCGCGCTCAACAGCTTTGTATGTCGACACAAAGCAGGCCTCGGTGTTGCGTATCTTGGGGTGGAGGTCGGCCGTTTCCTTATCGGTGCCGGCAAACTCCATCTTGTAGTTGCGCAGGTTGGCTTGGATGATGTCCTCGCTCTCGCAATGTGCCACAATCAGTTTCTTGCTCTCTTTGAAAAGCAGGTCGAGGGCTTGCGGGTTGTTCACCAGCATGTTGCCCGTACTGCTGCCCAAAAAGAGCTTGATGGCTGCATAGCGGTCGGTGGGTATCTCCAAGAGGTCGCGGATGTTGTCGTTGGTGGCACCCAGCATAAAACCGTAGTTGACAAGGCTTTTGCGCTCGGCTATCTGCTCTTTGGCCTGCAGGGTTTCCAACGAAGTGGTCTGGGGGTTGGTGTTGGGCATGTCGATGACCGAAGTTACACCCCCTGCCAAGGCAGCACGACTCTCGGTGGCAAAATCGGCCTTCTCTGGGAACCCCGGGTCACGAAAATGGACGTGGGTGTCGATGATGCCTGGCATCACATAACACCCCTTGGCATCGAAATACTGAGGATTCCTCAGGCTTGCGCCCTCCTCCACCAGCTTGCCGTCGTGGATATAGAGGTCGCGCTGTTCCAGTTTCCCCTCGTTGACAACGGTGCCGTTCTTGATGATATAGTTCATGTTAGAATTTCTTCTTGTTGCCCCAGTTGCGTGCAGCAATATAGGCATCAGCCGAGTTGTTGTAGATGGGTTTTACCACAAACTGTCCCGTGTGGTCGATACAGCCCCAACGGCCTTCCTGTTTGGCAGGAGCCACACGGTTGTTCCATCGGTTGATGAAGGGTTTGGCATCCTCCAGGCGTGGCAGGATGACCCACTCGCCCTCAAAGTCAACATAGCCCCAGTGGCCGGTGCCTTCTTCCTGTATGGGCCATAGCCAGTGGCCAAGTTCGGCCTCCTCAATACCCTTCTCGTTGTCGTCCCACTCTTTGCCGGCCTTGGCAGCCTCGCTCGAGAGGATAAAGACAGGTTTGCTCAGCAGTCTGCCGTCCTCGTGTATGCTTGCCCAAAGGCCATTCTCGCATTTTGCTGTGGCAAAGAGTCCGGTGTCGTTGGGGAAGTTGGAGACCTCCAGATAGATGGGCTGGATGGCCCAGCTGCCGTCGGGCTTCACCCAGCCCCACAGGTTGGTGTCGGTACGCATCTCGGGAATGCGCCAGGCATCCATGTCGCGCCCATGCTCAATCTGCGAGAGTGCGTAAACGCAGTCGCTCTCCTTGCTGAAGATGAAGTCGCTGATGACGTTGCCGTTACGGTCGATGTTGCCCCAACGGCCACCCTTGAGCGCTTGGGTGTAGATATAGTTGTGTTCGCCGGGGAACTGTCTGATCATTGAGTATTGGGGCTGGACAACCCAGCGGCCCAAGTAGTTCACAATGCCCCATTGGTTCTCGTTCTTGGGATTGGTGACGGAGATACGCCAAGTGTCGTAGTGGCGACCCACTATCCATTGGTGGCCGGCCTCCTGTGCATCGCTCATGCTCTCAAAGATATTGTTGATAATCAGGATGCCTTTGGCATCGATGCAGCCCCAGCGGCCCTCCAGCTTCACGGGGGCGAAGCTTATGGGGTCGGTGCCGTAGTATTTGCCGGCACCCTCGTATTCGGGTTCATATTTCCACTGACCGTAGTAGTTGACGAAACCCCATTTGTGGGTGGCTGGGTTCTCGGCAGGATAAATCCACTTACCGGGCTCTTCGGCGCTGTACCAATGGTCGCCGGCCTCCTGTGCCTCTTCCTGCGTGAGGAAGATGTTGCGCACAATCATGTTGCCACGGTCGTCAATGCAGCCCCAGCGGCCGTCGTATTTCACCACTGCAAATTTTCTTTCTTGATGTTGGAAAGCAAAGGCCACCTGGTATTTGGGAGCTATCTGCCAGATGCCGTTACTGTTTTTGTAGCCATAGAGCATGTTGATGTCGTCGAAGGCCAACGTTTGTGCTAATGCGTTGCCAGTCAGCATGCAAAGGGTTGCGAGCAAAAAGATGTATTTCTTCATAGTACAATAATTTCGAATTTGCAAAGATACAACTTTTTTTTGACTTTATATATATTTTTATTGTGGGTTGATTGGACTGGGTGGTGAGCTCCTGTTTTTTCCCTTTCAGGTTTTCTACAACTTAGTACATGCTTTGTTAAATTTATTGCACACGGCCCTCTAAAACTATTTTGTCGCCCTCAGCCAATGCCGTTTTCATCATGTTGGAAACTATACAGTTGAATAATGTACTTTGTTAAAAGTGCAGTTGTTTTTCCACTTTTTCCAAAAAATACAGTATCTTTGCAAACTAAAACATACTACACATTTAGATTATGATTATCAAAGTCTGCGTGGGCAGTTCCTGCCATCTGAAAGGTTCCTACGATGTGGTCGAGACCTTCAAATCTCTTTTGAAAAAATACAATGTCGAAGATAAAATAGAGCTTCAGGCCAGTTTTTGTCTGGGCAACTGCCTGCAGGGTGTCTCGGTTGCCGTTGAGGATTTTGGCGATGCACAAGTGCAGGAGAGTGAGCAGGTGAAGCGCACCGACCAAGGTCTGCTTCTTAGCTACATGAATGGCCAGAATACCGAAAAAGTTTTTGTCGATACGATCCTCCCTTTGCTTAAATAAAGAGGAATCAAGATGTCATACTTGGAATTGAAGAAGGTGCAGTGCAAAGACTGTTACCTTTGTCTTCGTGAGTGCCCGGTAAAAGCCATCAGTTTTGCCGACCACCGTTCACAGATTATTGAAGATCGTTGTATACTTTGTGGCCGCTGCATGCATGTGTGTCCACAAGATGCCAAACTTGTTCATAGTGACCTCTCCAAGGTCCAGTCGATGCTTGCTTCTGGCAAGAAGTTGATTGCCAGTGTTGCCCCATCGTTTGTTTCGAACCTTGGATTGAGCAGTTTCGAGCCTTTGCGTCAGGCGCTGAAGGAGATTGGCTTCTACCATGCCGAGGAGACCGCCCGCGGTGCCGAATGGGTCACCCACGAATATGCGCGGATTTTGGAGTCGGGCACGATGAGAAATTTCATCACCACAGCCTGCCCCTCTGCCTGCCGACTTGTGCAGGAGTATTTCCCCGAGGCGTTGCCTTATCTTGCCCCTGTGGCTTCTCCCATGGTGGCGCATGCACGCATTCTGCTGCATGAAAATCCCGATGCTGAAATTGTCTTCATAGGTCCCTGTCTTGCCAAACATCGCGAAGCTGCTGAGTCCGGTGTGGTTTCGGCTGTCCTTTCTTTTGACGAGATTGCCAGGATTATCAACCTGAAAGAGAATCAAAACGAGGAGGTTCAGCCCGTCTTCGCCCTCAACCATGGCATTTCGATGGGCGCCCCTGCCGATGTGGCCTGCAGGGCCAAGGGCTATCCGGTGACCGACGGCATCATCCATTCCTTCGGCCAGTTGCCCAAGGGCTATCATTACATGTCTGTTGATGGCCCCAAGCGTGCCATGGAGGTGTTGGAGAATATAGACAACTACGAGGGTGTCTTCATCGAGATTAATATCTGTCCCAATGGCTGCATCAACGGTCCTTTCAGTTTGTTGCCCAAGGGCGGCACCACCAAGGCTAAGCTGGAGATGCAGCAATATCTCATGCAGGGCGGGCGCAGCTATGCCCCCATCCAGCCAGGAGAAGACTCGCCGGTGGACCTCTCGTATGAGTTCCCGCGGGTGCTCAATCGCAGTCGCAAAGCTACTGACAAAGAAATAGAAGAGGTGTTGCGTCGCACTGGAAAGGTCTCGCCCGAGGACGAATTGAATTGTGGCTCCTGTGGCTATCGCAGCTGCCGTGCCAAGGCATGGGCAGTCCTGAATGGTTATGCCGACATTGAGATGTGCTTGCCTTATATGCGCAAAAAGGCCGAGTCGATGGCTTTCGACATCGTTCACAACAGTCCCGAGGGTATACTGTTGGTGGATGGCGACCTCAATGTGGTGGATGCTAATGCCACCGCCATGGAGATGCTCGACATGCCGGGCGACACCATGAATTTCCAGCCTCGTCCACTCAAAGACTTCATGCCCCCATTAGATTTCTATCTTGCCTACAGCCAGCAGAAGAACATGGAGGTGCATAAGCAGTTCATCATGAGCACCAAGCGCTATGTCGACATCACCATCTGCTATATGAAGGACCAGAATCTACTTTTTGGTCAGATGAAGGATGTGACCGATGAGGTGAGCTATGAGAAGAAACTCGACCGTATGCGCAATGAAACCATCGATACTACCGACCAGGTGATTATGAAGCAGATGCGTGTGGCTCAGGAGATTGCATCCCTTTTGGGTGAGACAACGGCCGAGACCAAGGTGGCTTTGCTCAACCTTAAAAAGATTCTGCGTCAGGAAGAAGAGAAAAAGGAGGAATAGATGGAACTGTGTCTTGAAACGGGCTACACCTCACTCAACCATATTGGGGAGGAACTGTGCGGCGACCATGTCGAGAGTAGCGTCAATGGACAGTACACCACATTGGTGCTGGCCGACGGTTTGGGCAGCGGTGTGAAGGCAAGCATCCTTTCCACCCTTACCTCCAAGATTCTTTGCACGATGGTCTCCAACGAGATAGACATCAACGAATGTGTTGCCACCATCATCAAGACCCTTCCGGTATGCAAGGAACGCGGGGTGGCCTATTCCACCTTCTCCGTCATTCATGTCAACAGGCAGGGGCACGGTTATCTGTTCGAGTTCGACAATCCCGAGGCCATCTACTATCACCATGGCAAGGCCATGGACTTTGAGCGCGAAGAGTTGGATGTATGCGGCAATGCGGTCTTTAAAAGCGAGTTGAACTTGGAGGACGGTGATATTGTGATGGTGATGAGCGATGGCACCGTGCATGCCGGCATCGGCATGATTCTTAATTTTGGTTGGCCCAGACAGAAAATCATGGAGTATCTTGACCATCATCTCGACGACCAGATGTCGGCGCGAGCGGCAGCCTGTGTGTTGGCATCGGCCTGCAACGAGATTTACGAAGGTCAGCCCAGCGATGACACCACCGTGGCGGCCGTGCGTATACGTCAACGGTTGGACGTGAATGTGATGGTGGGCCCGCCGGTCAACAAAGAGCAAGACCAGGAGCATGTGGAGCGTTTCCTCGAGGGTTCGGGATTGAAGGTGGTTTGCGGCGGAACCAGTTCTAATATTGTGGCCCGCTATCTTCACAAACGCCTGAAACCTTCGCTGGAATACCCCGACCACGCAATCCCCCCCATTGCCTATATCGACGGTATCGACTTGGTTACAGAAGGTGTGATTACCTTGCGCAGACTTCTGGAACTGTCCGACAAATATGTCTCTATCTCCGACCTGACCCCCAAGTACTATGTGAAAGAAGATGGTGCCTCGCTGTTGGCAGAGATATTGTTTGAACGTTCCACCCATGTGCATTTCTTTGTAGGACAGAACGTCAACACTGCCCATACCGGACTCGAAATCGACACCACCATGAAGCTGAAACTGGTGGAACGTCTCGCAGCCAACCTCCGCCTGATGGGCAAAGAGGTGACCCTGCTCTACGATTAGACCCGGCGTCACCTGATGAGGGTGACGGTGCCTTTGAGGTTTTTCCAGCCGTTGACGGAGGTGTCGCGGTAGCGGATGTAGTAGATGTAGGAGCCTTGAGGGAGGGGGATGCCGTCGTGGGTGCCGTCCCAGTCTCCGGTGAGGCCGTCGAACTCGGCCACTTTCTCGCCCCTGCGGTCGAAGAGGTTGACTTGGGCTTCGAGGATGAACTTGTTAGCCACTATCTTGAACCGATTGTTGGTTTCTTGGCCGGGGGTGAAGATGTTGGGCACGAGGATGAAGGTGCTGTCAAGTGGCGGTACGCCCCAATTTTTGATAACCACGAGGGTGTAGAAGATGATGCTGTCGCAGGTGTCGTTGATGGAGATGTAGATAGGGTAGTCGGTCACTTCGCTGCCAAAAGAAATGCCGCCCCAGCGGTGGGGCATGTCGGCGGTGCTGACGGTGTCGTTGACATAGTGGCAGTGGGGACAGGTGACGAGGTCGATGGTCCAGAGGGTGTCGCAACCCGAAGGGGTCCAGTAGGTGGTTTGATAGAAAGTGTCGGTGTAGGCGTATTCCTCGTCGCGGAAGTAGTAGCTGCCCTCGCACTGGCGGACGATGATGGTGGAGTCGAAGTGGTTGCGTATGTTGATGTGGACCGACATGGTGTCGGGGGTGCGGGTGAAGGCACTGCGACCACCTAGGCAGGGTTCGGTGCTCTCGTCGCGCCAGGTGATGATGCGGCGCATAAGGAAGTTTCCATTAGTATTGTAGGTGTAGTCAACTTGTTGGCCGTCGTCGTAGGCATAGCGTTGGACAGTGCCGTCGCCGAAGTCCCAGATGATGCTGTCGGCGGGTCGTTCGCTCCATGCGTGAAAATGGATGGGGTCGTACATGCACCAGATGCTGTCGTAGGGCAACTGCTGGGCAGGAATTCCGTTGACCCGCAGGTAGCACCCGCCGGGCTGTATGTGAGATTGGACATATTGAGGGTTGGTAGCACCTACTTGGGTCATTGTCGCAATAAAAAAGCCTGGATGTGTGCACTCGATGTCGTGGGTGCCCGGAGAGTTGTATCTGCCGCCAATTTTGGCATAGCTGTATGGGGTGCCACTGATGCTATGGAAAAGGCTGGATATGTCCCAGCCGTCTATCTTCATGTAAGGAACGTCCTCGGTGCGGGTAAAAATTTGGCTGGAGAAACCTGTTCCATAGCGATTGCCGTTCCTGTCATGCCAGAAGGGGGTGTGGTTGTGGATGGGGTTGGTGTTCCACCACTCGATAGGAATGATGGGTAGAACTCCGCTTTGGGAACAGTATTCTTTGAGAATGACTGGTTGGGTGGAGGTGACGTAGTAGGGGCCGTCTGCCGAGGTACGCTCGAACCAGTCGGTCTGGTAGGCATCTAGGTGCAGGGTGCGGGTGCGGTCCGATGGTCTGGAGGCATCGGTGATGGTGATGGTCGTGCTGTCTACCAGTCCTGTAAAGCGCAGGTAGCCCTCTGTTTTCGGCACGATGAATTCTTTTCCTGCATAGCGGATAGGGATGGATTGGCTGAAAAGTACTCTGGTGTCGTGGTTGACATATTCTGGGATGACACAGGATGAGTTGCCTTCGAAGACGGCAATGCGTTTGCAGTCGCGGGCAATGATATGTGTGCCGCTGATGTCGCTGATGTCTGTGTTTATTGTCGTTGGCATGGGCGTGAAGGCATGGGTGGAGTCGAGCTGTAGGTTTCTGGTGGTGGGCTTGAAGGCTTGCAGGTGATACATCTGCCCCCGATGCAGGGTGACGGTAAGGGTGTCGCCTGCCGCATGGCCCATCCAGTCGGGGCAGCTGAGTATGATGTCCACCGTGGTGCTGTCCTCGGTGGCCACGATGTTGCAGAAGGAGGGGCCGGTGAAGGCGGGTTTTGCTTTGCCGGTCAATTCGCCAGGATAGGACTGAACTACGTATTCGTCGCGCAGCATTTCTGTGGGCAGAATGTTCATGGCCATTTGTGTGACAGGTGGGTAAAAGATGGTTTTGATGAAGAAGAGGGCAATGGTGTCGGTGCTGGTGACATGCAGGCCATAATTCTGCGGGCCGAAGGCGGGTTGGTCGTCAACTGTCAGATCCCCAGGAAACAGGGTGTCGACATAGCGGCAGAGGTTTTCGGGCAGGTCGTTGAAGTTTAGGGTGTCCAGCCTGTTGCTGATGGTGTAGTGGCTCTTGACATGGAAGGTGTGGTGCAGGTCGAGCCTTTCGTTGGAAATGGTGACGTCGCAGTCGCGTTCGGCCACCACGCACATGGTTCTATAGCGTGTGCCCCACCATACCTGGCTCCACCGTGGCAGGGTCACCCAGAAGTCGGTGCCATGGGTGGCAAACTGCGCACTGCGGTGGTCTCCAAGGTCTTGAGCGGAAATTCCTATGGCAATGAATAGGAGAAGGAGTAGTATGGGCCAGCGGCGGTACATAGCATGTCTGGATTATAATGAAATGCAAAGGTATGATTTTTTTTAATAATAGCGGCTTTTTTTAGTAATTTTTTTTTGATGGAATTCCTCATCGGTAGTTGACACTCATATATTATAAAGAAAGAGGATGCCCGAAAGCATCCTCTCAAAAGGGTTAAAGTATGGCCCTGATAAAGGGCTATAGACTTTATTTGTCGCGATATTCGGCAATGATGCCGGCCACCTGGTTGGGGGTGAGACGTCCGTAGACCTTCTCGCCAATCATGGCCACAGGAGCAAGGCTGCAGGCACCCACACAGCGCAGGGTGCTGAGGGAGAAGAGCCCGTCTTCGGTGGTTTGACCTTCGCCGATGCCGAGTTGGCGACGGAACTCCTCGAGGAGCTTGTCGCTGCCGCGGACGTGGCAGGCGGTACCCAGGCAAACGTCGATGGGATATTTGCCCTTGGGGGTCATGGTGAAGAAGGAGTAGAAAGAGACGATTCCATAGACCTTGGAAACAGGTATGTTGAGCTGTTTGGCGATGAACTCCTGGACCTCAGCGGGGAGATAGCCCAGTTTGCCCTGTACACCATGCAGCACATGGATAACGTTGCCGGCAGAATTGCCATTGGCCTTGCAGACATCGATGATGATCTGCTTGTTAGTATCGTTCAGTTCAAATTTACACATAGCTTTCTCTTTTTTTAAAGTCCATAATTCTTTTTTGACTTGTCAAAGTAATGGGTGTGCAGCAGGTGGTGAGCCTTTTCGCCACAGGGTTCGCCCAGATATTCTTTGTAAAGCTGTTTGATGTAGGGGTTCTCGTGCGATTTGCGGATGGGCATGCTGGAGTCCTCTTCGTAGATGGCGTTGAGACGTTTCTCGACCTTGGAGAAGTCGCCATGGTGGTAGGGCTGACCGGCACCACCCACGCAGCCGCCGGGGCAGGCCATGATTTCGATGGCGTGGAAGAATTCCTCGCCCTTGCGCACCTTGTCGAGCAGTTTGCGGGCGTTGCCCAAGCCATGTGCGATGCCGATGCGGATGGGAGTGCCGTCGAAGTCGACGGTGGCTTCGCGCACGCCGGTAAGGCCACGCAACTGTTGGAAGTCGACCTTGCCGAGGGCTTTCTTGGTGTAAAGTTCGTAGGCGGTGCGGGTGGCAGCCTCGATGACACCGCCGGTGGCACCGAAGATGGCGGCAGCACCAGTACTCTCACCGAGAGGACGGTCGAACTCGCCATTGGGAAGCTGGTCGAACTTGATGCCGAGGTAGCGGATCATATCGGCCAACTCGCGGGTGGTGAGCGAGATGTCCACGTCGGGGTTGCCGTTCACCTGGAACTCGTCGCGCTTGCACTCGTACTTCTTGGCCACGCAGGGCATGATGGCAACGACCACCAGGTCTTCGCGGCTGATGCCCAGCTTTTCGGCCCAGTAGTTCTTGGCGATGGCGCCGAACATCATCATGGGGCTCTTGGCGGTGGAGGGCACATCGAGCATCTCGGGGTAGTAGGTCTCGAAGAAGTTGACCCAACCGGGGCAGCAGGAGGTCATGATGGGCAGGCGGACCGACTTGTCGCCAGCCTGGTAGCGGGCGATGCGGTCGAGCATTTCGGTGCCTTCCTCCATGATGGTGAGGTCGGCAGCGAAGTCGGTGTCGAACACATAGTTGAAACCGAGCTGACGCAGGGCGGTAACCATCTTGCCGGTGACGCGGGAGCCAGGCTCCATGCCGAACTCTTCGCCCAGGGCGACGCGGACAGCGGGAGCGGTCTGCACGATGACGGTTTTCTTGGGGTTGTTGAGGGCCTTCATCACGTCGCGGGTGTTGTCGACTTCGCTGAGGGCGCCGACGGGGCAGGCCTGGACGCACTGGCCGCACATGACGCAGGTGCTGTCCTCGAGTTTCTGCTCGAAGGCGGTGCCCACCACAGCCTCGAAGCCGCGGTTGATGGCGGAGAGTGCGCCGACGGTCTGCATTTGGTTGCAGACGGTCTCGCAGCGGCGGCACATGATGCACTTGTTCATGTCGCGGATGATGGCGGCAGAGATATCTTTCTTATATACGGACTTGGAACCGCTGTAGGTGATTTCGCGGAGACCGAGGTCCAGAGCCAGTTTCTGCAGCTCGCACTTACCGGCCTGAGGGCAGACCAAGCAGTCTGACGGGTGGTCGGAGAGGAGCAGGTCGACCACGGTGCGGCGGGCCATGATGACGCGCAGGGTGTGTGTGTGGATGACCATGCCCTCTTTGCACTCGGTGTAGCAGGAGGGGACGAGGTTTTTGCTGCCCTCAACCTCTACAACGCAGACACGGCAGGAGCCGGGTTTGTTTTCGATGCCCTGACCTTCCAGCTTGTAATGGCAGAGCGTGGGGATTGCTATACCGATGCTTTTGGCAGCCTCCAAAATGGTGGTACCTTTGGGGACTTGCAGAAAATGGCCATCGATTGTTAAGGCTATCATTGTTTCCATTACTTATCTTATTTAATTTGAATAGCGTTAAACTTACATTTAGTGACACAGGTGCCGCACTTGATACAGGTTTCTTGGTCGATGAAGTGAGGCATTTTGCGTTCGCCGGAGATGGCTTCGACGGGGCAGTTGCGTGCGCAGGCACCACAGCCGATGCAGACAGCCTTGTTGATTTCGTAGTGAATCAGGTCCTTGCAGACACCGGCACGGCATTTCTTGTCGACCACGTGCTCCACATACTCGTCCCAGAAGTTGTCGAGGGTGGAGAGGATGGGGTTGGGGGAGGACTGGCCAAGGCCGCAGAGTGCTGTGTCTTTGATATTAATGGAAAGGTTACGCAGTTTTTCCAGGTCTTCCATGGTACCCTTGCCCTTGGTAATCTTGTCGAGCATCTCGGCAAGACGTTTGTTGCCGATGCGGCAGGGGTTGCACTTGCCGCAGGACTCGGGAACGGTGAAGTCGAGGTAGAACTTGGCGATGGAGACCATGCAGGAGGTCTCGTCCATGATAACCATACCGCCAGATCCCATCATGGAGCCGGCAGCGGTGAGGGATTTGTAGTCGATGGGGATGTCGAGATGCTTCTCGGTGAGGCAGCCGCCAGAAGGACCGCCGGTCTGCACGGCTTTGAATTTCTTGTTGTCCTTGATGCCGCCACCAATCTCGTAGATAATCTCGCGCAGGGTGGTGCCCATGGGAACCTCAATGAGGCCCACATTGTTCACCTGACCAGCCAGAGCAAACACCTTGGTGCCTTTGGAGTTGGCCGTTCCGATGCTGCTGAACCACTCGGCACCCTTGCGGATGATGATGGGGATGTTGGCATAGGTCTCGACGTTGTTGACGTTGGTGGGCTTCATGTTGTAGCCCTTCTCGGAGGTTCGTGGGGGTTTGAAGGTGGGCTCGCCACGTTTGCCCTCCATGGAGTGGATGAGGGCAGTGGCCTCGCCGCAGACGAAGGCACCTGCACCGTAGCGGAGCTCGATGTCGAAGTTGAAGCCGGTGCCCAGGATGTTCTCGCCGAGGAGACCGTACTCCTTGGCCTGATCGATGGCCACGTGGAGGCGATGGACGGCCATGGGGTATTCGGCACGGATGTAGATGAGACCTTTGTCAGCACCCACGGCGTAGCCGCCAATGGCCATAGCCTCGAGGACAGAGTGGGGGTCGCCCTCCAAGATGGAGCGGTCCATGAAGGCACCCGGGTCGCCCTCGTCGGCGTTGCAGACCATGTATTTCTGGTCGCCTTTGGCACGAGCGGTGGCAGCCCATTTCTTACCTGTGGGGAAACCAGCACCGCCACGGCCGCCAAGGCCGGACTCGGTGACGATTTCGACAACCTTCTCGGGGGTGTACTCGGTGAGGCACTTGGCTAGGGCCAGATAGCCCTCGCAAGCGATGTATTCCTCGATGTTCTCGGCATCTATCACGCCGCAGTTGCGGAGCGCGATGCGCATCTGTTTTTTGTAGAAGCCGATGTTCTCTGACTCTTCGATGGTCTCTTCGGTGTCTGGGTCGGTGTAGAGGAGGTGCTCGACACGATTGCCGTTGATGATGTGGGTCTCGATGATGTCCTCAACATCTTCAGCAGCCACTTCGGTGTAGAAGGTGTTGTCGGGCATGATCTTGACGATGGGACCTCTCTCGCAGAAGCCGAAGCAGCCGGTGCGGACAACTTTGACTTTGTCCTGAAGGCCGTGGGCTTCGATGGACTTGCGTAAGTTCTCAATGATAGGGACGCTGCCAGAGGCGGCACAACCTGTATCACCACAGACTAAGATGGTTTTGGTGCCGGAGGGACGCTTGGGACCCTTACGGTCGGCCATGATTGGCTGGGAAGCCTCGTAAAGGGCTTGCAAATCGGCCAATGATTTTAGTTTTGCCATGTTGTCTTTGTGTTTTTATGAAGGATTAATAATATACATATACATTGCAACGTCTTTGTGCATAATGGCTTACACATAACGCGCAATCTTTCGTCATAACGCACAAAAATACAAAAAAATTAGATATTTACAATCTTTTGGCTATATTTTTTGTGAAAAATAAGTTTCTAAGTTGGGATTTTGAGAGCGCGTGTCTCCGACACGCTGAGTTATATCTACTTATGTGCCCCACACAAAAAGAGGGTTCTCCCATTCAGTCGCGCACTCTTTTTATGCGGGGATATTGAGAGTAAGGCCCCCCGAGCCTTTTTTCGTTTTACCTTATTTTTTGTCGTTACTTAAGGGCGCTTGACTATAGTTTTCCACAAATGAGGAAGTCTTTCATCAGGTTTAAATACCAGTCGGAGCGGGTGTGGTCGCTGTTGCGCATGCAGAAGACTTCATCTTGCGGTTGGCTGACAATGCCTTTTTTTAGGATTAAGACATGCCGTTTGGGACCTTTTTGGGGGTTTGTTTTGATGATATAGTTGTGTTGGATGGAGAAACCTGTTTGGCGGCTGATAGTCAGGAAGTCCTGGAGCACTTCGGGCGGGATGCATACGGAGAATAGTCCGTCTTCTTCCAGTAGCCCGTATGCCCCTTGGATGAGGATGGTGAAAGGGAGACTGGAGGTGTGGCGCGCACGGGTGCGTGCGGGATTGGGGCACTCCAGACTTCGGTGGAAATAGGGCGGATTGCAGACAATACAGTCGAAGGACGGCTCGGGATGGGCAATAAGGTAGTCTTGCAATGATATGTGCTGCAGTTTGATGCGGTGGCTCCATTTCGATTGGGCGAAGTTCAGCTGGGCATCCTTCACAGCATTTTCATCAATCTCGATGGCTGTGATTTGGGCCTCGGGATATCGTTGTGCCAGCATGAGGGCGAGGACTCCAGTTCCGGTGCCGATGTCCAAAATTCGGTTGCCTCCCGCGCACAAAGCACCCAGCAGGTCGCTGTCGGTGCCTACTTTCATGGCGGCATGGTCTTGATGGATGTCGAATTGCTGGAAATGGAAAGGCATGGGTTTCTATTGGGTTGTTTCGACGATAGGAACTAATTGGTTGAAGTGGTCGATGATGTAGTTGGGGGTGGAGGCGAGGAGTTGGTGGCGAGAGTGGTTGCCATAAGTGACGGCGACTGTGGGGCAATGGGCTTTGCGACCCATCTCGATGTCGAAGATGGTGTCGCCCACTACTAAGGTCTCATTGGCGCGTGTTCCCATGCGTTCCATGAGCACCAAGGCCATGTCGGGTGCCGGCTTGGGTCTCAACGGGTGGGTGTCGGCCGTGATGATGGTTTCGAAATAGTGCTGCAAATGATGTCGTTGCAAGATGCTGTCTAACGAGAATTTATTGCGACTGGTGCAGATGGCCATTCGGACTTTCTTCTTATTGAGTAGGGCCAGCGTCTCGGGCACTTGGGGAAAGATGCCGATGTGGCCTATCTCGTAAATGGGGAAGAGCCGCCGGTAGGTCTCTGCCCCCGCGAGCGCTTCGGAATCGTTGAAATTGCCAAGGATTTGCACGCAGTCTTTTAATGGAAGTCCGATGGTTTGCCGCACAGCCTCTTCGGTTGGGATGTCTTTGCCCAAGGCTTCAAATGTTTTCTGCATGGTCAGCACGATGCCTGGGGCGGTGTCGGCCAAGGTTCCGTCAAAGTCGAATAGTATTGCTTTAATCATTGCTTATTGGCAGTTGGCACTTTTGCTTGGTGAGTTTTGAAAATGAGAGGATTATCATTTCGGCTCATCGTTTCCTTCTTTTGCAAAGATACGATTTTATGGCAATTACACAAAAAACTCCACGCAAAGCGAAGTTAGCGATTTGGCGAAGCCGTATGGCTGGCGGCTGGCTGTTTCTTGCAGTTGGGCCATTCTTTTTTTATAGAATTATACTTTCTATATCATAAAAATTACGTATATTTGCAAATCTAAAATTTAATAATATTTAATACATATATTTGATATGCAAAGAGATACTCAAATTTTCGACCTCATCCAGAAGGAGAGAGAACGTCAGACCAAAGGCATTGAACTCATTGCCTCTGAGAATTTCGTAAGTGACCAGGTGATGGAAGCCATGGGTTCCGTCATGACCAACAAATATGCCGAGGGCTATCCCGGAAAACGTTACTATGGCGGTTGCCAGGTAGTGGACCAGAGCGAGACCATCGCTATCGAACGTGCCAAGAAGCTCTATGGTGCTGAATGGGCTAACGTGCAGCCCCACAGCGGTGCTCAGGCCAACATGGCTGTCTTTATGGCATGCCTCAAGGCTGGCGACACTTTCATGGGTATGAACCTCGACCACGGTGGCCACCTCAGCCACGGCAGCCCTGTCAACTTCAGCGGCTTGATGTTCAACGTTGTTGACTACGGCGTGAAGGAAGACACCGGCACCATCGACTACGACCAGATGGAACAGCGTGCCATGGAGCACAAGCCCAAACTGATCATCGGTGGCGGTTCTGCTTACAGCCGCGACATCGACTGGGAGCGCATGCGTGCCATCGCCGATAAGTGCGGTGCCATCCTCATGGGCGACATCAGCCATCCCAGCGGTCTTATCGCCAAGGGCCACCTCACCAACGCCGTGAAGTATTGCCACATCGTCACCACCACCACCCACAAGACCCTCCGCGGACCTCGCGGCGGTATGATCCTCCTTGGTAAGGATTTTGAGAATCCTTGGGGGAAGACCACTCCTAAGGGCCAGATTAAGATGATGAGCGCTCTGCTGGACAGCGCCGTCTTCCCCGGCACCCAGGGCGGTCCTCTCGAGCACGTGATTGCCGCTAAGGCTGTTGCTTTCGGTGAGGCTCTGACCGACGATTACGACCGCTACATCATCCAGGTGATGAAGAACGCAAAGGCTATGGCAGAATGCTTTGTTGAGAAGGGCTATAAGGTCATCTCCGGCGGTACCGACAACCACCTCATGCTCATCGACCTTCGCACCAAGTTCCCCGATATGACTGGTAAGGAAGCTGAGAACGCTCTGGTTGCTGCCGACATCACCATCAACAAGAACATGGTTCCCTTCGACAGCCGTAGCGCTTTCAAGACCTCCGGTCTGCGTGTCGGCACCCCCGCCATCACCACTCGTGGCTTGAAGGAAGGCGATATGAAGGGTATCGTCGAACTGATCGACAACGTCCTCAACCACCACACCGATGAGAAGGTTATTGCTGAAACTCGCGGCATTGTCAACGAGATGATGCAGAACCGTCCTCTCTTCGCTTGGTAGTAGATTACCCGCATATAGGAAGCTGTTTGAATTTAATTCAATGTTTTTCTTAAAGCACATATACGGCATCTTTTTCTCCTTGTTTCGGTTACAATGGAACCCCATTGCGCCCTCAAAAAGGAGTAATATCTGCTCGCCTATCTGCATAATAAAATTCATCAATCAAATTTAAACAGCTTCTTAAAGGGGTCGCTGCGCAAAGTGACCCCTTTCTTATATTCCCAAATAGAATGACCCGAGAGTACGAGGACAATAAACGCAATCAGGATGACTTTTGGTCGTCTCCCAGCGGTAGGCTGCTGCTTGCTGTTATTAAAACGGTGGTGATTATTGGCTGCTTTCTGTCCCTGCTGATAGCCATTTTTGGTCGTTTTATGTAGGAAGGTTTAACAAATGAAAAACAACAACAAATGAATATTCTTGTAACGGGAGGAGCCGGCTTCATCGGTTCCCACACCTTGATAGAACTCTATGCCGCAGGGCATACCGCCGTGGTGGTTGACAACCTCAGCAATTCCAATCCCGAGTCGCTCCGTCGGGTGGCTAAGATTGTTGGTGTCGACAACATACCTTTCTTCAAACTGGATATCCGCGACCGAGAGGGATTGAACGGTCTGATGGCTCAACAGCGTTTTGATGCCTGCATCCATTTTGCCGGACTCAAGGCCGTTGGTGAGAGTGTGGAAAAGCCTTGGGAGTATTATGAGAATAACATCAGCGGCACACTCACCTTGGTGGATGTGATGCGCAAGCATGGTTGCAAGAACATCATCTTCTCTTCCAGCGCCACGGTTTACGGCGACCCTGTCGAGATTCCCATCACCGAACAATGTCCCAAGGGACAATGCACCAATCCTTACGGTTGGACCAAGAGCATGCTCGAGCAGGTGCTGATGGACATGCAGAAGGCCGACCCCGAATGGAATGTGGTCCTCCTGCGCTATTTCAACCCTGTTGGAGCCCACCCCAGTGGCTTGATTGGCGAAAATCCCAACGGTATCCCCAATAACCTCATGCCCTATATCACCCAGGTGGCTGTGGGCAAACGTCCCGAGCTGGGCGTTTTTGGCAACGATTACGACACCCCCGACGGTACGGGTGTGCGCGACTACATCCATGTTGTCGACCTTGCCAAGGGCCATGTCTGTGCCCTCAAGGCCATCGGTCGCAAGTGTGGCCTTGCTGTTTACAACCTGGGTACCGGTCACGGCTACAGTGTGCTCGACATGGTGAATGCCTTTGTCAAAGTGAATGGGGTGAAGGTGCCTTACAGCATCAAGCCCCGTCGTGCTGGCGATATAGCCACCTGCTACAGCAATCCTGCCAAAGCCGAGAAGGAGCTGGGGTGGAAAGCCCAGTACGGCATCGAAGAGATGGTTCGCGATTCGTGGAATTGGCAGAAACTCAACCCCGAAGGTTTTTAATGACCATTCCTACTAATCATAAAGCCACCATCAGGGTGGCTTTTATTATATAGTTCCAATTATAATATAATAAAGGTGAAGAAATATCTTGTTGCAATACTGAAGATTTATCTCTGTTTCTTGTTGGTGTTTGTCCTGCAGAAACTGTTGTTCTTGGCAATCAATAGCTCTTATGCTGAAGGATTTGTGTTTGGCGATGCTTTTTTGGTACTGTGGCATGGTTTGCGTCTCGACGCTGTTGCCAGCTCCTACTTGCTGATTGTCCCTGTGGTTTTGATGGCTGTGGCCATGTATCTCAAGAAGGTCAATCTGCGCAACCTGCTCACCTGGTGGTATATCCCGGCCAGCTTGTTGGTCACCGTGGCTTTCCTTTCCGATGCGATGCTGTATCATTTTTGGGGTTCCAAGCTCGATGCGGCCGATTTTATCTATGCGCAGAATCCCAAGGACCTTTTTGCCAGCCTCTCTTTCTGGCTCATCTTGTTGGCTTTCTTTGCAATAGTCTTTTTCACCTTTTTGCAGGTGTGGCTGTTGCGTTGGGCTACGCCCAAGACCATGCCACAGCTGAGGTTCAAGTGGTTGGGAACCATTATGCTGGTGCTATTGTTAGGGGTCAATTTCATCGGCATGCGGGGTGGCTTGCAAGAGTCTACTGCCAATCCCAGCTATGCCTATTTCTCTTCTAAGCAGTTCCTCAACCATGCTGCCCTCAACCCCGCCTTCAATATTCTACACTCCATGTCCAAGAGCCAAGATCTTACCCACGAGTTTGATTTCTACACACCCGAAGAGATGGACGATTTGACAAGTGGAGTCTATGAAAGCCATTCCGATATTGCCGACACGTTGTTAAACACGCAGCGACCCAATATCATCCTGATAATATGGGAAGGCGGAGGCGATCTGATGACAGCCAACGACACCATTGCACCCTATTTCAATCAGTTGAAAGGGGAGGGGGTCTATTTCTCCAATTGCTATGCCAATAATTTCCGCACCGACCGAGGTCTAGTCTCTATCCTGAATGGTTGGCCAGGGCTGCCCACCACGTCGGTCATGAAGATGAGTGGCCGCTGCCGGCAATTGCCCTCCATTGCCAAGCATCTGGGGGCGGAGGGCTATCATTCCACTTTCTATTATGGTGGCGATATCGACTTCACCAATATGCGTGGCTATCTTTTCGAAACGGGCTATGAAAAGGTACTCGGTGGCGAAAACTATTCTTGGGCTCCTAACCAGAGCAAATGGGGTGCCGACGACGAATATCTGCTTGCGCTAACCCCCAACCCGTTGCCCGCCGCACCTTTCTTTGCCACCTACCTCACCCTTAGCAGCCATGAGCCCTGGGTGGTGCCCTACCGCAGGCTGCAGGACAATAAGGCCAATGCCTTTGCCTATACCGACTCCTGCATCTACACCTTCGTCCGGCAATTAAAACAAAGTGGCCTTTGGAACAACTTGCTGCTGATAGTTATTCCGGACCATGGTGTCGACTATGGTCAGTACCATACATATAGTGTTCAAACCTCGCGCATTCCTATTTTGTGGTTGGGTGGTGCCGTCCGTTCGGCCCGAGTAGTCGACCAGCTGATGAACCAAAGCGACTTGGCCGCGACGCTCATGGCTCAATTGGGTGTGAAGGCCAACGACTTTATTTTCAGCCGCAATGTCCTCAGCCCCCACTATCGTCCCACCTGCATGATGCACGCCTATAAAAATGGTGTCAACCTCATTGATACCACAGGCAGCTCTCGGTTCGACCTCGTGGACGGTCAGGTCATCCCAGCAGAAGAGCCCCATCAATCCCAAGCCACCCATACGGTCAAAGCCCTTCTTCAAAAGGTCTATTCTGCCACAGCTCGGTTGTGATGGTCTCTTTGTAATAGGCGACCTTCTCTGTAGGGCTTTCTTCAAGAGATTGCCATTCCTATCCGGCAAAGATAAGTAGCCCATCAGGCTCCATCGGCATGGTTGCTGTGAGCAAGGCAACGTGTACGCTGACGCTACAACAATAAAAAAAGGACACGCCTTTATGATACGTGTCCTTTTCTTTATCAAAAGAATTAAAGGGAATGTCCGATTAATTGTGGGGGAAGATAATGGTACCTGTGTGGTCACCTTCTTCTGGGATGGTGCGACCGAAATGGGTAGTCAGCTCAATCCATGTTCCACCAGTATTGTCACCAGTATGGTTCTGGAAGATGTGCCAGTGGGGACGGCCAGCGTGGGTGCAACCGTTCAAACCACAGTTACCATCGGCAAAATAATGGGAGTGATAGTGACCGGGAAGCACATCAACGTGACATAAAGGGCAGGGGAAACTGGCATCCTTGCCATCCACACCAGCGTAAAGAACTGCTTCGTCTGCCTGAGAGTACTCGACATCATCCTTATTGCAGGAAGTGAGGCTCATGGTGGCAAAAAGTGCAAAACATGTCACAGCACTCATCAAGAGAAATCTCATTTTTTTCATTTTAAAAATGTATTTTAATGTTATTATTATTATTTTTAGTTTGCTTGTGTACTTACTTATATGTTTATCTTTGTGAGGATTATACGTATCAACTGCTTCTATTCTCCCCACCAATAGATATTACAAAGATACGACTTTTTTTTAATTTGCAAATATTTTTTTGTTTCTTTTATTTTTTGAGAGCCCCTGCTGACCTACCTTTCGGCAACGACATATTTCTTTCCCAGCATATTCAGCTGTAGGCAGAGACCCAGGTTCAAGTATTTGAAGTCTATCAAACTGGCCTGTATCAGCACATGTTGCCACAGCAGGGCATCTGCTCCAATCAGAAACTCGTTACCCATGTATTCCACAATGGCACGTCCCTGAGGAAAGAAGGCAGGCCTAAAGGATAGTCCCCCCACCAGTCCGCTCCATTTGTCGTTGTAATTGCGAAAATAGTGTCGGTAGGCTAAGTTCACCCCCAGTTCGTTGCCCCCGAAGCCAAAGTGCTTGGTGGCAGCAACGTAGATGTTGGTGAAATAGAGTTGTACATCAGTCCTTTCTTTGTTGAAGGCGGTGGTGCCCACGTCGTTGAAACCGATGGCTACGGCTGGATGGTATCTGCCCTCTCGGAGTGGTCTGATTTTGATGGAGGCGTAGCGGTCCTTGCGCCAAAAGCCAACCTCACCAGTCACCGCGCGGGTGTCTTTTCTTCGGGTGGAGGTGAAGCTCAGCTCTATCCATTCGAATGGGGTGATGCCCAGATAGAAGTCGTAGGTGTTGTATTTCTCGCCTTGAAAGAGAAAACCTGTGTCGGGCAGGAGGGCTTTGTTCAGGTAGTGGACACCCATGCGGGCATCGCCCTCGTGACTCATTTCGGCCGATGGGATGTGTAGAAAACCTGAAGTGCCGTTGTATTGTTGGGCGTGGCTTAAACTTGGCAGCAGCACCATGGCGGCCAGTAGGATGTAGCTTATTTTTATGCGTTTCATTCTGTTTCCTCCTTTCCTTTGTAGATGAAGTCGGGTTCCATCGTGTGGCTGCCCCATTTTAGCAAGTCGCGGCTGAACCAGCCGTCGCGCATATTTTCCTCAGGGTCGGTGTAGTAGAGCTGGTTGGCATCGCGGTATTGGGCCATGCCCCTCACCAGATAGGTAAGGCTATAATGGGAGGCCGGCCGGAAATTGACCGTACGGTGGGTCCGCTTGTAGGGTGGCAGCATGATGGTCACCTTAAAGCCACCGTCCATGCCCTTTGCCAGCGATTGCGTCAGGGACACACCCTCCTGACCCAGCTGTCCGGCAATGTTGTTCCATTTGGCGTAGAGCCCCACCGTCGCATGGTTGAAATGGCGCATGGCCTCGGCCTGGAATCCCCAGTCGGTGTAGACATATTTGCCCACAACGCCCCGCAGCTGGGTGTTCCAGCGCGAAAGGTAGATGTCGCCGCCCACCGTGCCGGTGAAACGGCCCATCGGACTCATGCCCCAGCCTCCGGCCATGGTGAGTAGGCCGGTGAGCCCTGCCTGGGCCTCAAAGGCCAGCCATGGGGTTACAGGCAGGAAGGCTTTCAGGTCAAATCCGTAGCGGGAATTGCTGAAAGCTCCCACACTCCCTTTCAGGTAGACCGGACCTGCCTTCAGCTCCTTGCTCAGCACCAGCATGCTGGGGTAAAAGCGACGCACATCGTTGCTCAGCTGGTTGATGACGGTCAGTCGGGCTTGACCTGCCAATTGCCAGTGGTTGCCCATATTCCATTTAAAACCCGGGGTGAGGTTGAACACCACGTTGTACTTTTGGTAGAAGTAAAAGTCATACAACCCCACCTCAAAACCTGAAAAGAAGTCGATGCTGGGCTTCTCACTTTGTCCCCACGACCGCTGGGGCCCCGACATCAGCAGCACCGCCAGCACGATGCCCATCAGGCAATTTCGACGAAAGATTGAATAGTTGTGTTTCACAGGAGTGTCCTTTTTTTGTGCACCCAGCTCCAGCCAGCTGTTGACCAAGGACCGGATGCATTGTTGTTTTTGGGTAATATGTAGTATATTTGTCGTTTTTATTTGTCTTTTTATTTCTATAACGCAAAAAACACTTTTTTATTGCCATTCCCAATGGAAGAGTGTTTATTTGATAATGTTTAGAGTTATATGTAAATCCGTGTGACATATAAAGCAAGCTTCTGCTTGACTATTGCTGTCATCTGCTGGATAGGAGCTTCGCATTGGGTTTGAGACAATGTACGGCTGACAAAATGTCTTGAGTTGCTTTGTTTTGAGACTCTCCGGCTGACAATTTGTCTATTGGGCCGTGCTGGTGTATTTGTTGATAGATGGATGTTCAATAAAAAAACTATTGCATTATGAACTTGAACAATTTTACCATTAAGGCTCAGGAGGCCGTGCAGAAGGCACAGGAGATAGCCATAGGGAATCAGAACCAGGCTATCGAGACCTGCCACCTGCTGAAGGGCATCCTGACAGAGGATGAGAACGTTACGCCTTATCTTCTCAAGAAGATGGAGGTGAACACGGCACGCCTCTCGCAGCAGGTGGATGCCTTCATTGGCAGGCTGCCCAGGGTGAGTGGCGGTGACCAGTATTTGAGCAGCGACGCCAATCAGGCTTTGGTGAAGGCCGCCCAGACGGCCCAGAAGATGGGCGATGAATTTGTGTCGATAGAGCATCTGTTGATTGGCTTACTGTCGGGCCGTGATGCCATTGCCCAGTTGATGAAGGATGCCGGCGTGAGCGAGAAGTCGCTTTTGGCAGCTATTGCCGACCTGCGTAAGGGCAGCAAGGTGGCCAGCCAGAGTGCCGAGGACAACTACAATAGCCTGAACAAGTACGCCAAAAACCTCAACCAGTTGGCTCAGAACGGCAAACTGGATCCCGTTATCGGCCGTGACGAGGAGATACGCCGTGTGCTGCAAATCCTTTCGCGCCGCACAAAGAACAACCCCATTCTGATTGGCGAACCCGGCGTGGGCAAGACGGCCATAGCAGAAGGGTTGGCAAGGCGTATCATTTCGGGCGATGTGCCTGAGAATTTGAAAAACAAGACTATCTATAGTTTGGATATGGGTGCCTTGGTGGCCGGTGCTAAGTATAAGGGCGAGTTTGAGGAACGACTAAAAAGCGTTATCCAAGAGGTGGAGAAGAGCGACGGCAACATTGTCCTCTTTATCGATGAGATACACACCCTGGTGGGTGCCGGCGGCGGTGAGGGCGCCATGGATGCGGCCAATATCTTGAAGCCCGCCTTGGCACGTGGCGAGCTGAGGGCCATTGGTGCTACCACGCTGGCCGAGTATCAGAAGTATTTTGAGAAAGACAAGGCTTTGGAACGCCGTTTCCAGAGTGTGCTTATCGACGAGCCGAGTGTGGAAGACACCATCAGTATTCTGCGTGGCTTGAAGGAACGTTATGAGGTGCACCACAAGGTGCGTATCAAGGACGATGCCCTGATTGCGGCTGCCGAGCTGAGCAACCGCTATATAAGCAATAGGTTTCTGCCGGACAAGGCTATCGACCTGATTGATGAGGCGGCCGCCAAGCTGCGTATAGAGATTGACTCGGTGCCCGAAGAGCTGGATGAGATTGAACACCGCATCCGTCAGCTGGAGATTGAACGCGAGGCCATCAAGCGCGAGAATGACCAGGACAAGCTGTCGCAACTGAACAAGGAGCTGGGCGAACTGGGCGAGCAACGCGACCAGATGAAGGCCCGCTGGCAGAACGAGAAGAGTGTGGTGGAGGCTATCCAGACAGAGGTGAAGAACATCGAGTCGTACAAGTTGGAAGCCGAGCAGGCCGAACGTGCCGGCGACTATGGCAAGGTGGCAGAGCTGCGCTACGGCCGCATCAAGGAGGCCGAGAAGAAGGTTTCAGACTTGAAGATTCAGCTGAAGCAACTGCAGGCAGACAATGCCATGATTAACGAGGAGGTTGATTCGGACCAGGTGGCCGAGGTGGTCTCGCGTTGGACGGGCATTCCCGTAACGCGCATGATGCAGAGCGAGCGCGAGCGTTTGCTCCACCTCGAAGAGGAGTTGCATAAGCGCGTGGTGGGTCAGGATGAAGCTATCAGCACGATTGCCAATGCCATCCGTCGTAGCCGGACAGGACTAAGTGACGGTCGCCGTCCTATAGGCAGTTTCATCTTCTTGGGTACCACCGGCGTAGGTAAGACCGAACTGGCCAAGGCCCTGGCAGAGGTGATGTTTGACGATGAGGATATGATGGTGCGTATAGATATGAGTGAGTATCAGGAGCGCCACAGCGTGTCGCGACTCATTGGTGCGCCTCCGGGATATGTGGGTTATGACGAGAGCGGTCAGCTTACTGAGGCCGTGCGCCGCAAGCCCTACAGTATCGTGCTGTTTGATGAGATTGAAAAGGCGCATCCCGATGTGTTTAACATCCTGCTGCAGGTGCTGGAAGATGGCCGACTGACCGACAACAAGGGACGTGTGGCCGACTTTAAGAACACCATCATTATCATGACCTCTAATATGGGTAGCGAGCTTATCCGCGAACGCTTGGAGGGTAATGAGAGCTTCACCGAGTATGAGCTCGAGGAAACTAAGAATGCTGTGATGGAGTTGCTGAAGCAGAAGCTGCGTCCTGAGTTTCTGAACCGTATCGACGAGACCATCATGTTCCGCCCGCTCACCAAGTCGCAGATTCGTGAGGTGGTGAAGATTCAGCTGAACAATGTGAGCAAGATGCTGGAGAAAAACGATATCCTGATTAGTGCTACCGACGAGGCTGTCGACCACTTGGCCGACATTGGGTATGACCCCGCAATGGGTGCCCGTCCGGTGAAACGTGTCATCCAGCGCGAAATCCTCAACGAGCTTTCGCGGCAGATTCTTGAAGAACGGATCAAGACCAGCGACACGATTATCATTGATGTGATAGACAATCAGTTTGTGTTCTACAACCCTAAAGCCAATTAACGGTTAAGGCTTTGAGAGAACCATGAAGGCTGGCGCGACAAGGGAATGATTATTCCTGTAGTTGCGCCGGCCTTTTTTTGCTTTTATGGCAGGTTGTTATTTGGCTTTTTACGGGAGGGGGGGAGAAGGAATAGAGTTGATAGGGGGATAGGGGGGAAGAGTAGAAGGGTGATAACTGTGGGATTTACTATTGCCAGGAACAGAGCTGGAGGTGGCCGTTGGAGTAGACGGCGTAGTCGCGATGGTCGAGCCAGTCGCCCACGTTGACGTAGGTGGCTCGGTTGCCGTTGTGGGATGTAATTTCGCGCGAGAGGGCGGTGTGGCGATGGCCGAAGACACAATAGTCGAGGGGCTCTAAGGATAAACGCTCTTTGCAATAGAGCACGATGCCTTCGCGGTCGTCGCCTTGGTATTGGAAGATATTAGGGTTCTTCTTGATATGCCCTTTGCGGCTTCTGCCACTCCAGCCTAATGCCACCCCGAAGGTCATCCATTGGGGCAGAAAGGAGAAGAGCCGCTGGTTGAGCCGAGAGCGGAAAATGTGGCGGAGGCAGTCGTAGCGCTTGTCGAGATGACCGAGTCCGTCGCCATGACCTACGAGAAATTTCTTGCCGTCGAAGAGAAGGATGGCAGGGTCGTCGTGCATGGTGATGGGCATCTGGCTGCTTAGATAGTCGAAAAGCCACATGTCGTGGTTGCCGATGAAAAAATGGAGCTTGATGCCGGCATCGGCCAGCTCGGCCATGCGTCCCAGCAGTCGTATGTGGCCCCGCGGAACCACATAGCGATAGGTGAACCAGAAGTCGAACATGTCGCCTAAGAATACCACCATGGCGGCATCCTGCTTCATCTGGTCGAGGAGGGCGCAGAGCTGTTGCTCGCGCTCCATGGTGTCGGGACCTGCACCAAGATGGGCATCGGTGACAAAATATAGTTTATTGCCGGGCATACTGGAATCGGGTACGTTCGACTTGGTTCTTGAAGCTGAGCGTATGGGGATTGTCGGGCAGATAGGCCTCAAGACCTTCGAGCACACCCTCGTAAATCTCGAAGCTGTCTTCGGGGTTGATGAGTTGGCGACCGTTGAAGGGTTTATACAGGGCGATGAGGGTTGACAATGAGCCAAGGTTGTCCTCGATGAAACGGACCACGTATTGCTGTTGTTCGGAGAAGGTGGCCAGGTAGACAGAGTCGGTGTTGGCATGCGCGATGTCGAATTCGCGTTGCGATATTTCACCCCTGTCGAGGAGGTCGGCATTGTGGCGGTCGGTGGCAACGAGTTGACGCAGGGTGCGGGTGCCGCTGTTGGTGTAGTCCTGCAACTGCCAGAGCAGCTGGGAGTCGTCGTTGCCCTGAATGCGGTAGGTGAGGGAGAGGGAGTCGTAGCTGCCAGTCATGGTGATGAGTGAACCCTCGTCGGGGAGAAGCACCACGTAGTCGTCATTGGAGACATGCACATTGTAGAAGGTTTTGTAGGGCATGTCGTAGGTGAACTTGAAATGACCTTTTTTGTCTAAGGTGATGGAGTCGAGGAATATGCGTGCGTCGGGACTCATCTCTTCGATAAAGATGGTTTTGCCGGCTCCATCAGCAAGGGTGCCTTCGATGGTGATTTGGCTCTTGCTGCCACAAGAGACAAAGAGCAGGAGTAGCGTCAGGGCCGATAAAAGGAGGGTTGGTTTGAGTTGGGTCATAAAGCGAAAGGGATGATGGGTGTTGGAATGAATGATTGGGGATGGGGGTGGAGGATTAATGCAGGGGGATAAGGTCGGCAAGGGTCAAGGCTGCCATGGACTCTACGATGACCGGAAGGCGTGTGATATGGTCGTGATCGTGACGGCCTTGGGGTGCCACGGTTTTTAAATCGCCGGAGTCAAGGCGGCAAAGCATGCCGTCGGGCTGGGTGACAGGGGAATGGAAGCTCACATGGAACACAACAGGCATGCCGTTGCTGATGCCTCCTTGAATGCCTCCACAATGGTTGGTGAGGGTGAGTTTGTCACCTGAGCCAAGCGTATTCCATTGGTCGGGGAATTCGTGCTGGGGTAGTTGCCAACTGCCGTAGGGGTCGCCTACGGCGAAGGACATGGCGGAGGGAATGGAGAGCATGGCAGCGCCCAGCCGTGCGCCCAGCCGGTCGAAGATGGGCTGGCCCACCCCTGCGGGTATTCCTAAGATAGTGCAGCTGATGGTGCGGTCGGAAAGGGTGGAGGAGAAGGAGATGCCTTGTGTGCGTAAGAGTTGTTTGGCTATTGCACCCGCGATGACTCGGGCAACGGTTTCGCGTCCTGAGGCACGTCCGCCGCCACGAGGGTCGCGGCGACCATATTTTTCTTGGTAAGTATAGTCGGCGTGACCAGGACGGCAACAGTCGTGTAGTTGTTGATAATCTTCGGAACGGCAGTCGCGGTTGCGCACCATAAAGGCTATGGGGGTGCCGAGTGTGCATCCCTGGTAGAGTCCGCTTAGCCACTCAACCTCGTCGGGCTCCTGACGGGTTGTGATGTGGGAGGAGGGGGTGTCGCCTTGGCGCCGCCGTTGCAGCTCTTGGCGGATGAAAGCAAGGTCGAGCACCACTCCGGCTGGACAACCGTCGAGCACCCCACCCACAGCGGGGCCGTGGGATTCGCCGAAGGTGGTCAGCCGGAAGGTGTTGCCGATGCTATTCATAATGTGCGTTTCCTAGATTCGATGATGGAAAAATTAGAGAATCTTCAACAGCTCAACCTCGAAGATGAGGGTGGATCCTGGAGGAATGATGCCGGCAGGCTGGTCGCCATAGCCGAGGTTGTAGGGGATGTAGAGGATGTACTTAGACCCTTCGTCCATGAGTTGCAGACCTTCGGTCCAGCCGGGGATGACGGCGTTGAGAGGGAATTCCATGGGTTCGCCACGGTCGATGCTGCTGTCGAATTTGGTGCCGTCGATGAGGGTGCCGGTGTAGTGGACGCGCACTTTGTCGGTGGCTTTTGGTTTTTTGCCGTTGCCTTTTTTGACAATTTTATATTGGAGGCCGCTCTTGGTTGTGTAGATAGATTTGTTGAGGGCGTTCTCCGTTAAGAACTTCTTGCCTGCAGCAATGTTGTCGTCCTTGCTGGCCATCATTTTGTCCTGTTCGGCACGCTGGCGTTTCTCAAATTCCTGTTGGAAGCGGGAGAGCAAGGGACGCATCATCTCGTTTGTCCAGGTGTTCTGACCTTTGTAGCAATCTATCATCGACTGACCGGCGGCTTGGCCGTTGATGCCGAGGTTTTGCTGGAGCCAGCTTTGGTAGATGTCCTTGCCGATGGCATAGGAGGCAGAGTCGTTGAAGTCTTTGAGCACGATGGGCTTGTACAAGTTGTCCATGCTTTGCTGTTTTTGATAGGCTTCGAGGGTTTCGTTGAGTGCTTTGAGGGTTGCTTCGTAGGCATCAGCTTTCTGTTTGAGCATGTTGTAGTCGGCTTCGGACATGGTGACCTTGCCGCGTTTGATTTTCACGTCCTGGGACATGGCCGTTAAGCCAAAGACCAAAAGGGCCGCAATAATGAGCGTTTTTTTCATGGTATTTTAAAGTTATTTTGGATTATCTGTTGAGTGTATAAAGAGGGGTTTATTGCAAATAGTCGCCACAATTGGGTGATTGCGGCGACTATTCATATTGTGAATCCCTAAATGGGGGAAATTATTTGTACTCTTTGGGAGTGGCACCATCGAGGATTTCCTTGCCGCAGATGGCAAGAGCGAGCATCTCGTTTTCGCCCTTGTAAATCTTGACAGGAGCAATCCAGTCGACACGCTCGGTGATTTGCTGCATCCAGGGCTTGCTGTAGCTGATGCCGCCGGTGAGGAGGATGGCATCGACCTTGCCTTTGACGACAGCGGCCAGACGGCTGATTTCCAAAGAAACCTGATAGCAGAAAGCGTCGACCAAGAGCTGGCATTTGGGGTCGCCGGCAATGGCTTTCTTCTCCACTTCGTAGGCATCGTTGGTGCCCAGGTAGGCAACGAAACCGCCTTCGCTGGTGACCATCTTCTTGAGCTGGGCCTCGCTGTATTTGCCCGAGGTGGCCACCTCAATCAGTTTGCTGGCGTTGATGCTGCCGCAACGGGTGGGGGAGAAGGCACCGAGACCGCAAAGAGCACGGTTGACTTCGACGCAACGGCCGTGCACGTGGATGCCCACGCTGACGCCACCGCCCATGTGGGCGATGATAAGGTTGAGGTCCTCGTATTTCTTGCCCAGTTCACGAGCATAGAGTTTGGCGGTCATTTTCTGGTTCAGGCAATGCCAGATGACTCCCTCGCGGGTGGTATCGAGGTCGAAGACGGGATGGCCGGAAATCTTGGCGAAATCGGGGCGTTCGTCGACGATGCCAGGATCGGAAATATAGGCGCATTCGAGACCAATCTCCTTGGCGATGGAGTCGCCGATAAGGGCACCGAGGTTGCAGGCATGTTTGCCCTGGATGCCTTCGTGGCATTCCTGTTTCATCAGTTCGTTGACACGGTAGGTGCCGCTCTCACACGGACGGGTGAGACCGCCACGACCCATGACGATGGCAATCTCGTCGGTGCCGATGCCATGACGTTTGATCATTTCAAGAATGGCACCTTTGCGGTAGTCGAACTGGTCGGCCACTTCGGCAAATTTCTTTATTTCCTCGATGGGGTGTGATAGGTTCTCGGTGAATACTTCGGTTTCGCCCTCATAGATGGCAGCCTTGGTGGAGGTTGCACCGGGGTTGATAACTAAGGTATACTTTTTGTTGCTCATTTGTATTATTAGGAATAATGTTTGTAAATATCAATAATTTTTTGAGATTGCAAAGATAGTAAAAAATATTGAATTATATTGTATATTATTTGCATTTGCCGAAAAAAAAATCAACAACAATTGTTAGTTGTGTGATAATGAGAACGAAAAAGTGTCGTTTTTTTAATGTTTTTTTAGGAAAAGGAAGCTGCGAGTGCAGCTGTTATGAACACTGAGTAGGGACAGAGTGGGAGTTGCTGGTAGGGTTGCGGGGAGCTTGAGTTGACCATTATTGGTGGCGGCTGCGTTTGAGCAGATAGGGAAGCATCACTTGGTCGAAGCCTTGGGCGATGTCGACAGGCTGATAATCAATTCTGTATCGGATGGCATGCTGCTTGATGTCGGCAGTTTGGTGGGCCATCTTTTCCCGATACTTGTCGGCTACTTCAGCGGGATTGACTTTCAGTTGGCGGCCTGTTTCGAGGTCGATGAATTCGGTGGGACGGTTGGGAAAGGTGAACTGGACCTCTTGTGCAAGGTGGAGGGTGTGGAAAAGGATAACCTCGTGTTTGCAATGGCGTAGGTGACGTAGGGCATCCATGAGAGGGTCCTGGTCGCTGGGTTTGACAAGGGCATCGGTGAAGATGACCACAAGAGAACGCTTGTGCAGTTGCTCGGCAATGAGGTGCAGGGCCTCGCTAATTTGGGTGTCTTTCAGTTGTGTTTTGTCACCAGCTTTGTCGGGTGTGTGTTGTAGCAACTCCTTCTCTAACAGGCTCAGCAGATATTGTTGGTGTACACGGTTGCTGCGGCAGTCGGTTTGTAGGTCTATGCCGTTGCTGATGAGTGAAAGGCCGAAGGCGTCGCGCTGGCGAACCAACAATTCGGAGAGGACGGCGGTAGCATAGCAGGCAAAGGTCAGTTTGTTGGGGTTCTGGAGGTTGCCATGGCGTTCGGTGGGGAAGAGCATTGAGCCGCTGTGGTCTATTACCAACTGACAACGGAGGTTGGTTTCTTCCTCGAAACGTTTGACAAAGAGTTTGTTGGTTCGGCCATAGAGTTTCCAGTCGATATTGCGTGTCGACTCGCCTGTGGTGTATTGGCGGTGCTCTGCAAACTCGACAGAAAAACCATGAAAAGGACTTCTATGTAGGCCTGTGAGGTACCCCTCAACAATCTGGCGGGCATAGAAGTCCAGCGATTTGTATTTTTCTAAATCTTCAAACAAAACCTATCATTTTCTACCTAAGGCTGCTGGTTGAAAAAGAAAGGGAAGCAGGACGAAAGGTAGTAGGTATATATGGGTTAGAGTAAGGCGTTGATTTTGTCGGTAAGAGTGGATTTCTGCACGAGTCCTACGCTCTTGTCCTTGAGTTCGCCATTTTTGAAGAAAAGGACGGTAGGAACATTGCGGATGCGGTAGCGGGCAGCGATGGCAGGGCATTCCTCCACATCGGCTTTTCCGACGGCGCAACGACCCTCATACTCGGTTGCTACTTCTTCAACGATGGGTGCAAGGGCTTTGCAAGGGCCGCACCAGGTGGCACTAAAATCGACCATAACGACGGGATTGGCATTCAGGACCTCGTCGAAGTTTTGTTCTGTGATGTTGATTTCCATGTTTTATAGTATTATTCTGTTGTTATTTTTCTGCCTGCAAAAATACAAAAAAAAATAGTATTAGTTGGTATTATTCTAAAATAAAAATGTTTTCACCAGCGGTGGGTGCGTAAATCTTTTGGCATCAGGCGGTTGTGCATTGCTTCAAAAAAAAGTTGATAACTCTATCGCCATAACATTTTGCCATAAGGGATTTTTTGTGTATTTTTGCACTCTCATTAGGATGAAAAGTCTGCCCTCCGATAGGACTTATATCTTTGTGTGAGTGAGTATGTACGCCAAGCCCCGATTGAATTGCTGGAGATTACAACAGTATTTGTTGGAGACGGTTTTTGGGTTTTGCAGGATTGTCGTTGGGGGAGTAGGCGTTAATTAAGTATAATACATTATGAAACGTTTTTGCTATATTGTACTCTTTTTTCTGCTTATCGGCCCAATAACCTGCCCTGAGGTCAAAGCCCAGTTTATTCCCACTAATCCCGAGGCTGCAGATTTGGCCGACCAGTATGTGTCTAATTACGACAGCCTCCTCAACAGCTTTATCTTGAGTCGGTATGTGGCCACTTCCCGTCGCCACAGAGCCAATATCAACACCGATTACGCTTTCGATCAGATACACGACACGGTAATTGCCAATAGGTTGAAGTCGCTCCATACGGTAATACCGATGACCTACAACAGCGAGGTCCGTTCGTATATCCGCATGTATTTAAATCGCATGAAGACCCGCTTGGATGTGATGCTGACTTTGTCGGAGTTCTATTTCCCTATTTTCGAGCAGTCTTTGGCCAAATACAATGTGCCCGAAGAGCTTAAATACCTTACCATTGTCGAGTCGGCCATGAATCCTCAGGCCACTTCGCGTGTGGGTGCTGCAGGCTTATGGCAGTTTATGTACACCACGGGTAAAAACTATGGATTGGAGGTCAACTCTATTATCGATGAGCGTCGAGACACCTATAAGTCCTCCGATGCCGCTGCCCACTATATCCATGACCTCTACCGCATTTTTGGCGACTGGCAGTTGGCCATCGCCGCTTATAACTGTGGTCCTGGCAATATCAACAAGGCCATCGCCCGCTCGGGTGGTAAGCATGATTTCTGGCAGATCTATTCTTATCTTCCCAGAGAGACCCGCGGCTACATTCCCGCTTTTATCGCTGCCACCTACATCATGAATTTCTATCCCGAGCATGGTCTTCATCCTAAGCGTGTGTCCATTCCTTTGCGTACCGACACCGTTATGGTTGAGCGCAATATGATGTTTCATTTTGTGAACAAATATATTGGTGTGTCCATAGAAGAACTACGTTCGCTGAACCCCCAATATCGTGCCGACTATATTCCAGGCGAAGGAGGCTCATACCCGCTATGCTTACCAACCGAAAAAATGAACGAGCTCATCATGTGGGCCGACTCTATCTTTGTCGCCTCGGAGGATTCTATCAGTCGTCGCACCCTCATTACTCCTACTGTTACCGAGAGTGCACCTCCTGCTTCCTCCCGCAGCACCGTTTCGAGTTCCAGAAAAGCTGCCAAACCAACTTCCTATCATAAGGTTCGTCGTGGTGAGACGCTCACCTCTATCGCCGCCGCCCATGGCACTACGGTGAAGAAAATCAAGAAACTCAACGGCCTGAAGTCTGACAAAATTCGCTACGGTCAGCGTCTTAAGGTACGGTAGCGGGAGATGGGCTCCACATAGTTTTTTTGGCGGAGCTACCATTTCAATAGAACAAATGTAAGTAAGCACAATATGAAGACTTTTTTACTCAAATTCTGGAAAATCATAAAGAACAAATATGTGGCTGCCACGCTGATTTTCCTACTTATCTTCCTCTTTTTGGGAGAGAATAACGTGCGTGTTATTCATCGGCTAAGGCGTGAGCTTAATGACCTCAACAAGGAAGCCCGACTTATTGAGAAGGACATCAAGCAGGACAGCTTGGAAGCCGAGAATCTTTTTGGAAGCAAGGAGGCGTTGGAGGCCTATGGCCGCGAGCATTATTATATGAAGCGCGACAATGAGGATATCTTTATCGTCAAAAACAACAATGAGTAGTCCTTTTGAAAGACAAAAGTACCAATTGAAGTTTCCTAAAAGTATGGCTATTCTATGAAAAAGAAGCTTTCTATTCTTTGCCTCCTCATGGTGGGAGTGTGGTTCTTTACCTCTTGCGATACGGTAAAGCGATTTTTGTCAACAGACTTGGAAGAGGAGGATTATTCTTTAGGTGAACTTTATGTTGACGAATATGTCAAGGAGGTGCCCTTTGTGCCCACACCTTCGGAAGAGGCTAAGGCTGAAGGTCGTGTGAATTCTTTGGGTATAGAACGTGAGGAGGGAGACAATGAGGCGCTATACGATGCCATCCAGTCTTGGATAGGAACACCCTATCGTTATGGCGGCACCACAAAGGCCGGCATTGACTGTTCTGGCTTTGTGGGCAATATCTATCAGGAGGTCTACAATAAGAAACTCCAGCGTGTGGCAAACGACATGCAGCAGGATTGTACCTTAATCTCTCGGAGCGAACTCAAGGAAGGCGATTTGGTCTTTTTTACCAACAGCAAGGGTAGGGTGTCGCATGTGGGTATCTATCTGAAAAATGATATCTTTGCACATTCTTCCACATCCAGAGGTGTCATTATTAGCCGTTTGGGAGATAGCTATTGGTCAAAGCATTTTTATAAGGGTGGTCGCGTCAATTGAGCGATAATTGCAATTGAAATGTTGTAAATTGCAATAGGAAACTCCCCACAGCTTTATGGTGCAATAGGGCTGACTGTTGATAAGATTTTTTTTACTTTACGGGGTAACCCATTTCTTTGAGTAAGACAGACAAACGGTCACGAAAGTCGCCTTGAATGATGATTTGGCCGTCTTTTATGCTGCCGCCAACACCACATTTGCTTTTAAGGGTACGTCCAAGGTCGCTGAGATCTTCTTCAGTACCCACAAAATTATCGACAATAGTGACGGTTTTTCCTCCTCTCCCGCTACGTTCCATGCGGAGATGCAGTTTCTGTTGCTGGGGAGGCAACGTTTCCATCACATCGTTGTCTCCCTCGTACTCGTATTGGTAGTCGGGATTAGTGGAATAAACCACACCCACTTTGTTCTTGTTTTTGGACATGCTGGTTAATTGTAAAGCAAGGGTTCTCTTTATCTCTTTTTGGGCATTAGTTGGTCGTGGACCATCTGTAGTTGGTCTTGTACAAGTTGGAACGCCTCAGCGGGATTTTGTGACCGAAGGGGCTTTTTCATGTCGCGTTTCAAGATTTTGAGACTCTGTTTGTGGTTGACAAAATGGAGGTTTTCGCCCACATTCTCTCCTTCGCCGTCGATGTTCACCCATTTGTCCACATTACCGCTCACCCACACCTCGTTGGCTTTGAACATCTCCACGTGTTGGCTGAGCTCGAAATGATTGGCATACACCAGAGGGCCTGTAATGGGCACATGTTCAATGGGAATCTTGTCGACGATGCTGATGTCGATAAGGCCATCGTCCAGTTTGGCTTGAGGGGCAATGGCGGCATTATAACCGAACTGGTTGCTGTTGGCAAAAGTTGTGAACCAAGCCTTGCGTTTGATTTCCTTTCCGTCAATCACCAGGGTGTAGTCTTTTTCTTTATAAGAGGGGTATTCGCGAAGAATGAGATTCAGATAAGCCGAAAAGCCGCGCAGTTTGGCTGCCTGCATCAGTCGGGCGATATAAGCATCGAAACCCACACCGGCGATGCTTGCAATATAGTATTTGTCGTTTAAAGTGATGGTGTCTATCAACCCTTGGTTGTCCTGATTGAGCACACGGATGGCCAAGGCCGGAGATAAGGGGATTTTCATACAGCGGGCCAAACCGTTGCCAGAACCGCATGGAATGATGCCCAGCGTGGCATCGCTTCCGTGGATGCCTGCAATCACATCGTTAACACTTCCATCTCCACCCACAGCCACTATCACGTCAAACCCCTCGTCGGCACCCTTGCGTGCTATCTCGGTGCCATGGTGGATTCGTTCGGTATAACGAATCTCGTAGTCATAGAGGTCTTGGTTGAGGTTGTTGGGTAACAGTCGCTCAATCTTTTTCTGTCTGCCAACGCCCGAAATAGGGTTGACTATCACCAGCATTTTCTTTTTCATATTTCTGTTTGTTTGGAGGTTCTTGCTTGTGTGCGATTACCTTAGCTCATCATTGATGAGGCGGTGGTTGTATTGTTGCACAATGGACTTGAGCAATTCGATGTTGCCATCTCCTTCCTCTTTTTCCTGACCCAATACGGCCACTTTGCCGTCGCTTGTCTCCAGTTGGTAGTAGCCGTTGCCGAAAGCAATCTGCCATCCGTTCTTGGGGTTGCGGAAAGCGCTGGTGCCAAAACAAACAGTCTGGGCCTGAATGCCTAAGTAGTCGAGGAGGGTGGGCATGATATCTATCTGCTGCATGAGGCGGGGATAAACTTTGTGGGTACTCCATCCCTCGCCAAATTGGGGCACGAAGAATTCTTCATGCAATGGGATGTAGAACATCATGGGGATGCGATACCAGCCATTGTAGTCGTTATATTCGCGTTGCAAGCCTTGGCCGCTGTGGTCGGCTGTGATGACGAAGATGGTGTTCTCGTACCAAGCGGTCTTACGGGCAGCATCAAAGAATTTCCTTAATGCGTTGTCGCTGTACATCACCACTTTACAAATGGGGTGGGGACCATCGTTGAAGTCGTTCTCATGCCCCGGCTGCATGGTGTAGGGATGGTGGGAAGAGAGGGTGAAGACACCGGCCATGAAAGGCTGTTGGAAAGTACTGAGTTTGCGCACCATATACTGCAGATAGTATTCGTCGAAGATACCCCAGCAACCATCGAAATCGCTCTTCTTGGCATAGCGGTCAGCCATGTATTCATTCTGCCCGTAATATTCCTGGAAGCCTAATTTCTGGCATAGCTTATCGAAATTCATCACGCCATTGTAGCTACCATGGAAGAATGCTGTATGGTAGCCGTTGTGGCTGAGAATATTGGGTAATGCGTTGAGGCTGTCACCCGCATAGTCGCTCATCATCAGCGGGAATGTCATCAGCGTGGGTACCGAGCTGAAGACAGCTGGAATACCCTCAATGGATTTCTTGCCGTTGGCTCGGCCTTGGTAGACGACGCTGTGTTGGTACAGCGAGTCGAGGAATGGAGTGAACGAAGGCATCGTGCCCTTGTTGTAGCAACCCATATATTCCTGCGAGAAGCTTTCCAATACAATGACAACCACGTTTTTGCGACTAAGCGTCATTTCTGTGCTCCTACGTCCTAATGAGTCAGGTGCATTGGATTGAAGCCATTGTCCAGCCTTGGGTGCCCAGCCTTCGAAGGCTGAATTGGTATAATTGGTGATATTGGTGTCGGGTGCGAAAACTGGATTGTAGAGGGCTGTAGCCTTGGCAGGTTCCATGTACTCCACTTCATTCAAAGTGCCACCATTGAAAGTGCGAACAATATTATAGCCGCTGTTGGTTACCAAAGCGCAATTCTTGGCTTGACAATACTTGGTGGTGTCGTGCCACTCGATATTCTTGCCAAAACCACCACGGATAAGGAACAACACGCAGGCTGCGCCCAACACCAAACCCACCAAGTCGTTGGCACGATGGTTGCGATAGCGGTTGCGGGGAAGCAGTTTCATGTTTCCCCCCACCCAGAAAAGGATAATGGTGATGATGATGGCAAAAACCGTGGAATGCCAGTAGTCGACAACAAAGTGAGGCCACAGGGCTCCCATGTTGCCGCTGATGCCAAGATAACGGAATATTTCGCCACTAAGGCGGCGGTAGGTATACTGGTAGTAGGCCGAGTCGCAGATGTCCGCAATCAGCATGGCCATGATGGGCAGATAGTAGAACCCAATCTCGGTTATGCGATGGTAATGTTTGTTCCAGCGGAAGTTAAAAGGGATGAGGTTGAGGGCGTAATAGGCCATTAGCATGCAGCCAATGGTGGCTATGCCAAAAATGATGTTGCCCCAAAGGATGCCCATCCATTCGCTAAAGTCGGCCACATTGAAAATGCGGGTATTGTCAAGATAAAAGAATACTTGTGCTGCCAGCAATACAAAGAATGCTAACAATGACTTATATAATAAGTATATATATATATTATTGGTCCTTAACCAAGGACGACTTTTTCTACTCATTTAGGACGGTAGTTAGATTTTGATAGGATTTTTTGTGCATCGGTCTCCTCAAAGAGTTCATCCATGGAGACTCCGGTATTCTCTACATATCGGCTCACTATCTTCCATCCGATATAATAGGGGGTGCGGGGCGACGAGTCGCGGAAGGCGTTGGTCTTGGGAGCGTCGTCAATAAGGTTGTGGAAACGCATGTAGTCGTTGTCATACAGCACCTTTTTCTGCAACAGATAGCTCCACACGTTGGTTTCGTTCTTCTGCATCCATTCCATTTGCGGTTTGCTGTAGCGCATAAGGATGCTGTCGGGGGTGCCCGGGAGGGTCTGCTCGGCAAAATAAATTGCCTTGCCCTCTGCCACCATATAGTCCAGCAGCGACATCTCTTTGTCCTGTGGTATGGCGATATGCTGGCGGCCGATGGCCTCCATACAGTCGGTTACCAGATACTGGCGGCGGCTCTGCTGCACCAGGAACAGGGGACTATTGAAGTAGTTGAATTTTTCGGTGTAAGGCAGGATGTACTGGTCGAGGCTGATAACCAGTTCGTGACTGTTGCAACCCACTCGCATGTCATAGTCGAACATGCCGGAGACAAAAGTGTAAACTTTGTCATAACGCAGGGTAGGGGAGAGCTCTTGGGCGCGTTTGAGTGCCTTGCCCAACTCCTCCGACTCCTCCTGCATGTCCCCGAACACGCTGTCCACCAGTCGGTAAACCTCACGCATGGTGGGATCTTGTACAAAACCCGACAGCATCTGCATGAAATCTGGATTGTTGGGTTGTATGTTCAGCAATTCGGTGGAATATTCGCCCGACACGGATTGCAGTTTGCCTTGCAACTGTTCCATGGGGGTATCAAACAACACCCTTTCGAAGCGGTGCAATTGCACCGCTTCGTCAGATGTATAATGGCAGGCGGACACGAGAACCATGCCCGCCCAGGCCAGAAAAAATATGAAAAACCTTTTCGTGATCTTTCTGTTTTTAAGTGATTACTATATCTTTTAGGGTCATCGCCTTACTCAGCAGTCTCGTTCTCGATGTCTGCTGGTGGCTGTTTCTGTTTCAGACGGGCTCCCAGCAGGGCAATCTCCTGACGGGTGGCTTCCATCTTCTGCTCCATTTCTTCCTTCAGCAGGTCGGCCTGCTTGCTGTTGGCCAGGAAACCGATGTTGTTTTCCCACAGTTTCAGGTCGGCTTTCAGTTTCTCAATTCTGTTGGCGATTTCCTGCTCCTCGTTGTCGCTGGACCTTCTGCTGGTAGGTGCCATGCTGCGTGGACGGCTGTGGAACATGGCGTCGTCAGCCTCGCGGGCTGAAATCTTCAGTTTCTCAAAAACTCCGTCCAGTAGGCCACGGAACTCTTTCATGATGCGGTCCTTGTCTCTCATAGGCACATGACCGATTTCGGCCCAACGGCGCTGGAAGTCCTTGATGGCGTTGAGGTTCTCCTCTTTGTCCTCACCAAAGGTGAAGTTCTTCAGCTCTTCGATGATGGCTTTTTTCATTCTCAAGTTTTCGCCCTCGGTGCTGCGAAGCTCCTTGTAGTAAAGGCCCTTCTTGGAGAAGAACTCGTCGCAGGCACCACGGAAACGATGCCAGATTTTGTCGCTCACCTTGCGGTTGGTGGGTCCGATGGCTTTCCATTCGGCCTGCAGCTGCAGTAGGTCTGCCGTAGCGTTCTTCCAGTCCTCGCGGCGGGCAATGGCTTCGGCCTTGAGGCATAGGTCTAACTTCTTGTTGTAGTTTTCGGTCTGCTCGTCGCGAACTTGGCTGAAATGCTCTTTCTTGTCGGCATAGTGCTTGTCGATGATGCCTTTGAACTTCTCCCAAACCTCTTCGTTGTTCTCTCTCGGCACGGGACCGATGCTCTTCCATAGTTTCAGCAGCTCGTCGAGGGCCTCGGTGGTGTCGTTCCACTCCTTGGTGGTTTGGGGCGTCTCCTTCGTGGCCTCCTCGGCTTTGGCTATGAGGGCCTTTTTTGCCAGCAGGTTCTGATCCATCTCTTCCTTGCGCTGGTCGTAGTATTCGCGGCGGCGTTCGTCAATCTGGTCGGCAGCACGGTTGAAGCGTTGCCAGATTTCGTCGCTCTGCTCCGTAGGCACGGGGCCGATTTCTTTCCATTGTGAACGAAGGTCTTGCAGTACTTTGAAAGCCTTCACCACAGAGGTCTCCACAATTAGTTCTTCAGCGCGTTCGCAGAGCTGTATCTTTTGTTCCAAGTTGCGTTTCAGGTCAAGCATACGCAACTCTTTGCTAATCTTAACTTTATTGAAAAACTGTTCAATCAGGAAATGATAGTTCTGCCAGAGGTCGTTCATCTCCTCGCGGGGCACGTCGCCGATGCCTTTCCATTTGTCCTGAATGGCGTTGAACTCGTCGTAGGTTTGCTTCAGGGTCTCTTCGTCTTTGTCTATCAACGAGCGCAACTCCTCCAAAATCTGACGTTTGGCTTCGAGGTTGTGTTGCTTCTGGGCCTCGATTTCTTCTTGCATTTTCTGACGGCGAGCACGATAGTTGTCGCAGACTTTGTAGAACTCTTGAGCAATCTCGTCGTTCTCAAATTTGAAATCCTCCTTGTCGCCACCGGCATCTTCAAAAGCTTTGAGAGCCTGTTGTTCAACCTCTTTGTTCAGGAAGTTGAAACGTTCGCGGATGGCTCTGACGCGATTGCGAATTTTGGATACATCTTCCTGCATCAGTTCGTTGAAGGCGGCCAGAAGTTCTTCGCGTCCCATCTGCGAGTAGTCCACTTCGGGCTCCTCTTCGGTAGCGGTGTTGGCCTCATTTGCCGTGTTGTTCTCAGTCTCGGCGTTGTTGGTTTCGGCTGCAGGAGCGGCCTCCTCATGTGCAGCGGATGGGGTTTCCGGAGTGCTCTCTGGGGTTTGGGGTACAGCCTCTGAGATGGGCTCGGGGTTCACATTTGAGTTAGAGTCATTGTCATTAGCGGTAGCCTCGACAACATGTTGCAGTTCCTCGTTCTGTACGGTTTCCTGCTTTTCGTTCAGTTCTTCCATAATTGGGTTTTTACTTTTTAGAATTAGTTCTGTAACACAAAGTTGCAGACGTTTATTCGGGTTTACTCTGCCTTTTGGCGAATTGCAAAGATACATAAAAAATAATAATCTAACAAAAATGTATTAATATATTTTTTATTTGGCTACTTTTCACTTATTCTATCGTGTCGGCATTTCATCCCTAAAAAGCAACGCATAGTTGCAAGGAACGATTCCCTGCTCGCTGCTTTTTCCGTCGGTTCGGCCATGCTTTCAAGTAAATACAACGCAGCGTGCCGTAGGGCACGCACTTTCAAAAAGTACCTATCTTATTGGAATTAGGCGAAGTGAAGGAGAAGTTGCAACGAAGTTGCTTGAAAAATCTATTCTAAAAATGTCTTTTTATTAAAAAAAAATGTATATTTGCAATTTCCCTATCTTAACGGAAAGTAACGTAATAGGCTATTGCACAAAGGTTAACTGAAGAGAATAATGGATTACAACTTCAATGAAATTGAGCCCAAGTGGCAGAATTATTGGCGCGAGCATCATACTTATCGTTGCTCCAACAACTCCAACAAACCTCATTTTTATGTCCTTGACATGTTCCCCTATCCTTCGGGAGCAGGTCTTCACGTAGGCCACCCGCTGGGCTACATCGCCTCCGACATCTTCTCGCGCTACAAGCGTCTCCGCGGTTTCAACGTCCTTCACCCCATGGGCTACGATGCCTACGGACTTCCCGCCGAGCAGTATGCAATCCAAACAGGCCAGCATCCCGCCATCACCACCGAACGCAACATTGCCCGCTATCGCGAGCAGTTAGACAAAATCGGTTTCTCATTCGACTGGGAACGTGAGGTGCGCACCTGCGACCCCGATTATTACCATTGGACTCAATGGACTTTTGTGCAGCTCTTTAATCATTATTATGACAAGGAACTCGATAAGGCCATGCCCATCAGCCATCTGGTGGAGCAACTGGAAAATGGTACGGTTGAGGTCTGTGGCGACAAGTCTTGGAAAGATATGACCGAGGAGGAGCGTCAGGACTACCTGATGAACTTCCGTCTGGCCTATCTTGCCGACATCCCCGTCAACTGGTGTCCCGAGCTGGGCACCGTGCTGGCCAACGATGAGGTGGTCAACGGGTTGAGTGTGCGTGGCGGCTACCCTGTCGAGCGCAAACTCATGCGCCAATGGAGCCTTCGCATCACCGCCTATGCCCAACGGCTTATCGATGGCCTCGAGGAGGTCGACTGGACCGACTCGCTCAAGGAAATCCAGCGCAACTGGATTGGCCGTTCAGAGGGTGCCTCGGTTTGGTTTCCCTTGGCCGTGAACCAAAAGGATGGCCTTTTGCCCGGCTCGCAGGCTTATATGGGTCAAGGCCTGCCTATTCCCGAAAGCTCATTCGAGATTTTTACCACCCGTCCCGATACCATCTATGGCGTCACCTTCATGGTGCTCTGCCCTGAGCATGAAATGATTGACCAAATTACCACTCCCGAGCAACGTGCCGAGGTGGAGGCTTATGTCACTTGGGCCAAGAACCGCTCGGAGCGTGAGCGTCAGGCCGAGGTGAAAAAGGTTTCGGGCGTTTTCACAGGTGCTTTTGCCGTCAATCCCCTTACAGGTGAGCAGATACCCATTTGGGTTTCCGAATATGTGTTGGCCGGTTACGGCACCGGTGCCATCATGGCCGTTCCTGCCCATGACAGCCGCGACTTTGCTTTTGCCCGTCATTTCAATCTGCCTATCCGTCAGGTGGTTGCCCCTGACCTCAACCCCGCGCATCTCACCGACCCCAGCACTTGGCAGGAGAGCATCGACAGTAAGGAGGGCTACTCCGTCAATAGCGGTCCTGTGAGTGGCATGAAGGTCAAAGATGCCATGAAAGCGGTAATCAACAAAGTAGAGGAAATGGGCATCGGCAGCCGCATGGTCAATTTCCGACTTCGCGATGCCATCTTCAGCCGCCAGCGCTACTGGGGTGAGCCTTTCCCTGTTTACTATAAGAATAATCGTCCTTATATGTTGCCCCTCGAGTGCCTGCCCCTCGAGTTGCCCGAAGTCAAGGATTTCAAACCCACCTCCACGGGCGAGCCTCCGCTGGGTCACGCTCAGGTGTGGGCTTGGGATGAGAAGAACCGCAAGGTGGTCGACAAAAACCTTATTGATAATGCCACCGTCTTCCCCCTCGAACTCAGCACGATGCCCGGTTTTGCTGGTTCCAGCGGTTACTATCTCCGTTATATGGACCCCCACAACAACCAAGCCTATTTTAGCTCCGAGGCGGTCAACTACTGGCAGAATGTCGACCTCTATGTTGGTGGCGCCGAACATGGCACAGGTCACCTCATCTATGCCCGTTTCTGGAATAAATTTCTTTTCGACATCGGCCTTGCCGTCAAGCAGGAGCCTTTCCACAAACTGGTCAACCAGGGCATGATTCAGGGCCGTTCAAATTTTGTATATCGTAGCAAGACTGACAACAATCTGTTCATTTCCAAGAATATTCCTGGCTGTGCAGAGAATACTGTCCCCATCCATGTCGACATCAATATCGTCAATAACGACATTCTCGACATTGAGAAGTTCCGCCAATGGCGCCCCGAATTTGCCGAGGCCCGCTTCGAGCTTGAGGATGGCAAGTATGTTTGCGGCTGGGAGATTGAGAAGATGTCCAAGTCGATGTTCAACGTGCAAAATCCCGACGACCTGGTGGCCCGTTATGGTGCCGACACGCTGCGTCTCTACGAGATGTTCCTGGGTCCTGTGGAGCAGGCCAAGCCTTGGGACACCAATGGCATTGAGGGTGTGTTCCGTTTCCTGAAGAAATTCTGGAAACTCTTTGAGACCAGCTCCAATACCCCCGCCACCAAGCCCCAGCTCAAGATTTTGCACCAAACCATTAAGAAGATTACCGAGGATATCGAACGCTTCTCTTTCAATACCTCCGTCTCCACCTTCATGATCTGTGTCAACGACCTTTCCTCACTTGATGTTGTTTCTCATGAGGTGATCGAAAAACTGGCCATCCTTCTTGCCCCCTTCGCTCCCCATATTGCCGAGGAGGTTTATAACCAGCTGGGCCACGATACCTCGGTTTGCGATGCCCAATGGCCCGAGTACGACCCAGCCATGTTGGTGCAGGACTCTTTCACATATCCTGTGTCGTTCAACGGCAAGATGCGTCTCACCCTCGAGCTCCCCAATGGCATCAGCCAGCAGGAGGCCGTTGCTGCCGTCATGGCCGATAAGTTGGCCCAGAAATGGCTCGATGGCAAAGAACCCAAGCGGGTGGTTTTTGTCCCCAACAAGATTATTAATATTGTATTATAATATTCTCGTACCTCGTTATTAACTAACCAACTCTTTTTTCAATGCTTAGTCGTCATTTTCTCCGTTCCAAAGTCCTGCAGTCACTCTATGCTGCAAAAACCGACCCCGTAGAGCTCAACGTCGTCGAGAAGAATTACAAACACATGATTTCCCGTCTCAACGACTTGGGCACCATCCAGTTGGCCGCTTTGGTCCATTTTGCCGAGTTTTCGGGTGCTATCATGGATGAAGGCCAGCGCAAGTATTTGCCCACCGACGAGGAGCGCAACCCCGTTCGCCGCATTCCTGAGAACCTGTTCATCTGCCGTCTTGCCGACAATTTCGACCTGCGTCGACACAGCGAGGCCGCCAATGTCAACTGGGGCGGTGTCGACTACGACCAGATTTTCCGTCAGGCTTATGCGGGTTTGGTCAAGATGCCTGAGTATAAGGAATACCTTGACACTAAGCCCACTTTCGATAATGATCAGAAATTTGCCCTCAACCTCTTCAAATATCTGATGAATTACGAGCCATTTCGTGACTTCCTTTATCCTCAGAATTTGCTTTGGGAGGACGATTTCGACCAGATTGCCCAGTATAACTTTATGATGCTGAAAGCTCTCGACGATACCACCGATGAGGCTACCCCCATCCCCCTCATGCACGATATCCGCTTCGAGAAGGACAACGATGCCTTTGAGTTTTCACGCAACCTGCTGCTGGCTTCCATGCGCCATTTTGCTGATGTGGAGAAGATGATTCGCGACCATCTCAATGGATGGGAGTACGACCGTGTTGCCCTGATGGATATCCTTATGCTTAACATGGCTGTGGCCGAGCTCACCGAGTTTCCCAGCATCCCCGAGCGCGTGACGGTCGACGAGTATATCGAGCTCTCCAAGGAGTTTTCTACCGAGCGCAGCAAACTCTTTATCAATGGCATCCTCGACAAGTTCATCCTCGAACTTCGTTCCGCTGGCCGCATTAAGAAAGCGGGTCGCGGCCTGCTCGACCCCTCGCTCTTCGACTCCGATGAGCCAGACACTTCCGATTTCTCCGACCCCAATGTTGCCAACATCCATTCCCGCAACAATAACTAATCACTCAAAAGCCCTATAATAGCTCCAAATGAAAAAACTACTTCCTCTTTTCGCCTTGTTGCTTTGTCTTTCATGCAACCATTCGGGTTCCAACTCCTCCGACTTCGATGTCGACCTCATCCAGAACCCCAATTCAGCTGGAGGCTACAATCAGTCGGTGGGGCTTCCCTCCATTGTCTTTGATGCCGACCTCCATGATTTCGGTCGCATCTCCGAGGGAGAGAGTATCTCCTACAGCTTTCATTTCACCAATAAAGGCGATGGCGACCTCGTCATCTCTGGCTGTCATGCCAGCTGTGGCTGCACCGTTGCCGACTATCCCAAAGGACGCATCGCGCCGGGCGGCGAAGGTTACGTTACCGTCACCTTCAACTCCCGCGGCAAGGTGGGTCAGCAATACCAGGAGGTTGTTGTCTCCTCCAATTCCCAACCTTCGCGCAAAGTGCTTAAGATAACCGCTCAAATAGCTAATTAATAAAGTATTAATAAAATAAAGTAATCTACAATGAACACCCCATTATTCATCCTCCTCCAATCAGCAGCCGGTGGTCAAGGCGGCAGCAGCATGCTCATTTGGCTCATCCTTATCTTTGTGGTCATGTGGCTCCTCATGATTCGCCCGCAGCAAAAACAGGCCAAGAAAGAACGCGAGTTCCGCGAGAACCTCAAGAAAGGCGACCGTGTGAGCTTTAGTGGCGGCATCTATGGTAAGGTACACGAAATTGCTGAGCACACCATCGATGTGGAGATTGCCAACGGCGTTATAGTCACCGTTGAAAAATCCATGGTACAACCCCTCCCCGAGCAGTCAAATCAGCAGGCAAAGAAGTAGCACTCATCGGATTTGCCCTTATGTTGTTCTTCGTTCAGCAGTTTTTGTTTTCAAATAACATAAGGACATAAGTCTTTTTCATAATGCGGCGTGCTGATGCACGCCGCTTATTATCGATACCCTTACATCGAATGAAACATCGCCACTTCTGGATTATTCTTATCATCACCACTATCGTCTGGTTTGTGGTCACTATGTCCGAACATAGCGACTACCCTATCGATGTGCGTGTCGAGTGGAGTGGCATCGACACCTCCCGCTTTATTGTCACCCAAGCCGACACAGTTCTTCCTGTTGTGGTCAACTCCAACTGCTTCAATGCCATTGACCGCTATCTTGCTTTGCGCGACAAACGGTTCGTCATCCAGGTAACCGGCGACACCGTGGTTAAGGTTGGCAATGCTCTTTTCGATGAAATCAGCAGGCAGTTTGGCTTTTCTGGCACACATGGGGTCTCCAGCAGTCTTGAGGAGTTGCGGCTCTCTACCAAAGAAAGGCGCAGTCGTGCCTATGTGCCGCAACTACGCGATGTCGACTTCGTCTTTGCTGACCAAATGGGCCTTTCGGGTGACCCCACCATAGAGCCCGACACGATCTGGCTCTATGGCGACTCAGCTTCGTTGTGTCGTATACCCGAAATCTATACGGCTCCTGCCGCTGTGGCCAATATCTCCGACAGCGGTTATTATATGCTGGCCTTAGAGCCCGTATGGAAGAAATATCGCGATGTAAGAGCTTCTGCCGACAGCGTCCGCATTTTCGTGCCTGCCTGTCATTATGTTGAGACAACCCTCTCCGTACCTGTCGAGTTCAAGAGCGATGCCGCCAACCGTCAGGTGCGCCTATATCCCGACCATGTCAGCGTCTCCCTCTGGGTTTCGGTAGAAGAGTACCAGCATCTTTCCGAAAATCAGTTTGAGGCCGTAGTCAATTACGACCCCTCATCCTCCCTTACCGAACTCCCCGTATACATCACTCGTTTTCCATCTCGGTTGCGCATCAAATCCGTAACCCCCGCCACCATCAGTTACGTCATTATTCAGTAAGAAAGTTGAGAGATTAAAGTTTATTGGTTATTGGTTATTGTTTATTGAAAGTTGAGAGTTGAAAGTTGATAGTTTAGAGTAGTTGAGAGTTGATAGTTGAAAGTTTATAGTTTATAGTTTATTGTTTATTGAAAGTTGAGAGATTAAAGTTGATAGTAAACTCAGCGTTTTCTGCGATTTCTGCGAGACATCAACCCCGCGCCAGCCATTAATGGTTAATTCATGATTAATTCGTGATAATTCGTGTTTTAAAAAAACAAGCTTTAGCTTGCATTTTCGTGTTTTTCGTTTCTTTCGATGTTCTATTATTGAAAGTTTATTGTTTATTGTTTATTGGTTATTGAAAGTTTAGAGTTGAGAGTTTAGAGTAGTTGATAGTTTTAAGTTGATAGAAAATCTGCGTTTTCTGCGAGAGTTTTCCCAAGCTTTAGCTTGCCAAATCCGTGTAATACTCGTGATACGTGGCCTGGTAAAGTTGATAGTTTAAAGTTTAAAGTTTAGAGTAGTTGATAGTTTAAAAGTTTAGAGTAGTTGAAAGTTGAAAACAGATTCGTGTAATACTCGTGAAGCGTGGCCCGGTAAAGTTGATAGTTTATAGTTTAGAGTAGTTGTTAGTTGAAAGTTTAGAGTAGTTGAAAGTTGAAAACAGATTCGTGTAATACTCGTGAAGCGTGACCCGATGTTCAAAAATAATATAGTATATAGGCAACTTCTATTTATTGCTTGCAATAAAAGCCTTTAATTCTTATCAAATTCAAAATACGCAATTTACAAATTCTCCAATTCTCTAATTCTTGATAAATAGAAATTCCCTATAGTTTATAAATTCGTCAAACCTATGAGTTCCAAACCTATGCTTGTTGCCCTTACAGGAGGAATTGGCTGTGGCAAAACAACCGTCCTCAACGCTTTTCGCAGTCTTGGCATTCCCTGTTTTGTCGCCGATGAGGTGGCAGGTTCCTACTACAACGACCCTGCATTTCTCGAGCAGGTGAGGACACTCTTGGGTCCTTCCGTCATTGCTCTAGATGGCTCAGCCAATAAGCAGGCCATCGCCGCCATCGTCTTCAATAATCCTGAGGCCCTCAAGCAGCTCAACGCCCTCATCCATCCCCGTGTGTGGCAGGATTTTCTCTCTTTTGCCAACCGTCATCAGTCGGCTCCCTACGTCATTTTCGAGAGTGCCATCACCTACGAGTATGGCTTCGACCGCCTTGTCGACAAGGTTATCTGTGTCTATCTCGAACAAGAAGAGCGACTTCGCCGCCTCGAACTGCGCGACCATTCCACGCGCGAGCAGCTCCTGTCCCGTATGCGAAACCAGCTCCCAGCTGAAGAAAAGATGATGCGTGCCGACTATGTGATTCTCAACTATGAGGGTAACCCTCGCCAGCGTCAGGTCAGGCAGGTCCACCAGAGCCTGATTCGGTGCACAAAATAGTTATCGCCCAATACGCAAACTCAAAATCAAAAAGAGCTTACTTCTCGTACCGTCGCAAATAGTTGTAGATTCTGAAACGTTCTCCTTCGTCATAACCCAAGGCCTCGGTAATATTGCGGAGGAAGACGCTCTTGTCCATTTCGGCGGCTGTCAAAGCCCTTTCTAAATTACCCATCTGCATCATCAGTCTGAACACCCAGAGTGCGTTGCTTTGGCAGCTCAGCAATTCGTCCTCATTGATAGTGTCCAGCCGTGCCATCAATTCTTCGTGCAGCGGGTCGTCCGATTGTTGTGCTATTGGGGACTTACCTTCTATGCCCAGCATCATAGTGGACTCTTTGTGCTGAGTGGAGGAAGACTCGGGCTGCTGCTGTGGTGATTGTTCACCCAGATTTTGGTGCAGCCATCCCGCCATGTCGGGCCGTTCCGCCACCATTTTGCGCAGCAATTGTTTCCACATCCCTGTGGTCATGGTGGTTTTCATAATCATCTCCAGCACCTGTTCCCTCATTTCATCATTACCTGATTGCTCAGTGTTGTTATTCAAAGCATAATTTTCATTCATACATACAATTACGCAAAAATCAATAATTTATTACATCAACCTTAAAAAAAATGTGAAGCAACCATCCGGTGGATGTGAAGCAACCATCCAGTGGATGGTTGCGATAGTGCAACGGAGAACACAACCCCCGCGGTTGTGATGGCGCTTATGGCACCATAACAACCGCGGGGGGTTGTGATGGCGCCACAAGCGCCATTCGGCCCGATTCGGCCATGGCGCAAAGCGAGCGTCCGAGAATTTTATTCTCGAGACCGAGCCGAAGCCATGTCAACCACAGTTAACACGGGCCGTCATTCTAAAAGCAGAAACCCGAAAATTCCTTAATGACACTTGACACTTGACACTCAAAAAAAGAGGGCAGGCCGTCGCCTACCCTCAGTAATAATTTCCCCTTAGGGGTTTTCATTTGCTTTTGTTTAAGCCTCTTCCGCTTCTTCTTCCTGAGATTCCCTCTTCTCAACTAATATACAGTTCTTCAAATCGAAATACTTCTTTAACTCAGGTGAAGGCGAGAACGAAACTTTCAAGGATTTCACAGAATACCTTCCCGCTTCTCTTTTGGTTTCAACACCGCATGAGCGGCATCCCGTCGCAGCGGATGTTCCAGTTTGTGGTTCGTTGCGGCAGATTTGTAATCTGACGCAAAATATTATAAGGATTTTCAATCCGAATACAATAATCCTTATTTAATTACCCGCAGGGAAATCCCTCATAATTAGTCAAATCAACCATCTGCTTTCACCGCACAAAAATTTACTCCTAATTTACTCGTTAATTTACTCCGTATTTACTCAATTCGCCTTAAGGCGCAAAACATCATGCTGCTAAAGCAGAAGAAAGTAAATTACCATAAATGCGGAGTAAATTTCAAGTAAATTAAAAATGTTTCAATTTTATTCAATATCCATGCACGGTGTGCCGCAATCTCAGTTGCGGCAGATTTGTAATCTGACGCAAAATATTATAAGGATTTTCAATCCGAATACAATAATCCTTATTTAATTACCCGCAGGAAATCACTCAAAATCATTCAAATCAACCATCTGCTTTCACCGCACAAAAATTTACTCCTAATTTACTCGTTAATTTACTCCGTATTTACTCAATTCGCCTTTAGGCGCAAAACATCATGCTGCTAAAGCAGAAGAAAGTAAATTACCATAAATGCGGAGTAAATTTCAAGTAAATTAAGGTGACTTCTATTAATTGCCACGAAGAGGCAAACTCTCAATACCGTTGCGGAAGTCGACGTCGCGACCGGATGGGAGCAACGTTTTTTTTCGACGTCGCGACCGGATGGGAGCAACGTTTTTCCCGAGCGCAGAGCCGAACTTGTTCGAGCTATGCCGAGATGTAGCAAACGTCTCGAAGAAACGTTGCGGAAGTCGACGTCGCGACCGGATGGGAGCAACGTTTTTTCCGAGCGCAGAGCCGAACTTGTTCGAGCTATGCCGAGATGTAGCAAACGTCTCGAAGAAACGTTGCGGAAGTCGACGTCGCGACCGAATGGGAGCAACGTTTTTTTTCGACGTCGCGACCGAATGGGAGCAACGTTTTTTTTCGACGTCGCGACCGGATGGGAGCAACGTTTTTTTCGACGTCGCGACCGAATGGGAGCAACCTCTTTTTATGTGGTGTATTTCAAGTAGATATAGCTCAGCGTGCCGGAGTGAAGAAAGTCCTGTGGACTTTCGATAGCTGAGCATCGCGAAAACGGAGAAATCAACGCTCTCAAAATCTAATTTATAGAACCCATCATAATATTAGAGCGATGAATAAAAAGGCACCACTTATATCCTTTTAATCCTTAATGACAGACGACAGCTGTCTTGCGCGTCAGTCGTCAAGGAGTGCAGGAGCGAGGCTCACGGGCGGACGACCAGTTTCTTGGTGGCGATGCCCGAGGCGGTCTCCACCATAATCAGGTAGGTGCCTTGAGGCCATCCTTTCACCGAGAAGGTGTGGGTGAGGCCGTGGGCATCGGCTTTATACACGGCACGGCCGTCCATGGCGTAGGCCTCCACGCCCAAGAGGCGGTAGGCCGACGACACCGATACATCGGCATTGGCGGGGTTGGGGGACAGCCGCACCATGCCGTCGGTAACGGCGTTGCCGTTGGGCCGCTCGGTCCAAAGCTGCTGTTCCGCACCACACCATTCGACGCTGTCGCTCCAATCGCTGTAGTACTCGTAGCCGTACTCGTTGCACACGGTGCGCACCCAAGCCACGAGGGTGTCGCCGCGGTGCAGCGAGTCGATGTGTCGCCACGATGGGCGGCTGCAGTCAACCAGGGTGCCATCTTCGGGTCGGATGCCCTTGGGGCCGTAGGCAAGCTGCCACTGGCTGTGGGCGTCGTCGAAGCGGTCCCACCGCAGCACGGTGGTGTCGTCGTAGACCCCTGTCACATTGAGCCACCGCACCCATGGACAGTCGGGCAGCTCATAGTCCCAGAGGGTGTCGGTATGTCCTATGATTGGCACAATCAGGCAGAAATCCACTGCTATGCGGTCCACCCATTGGTTCAGGATGTAGCCTTCGGGTATGCTATCGTTCCAAGCAGCAATGCTGAGAGAATACAAGAAGGGGTTAGATATTGTAAAACGTTGTTTCAGTTTTATCCTAGGCCAGCAGGTGGAGTCGCCGAATTGGCCCATGTTGCTCACACGAATATGTCCCCACCTGTGAGGCACAGGACAATGTCCTCCTTCTCCGTCATGCGTCCAGATCATTAAGTTTGCAAAACCTCTTTGCGTTGCACCCACGTAGAATGAGTCGGTCACATGTATGGGTTTGTCGAAGAAATGTGCGCTGTTTCGTTGCGTATTGTAGCCAAAGAGATCAGGCACGACGCAACCAAACCCATGTTGCATCCACTTAGTCGGGAATCGTGTGTTGAAGTAGTTCACATTACTGCCGGGGGTGTACGGCAACGTGGCTTTGAGCATAAAGGTGTCGGGCAGGGCATCATACAAGAACAAGTCTTCCTGTACGTAGTATTCCAAGTTATTGGTATCGTAGTCGGGATTCCAAACTGCTATGCCATAGACATCTGCTCCTCCCTCGATATAATTGTATTGCAACTGGTCTCCCAATATAGCCGTAGCCTGCCCCCCTCTTATAAGAGGCACTTGCGGACTGCCGGGATAGCAACTGAAATAGCTGCTTCCCAAGGAGGCTTTGTGGAAAGGGTCCGATTCCAGCCAATCTTCGTAGTCGAACTGGAAATAAGGAGTCAGCACCGTGTCTATATGCACAATATGTTGCGCTTGTCCCCCTAAGCTCAGGCTCAGGGCCATAATGGCTATAATGATATATTTTTTCATGGTATGTCTTTTTTTTATTGGCAAATAATGTAAGTAGCTTTTGGGGTTGCCGTTTCTGGTGTATAATAATAATAGAATCCAGGAGGGTAAGTACAGTGGTGTCGTTTCAGTTTGGTGTCTAAGGTGGGCGTTGTGTTGGAGAAGCCGACGGCTTGTTCAATTTCGCAGTTGCCGGGCTGGTTAGGTACTCCTTTCCAAACATTAAGGTTGGGGTTTGCATCTGTGCCCGATGCGATGAATCCCATTGGCGTACAATTGTCTAGCGCATGCAGCACTTTGGGATAGGGGCAATGTCTGACTGAGTATGGCCCTACCAATGTTGCGGGTGCGCCGATTTGGAAAACATAGCTTTGAGCAGCCATAAATGGGTCGTCGATATAGTTGAGGATGAGCAGATGGTCGGTGTAGCTGTCGTACCTCATGTCGTTCATGTGCCAGGTGTTCGTTGCGGTTTCAGGGGATTTGATGCTGGCCACAATCACCGGGGTGCTGCCCGACACGTCTATCGTCTTTATGGCCAGGCCTTTGCTGATGGTATCGTAATAGTGATAGGCGAGCGACACCAAATTGCCAGCCAATGGAGCCACCATGACCTTTCCCAACGTCTGGTGGTCGTAGCATCCGTACCGATTCGAATAGATGATGGGGCTTAGATTTGTGTAGTCTCTCACCTTTTTGAAGACTTGAAACTTCACACGGTTAGAGTCGTTGGTGCGTGCGGCAATCACGATTTTGTTTTCGGTGGCACAGATGTCGGTATATTCTTCTATACCATCCTTATTCAAGTGATAATGGCAAATATCCCAAGATGTGCCGTTCACGAAGGCGGCATCGCCAAAGCCCACCCGGTAAGGGTAAGGGGCGGCTGGGTCGATAGGGTTGGTTGTGTTGTAGGCAATATAGGCTATGCGCGTGCCTGCGCCGTACCTGTAGAGTGCCAGCCGCGTCACGTCTTCAATCTGTGTGATGCCCAACACGATGTGCGTAGAATCAGGATACCAAACTAGGCTGTGGTAGTAAAAGTTTCCTGCCAGCAGGTCGTTGATGGCAAAGCAGGCCAGCAGGCCGCGTTTGATGCCTGTGTTGACAGAGCCGCCGGCAAAGACCGAGTCGTTGGCTATACGGAAGTCGTTGATGGTTACATAGGATGGAACTGGTGCGCTGATGATGTTGCCAGTGGCATGGTTGTGGTAGGCGACGGTGCGTGTGCCGGAACTATGAGCCGTGTAGACGATGTATTCGCTTCCCCTCCAATGTCGCACAATGGTGGTGTCGCAGACTGTGTTAGGCGTTTTGCAGACTACGCTCTGCGCCAACGCAGTCGAGGTCCCGATTAGGCATAGTAAACTGAATAGTATTGCGTTTTTTTTCATAATAAGGTGTATTTGTTTTTCATTTTTTTTTCGCTTGCAAATATAAGAAAAAAAAGTGGTATAAAGAAAAAAAATATAAAAAAAAACGTATAATGGTGGTTGTTAGTAATTTATATTAATTCTTTCAGATGCGTTCAGTCATAATATGGCCTTCATATTAATAATTGATGTATCAAAAATTGATAAAAAATTCCGAAATTCATTTTAAATTCTAATCTGGCATGAACCCTAATGACCGATTGGGGTTTATACTTGGAGAATCCAGAGGTAAGGGAAAAAAGTAGGACACTCTTTGGGGAGTGTCCTCCCGTCGCAGCGGATGTTCCAGTTTGTGGTTCGTTGCGTCAGATTTGTAATCTGACGCAACCTATTATAAGGATTTTCAATCCGGATTGCAATAATCCGAGGGCTATTCCACCGATAGGCGGCGCGAAGCCGTGCCTTGCGGACCGGAGACGGTCAGGGTGTATACGCCGGCGGCAAACCCCGAGGTGACTATCCGCGTGACCTGCTCGCGGAGGGGTTGGCGCAGCACCTCGCGGCCCATGCCGTCAAAGACGGTCAGCGTGGTGCCTTCTGCGGGTGTGTGACTTAGGGTGAGGTTGACGCTGCCGTGGGCGGGATTGGGGGAGAGGACGAAGGCAGCCTGCCCTTGGGCCTCGGCGATGCCCTCAGGCTGGCCTGAGTGGTGCGAGGTGTCGGGCATGTGGTCGCCGGTGTAGAAAAAAACCGTGTCGGACCAGGCCGTCCACAGCACCGTGTCGTGCACGGGACAGGCATGGTGGCACTTGGCACGCAGGCGTGCCTGATAGTAGACATCCTGGCTCAGCAGCCGCTCGGAGAGTTCGTAGTAACTACCCGTGGTCTCCACCACCTGCAGGCTGTCCAGCGGCATGTCGTATGGGCCGTAGGCCAACTGGTACAAAGTATGTTCGGTGGGGTTGCTCCATCCGAATAGGGCACTCCCCGCCATCATGCCCCCAAAGCCGAAGTCCTCCACCACCGGGCAGCTGAACTCGTCGGTGTCGGGGAGAGTAAAGATGGGGAAGACACATCGGCTAAAATAATTGTGACCAAGTCTATGCTCCGCATCTAGATTGCTATCACCTATCCACATTTTATTACTATTTATATGTAAAAAAGCAGTAGTAAAATTGGAGGAAAGCCAATATGGATTGCACCATTCTAAATTATTGATGCGGACTCCGTATATTAACTGTCCCCATGGGATTGTATCGAAGACACACACACCTAACAAGGCAGTGTCGGTAACAGCAACCGGATGTTCAAAATAGAGGGAGTAGACAGGAACAACAGTGTCTCCGGGTTCAGTACAGGTATTAGGATGGTCAAAGTTCATATAATGGTCGCAAGGACGCAGGCTGTTGGAGAATACCGGGCGGGTGAAATGGTATTCGGGATTATTATAGTCGTTGTTGTGAATCATTATCAATACCCCTCTTACTTCAATGGATTTTGTATGCGACGAAGTGCCAAAACTCATGGCTATGTTGAGGCCTGTTACTGTCGGTTGGGGTTGGGTCAGGCTTCGGAAATCATGAAGGGTACAAAAATAAATCCCTTGATTATGAATACTATCAAAAGCCCTTGAATTTTCGGGGGTAGCAAAGTAGATCTTGGATGCCGAATCTCTAATACAAGGAATCGTGATTGGGTCCATCAGAAATGGGTTAATCGTGTCCTGCGCCCGCAGTCCGAAGACAGAAATGGCTAAAATAAAAATAATAAATATTCTTTTCATGATATGCAATTCTAGGTGAGTAATAAATAATGTTTTTTTATGTTTTGTCCTTAGGGGATTAATTGCCCCCATGCCTGAGGGGGTAAAAGGCAAAAAAGCACAACAATTAAGGATAATAAGTTTTTTTTCATAGTTGAATATATTTTATAATTATTTGGTAATCATATGATTTATTTAAGTATTCGTCAACTATGTGTTGTAATTACTTCTTTGCAAATATAGAAAAAATAATTAAAATAATGCAAAAAAAACATTCACAACGACAGAAAAAAAAGCATCGCAGCAAGTAATGGCTCAAGTGAGGGTGTAATAAGATGGATGATTAATGGTAATTCGCCCGACCCAGTGGATATTTGGTGCCGTGCCGTTGGACTGGCGCGGACATTGATTTCTCGCAGAAAACGCTGAAAACGCAGAAAGACACGAATGAACTGACTTGGGGACGGTTTCTTTTTGACATAAATTACCACGAATTATCCGTGAATGGCTGGCGCACCAGATTGTTGCGACAAAAAAATGCATTTCGCAAAATGTGTACCACGAAATGTGAAATCCATGAGTTGAAAGTTTAGGTGGGTTCTATAAATTCCACATTTAAAAAACAATAATAAATATGAATGTACTTAAATTTTTCAGCGCTTTTGCCCTTATTTCGGCATCTTTCCGATTGTCAGTCGGTTACAATGCACCGCATTAGCTTCGCTGACGTTTCTTTGGCTCGGCAAAAGACACAAGCATCTTTTGCGCTCGCTTTGCGAA
>JAEEHQ010000116.1 GCA_016280915.1 Bacteroidales bacterium
AGCGCTTTTGCCCTTATTTCGGCATCTTTCCGATTGTCAGTCGGTTACAATGCACCGCATTGCTCCCTCCTTCCGCACGGAAATCTGCTCGAAATAAGAACAAAATCGATTGAAAGCAATTTATAGAACCCACCTAAATAAGTTGAAAGTTGATAGTTTAGAGTTGAAAGTCAGTTTTAATATAAAAGTTGATAGTAAAATCTGCGTTTTCTGCGAGAAAAAAAGCGGATTACAAATCATGATAATAAGAAGTGTCGGATTGCAAATCGACACAACGGAGATCGCAAATCCGACACAACAGAGGGAGGTAAATTACCATGAATGATCCATGAATGGCTGGCGCACCCAATTGTTATGTTCCATGACGTTACTTGGGCTCGGCAGAGCAAGCAAGCTTCCTCTGCTCTCGCTTTGCGTAACGTTGCGAACATAAAAATTAGGTGTCCTCTACAAATCGCGCAATTTATCATCCCCACTTGAGTAATAGACGCGAAATGGCATGTAACCATCAAAAAATTAATGGTTTATTCGTGATAATTTGTGTTTATCTAACAATCAGGTTGATCATTTCTCCTATATGGGTGAGTCCGCCCTAAGTCCGCCCTTTGTTCGCTCGTGGACGGACAAACAACGAAGGTGGAACGAAGGAACGATGAAGGGACATTTGTATGCGCGTGCTTCCGGCACGGATTGAGTTTTCTTGAAATCGCTTGACAGATTTTTGCTGGTTAAACTGATTAGCTTGTCAAATAATCTGCTGCCGTACTGAATCGTTTGACAGGGGTGGTGACAATGGATAATGCAGAGCCATCCCTGACTGTTTGGCAAAGTCTTCTAGCGGGCGCAGGTTTGGGACGTTATTTGGCGGGGTGTTGGGTGCGATGGGTGAGGAACCGTTGGGCGCGGAGGGCCATGTTGCGCTGGATGTGGTTGGCGTAGAGGGGTATCTCTAATCTGTGGTAGTTGCCTTCGCGACCGATGAGGGGCAGGATGTAGTCGGTGGGCGTATAGCCTTGCACTTGCAGCAGGAGGGTGGTGGTGTCGAGGGCGATGGTGAGGGTGTCGTTGGAGAGTGGGGTAGTGAGGGTGGCGGGGGTGGCATCGGTGTGCCAGTTGACGGGGTTGATGGCTATGCGGTTGCCGTCGCTGAGCAGGGGGATGGCACAGCTGTTGTCGCGCACGGAGTTGTAGCAGATGGTCACGCCGAGGTCAGCGCTGTCACGGGCGGGTAGGATATAGTGGGTTTGTGCCAGGTCGTCGGTGGTGACACGCCAGCCGATCACGTAGGCGGCCACAAGGCGGCTGTAGGTGGCGGAGTCCATCCCTTTCAGTAGGTTGACCACCGCCAAGGCCCCTTGGCTGAAGCCTGCCAGGATGAAGGGGCGGCCGCCATTGAGGTGTTTGAGATAGTAGTCGAAGGCGTTGCTTACATCGCTCATAGGCAGCGAGGTGCGGGCCTGAGTAAGGCTGTCGGAGGTCAAGGACTGCAGGGAACATTGGCGGTAGTAGGGCGAGAAGAAATTCAACTTGCCAGAGAAAAGAGAGTCCACCCCCACCATCTCGCCAAGGAGGGGCTGCCGAAGGCTGTCGTTGTAGGTGTCGGCATAGTGGCAGGAGACCCCGTTGCGGGTGTAGTCGCCTGTTTCGGTGGAGATGATGTAAAAGATGTCGACGGGTGCCTGTCGGTCGCTGATATACCATTGCGATTCTTCGGCGTAATTGGGTTGGGTGGGGGTGGCTTCGAGGGCGACGGTTGCCCGTTGCTGCCGGCATGAAACCAAAAGTAATGCGATGACAACTATTTGTAATACAATTCTTTTACTCATGATGTTTTGTTTGTTGTTGGGATGGCAAAGATACACAATAAAATGCACTCTTTGCCTTTCTGAAATTTACTTTTTTAAAGGGCAGGGAATGGGTCGTGTTGGAGCCAAAGGGGGCAACCGAGGCGGGGGGAGTGTCTTTTACGGATTCATTTGCTGCATTTTGCGTATGGTTGATAAAATGTGGAAAAAGGTGGGATGCCCTGTCGGATTTTTTTTGTATATTTGCATTTTCGAACTACCTATTGATATAAGTTTACTATTATGAATTTCACACATTTGCATGTTCACTCCCACTACTCTATGCTGGACGGCATGAGCAAGGTGCCCGACCTCATCAAAAAAGCCAAGAAAAACGGCATGTACGCCATGGCCTTGACCGACCACGGCAACATGTTTGGTATCAAGGATTTGGTGGATACCTGCAACAAGGAGAACGGCAAAGTGAAAGATATGATAAAGGAGCAGGAGGCTGTCCTAAAGAACGATGGGGCCACGCCAGAGGAGAAGCAGGAGGCCGAATATAAGATTGAGGAGTTGAAGAAACAAATCTTCAAGCCCATTATCGGCACCGAAGCCTATTGTGCCCGCCGCACCCTCTACGACATGGATAAGAATGTCAAGGAAATCAACCCTGAGACCGGACGTGAGCGCATAGTGGATTCCAGCGGCTACCACCTTATCCTGCTGGCAAAGAACAAGAAGGGCTACCACTCGCTTTGCAAATTGGCCTCCATTGCCTATACCGACGGTTTCTACAATCGTCCGCGTATCGACCACAATGTGTTGGAGAAATATCACGAAGGCCTTATCGTCTGCTCGGCCTGCTTGGGCGGCGAGATTCCGCAGCTGATTATGCGCGGGGACATAGAGGGTGCGGACAAGGCTGTGAAATGGTTCAAGAGCGTTTTTGGCGACGACTACTATATCGAGCTCCAACGCCACAAGACCGACAAGCCCAATAGCAACCGCGACACCTACATCATGCAGGAGAAGGTCAATCCGGTGCTTATTCAGCTGGCACGCGAGAACAACGTTAAGATAATCTGCACCAACGATGTCCACTTTGTAGAGGAGGAACATGGCGAGGCCCACGACCACCTGATTTGTCTGGCCACCCAGAAGGACTATGCCGACCCCAACCGCCTGCACTACACCAAGCAGGAATGGATGAAGACGCCGGAGGAGATGGCTGCCATCTTTGCAGACCTGCCCGAGGCGTTGGAGAACACCATGGAGATAGCCGACAAGGTGGAGGTATACAGTATCGACTCCGACCCCATTATGCCGATGTTCGACATCCCCGCCAGTTTCGGCAGCGAGGAGGAGTACCGCCAACGCATCACCGAGAAGGAGCTTTTCGACGAGTTCACCCAGAATGAAAAACACGAGGTGGTACTCACCCCGGAGGCCGCAGAGAAGAAGATTCATAAGTTGGGCGGCTATGAAAAGCTCTACCGCATTAAGTTCGAGGCTGACTATCTGGAGAAACTGGTGTGGGAGGGTGCCCATAAGCGCTATGGGGCCGAGCTGACGGAGGAGCAGGTGGAGCGAATTGTCTTTGAGCTTCATACCATCAAGACGATGGGTTTCCCCGGCTATTTCCTTATTGTGGCCGACTATATACGTGGAGCCCGCGAGGAACTGGGCGTGAGTGTGGGGCCCGGCCGTGGTTCGGCTGCAGGGAGTGTGGTGGCGTATTGCCTGTGGATTACCGATGTGGACCCCCTCAAATACGACTTGCTGTTTGAACGTTTCTTGAATCCCGACCGTATTTCGCTGCCCGATATCGATGTCGACTTCGACGATGCCGGTCGCGGCAAGGTGCTGGAGTGGATCACCCGCAAGTATGGTCAGGAAAAGGTGGCCCATATCATCACCTATGGCACCATGGCTACCAAATCTGCCATTGCCGACGTGGGCCGTGTGGAGAAGGTGCCTTTGAGCACGGTCAACCACCTCAAGGAACTTATTCCCGACCGCAATTTCCCCGACAATATCAAGGACGAGAAGGGCAAGTCGCCCAAGGTCAACCTGGTCAACTGCTATAAGTATGTGCCTGAGCTGCACCGGATTTCGGAAGGCGAGGAGGGTCCTGAATTGCAGAATATGCTCACCTATGCCGCAGAACTGGAGGACACCAACCGGCAGGTGGGCATTCACGCCTGTGGCGTTATCATTGGCGCACAGGATATTACCGATATTGCCCCTGTTTGCACCATCGACGATAAGGAGTCGGGTGGCAAGGTGCTGGTGACCCAGTATGACGGCCACGTGGTGGAGACGGTGGGCCTCATTAAGATGGACTTCCTGGGGTTGAAGAACCTCACCATCATCAAGAATGCCCTCCGCATGATTAAGAAGAACCACGGCGTGGATATTGATATCGACCATATTCCCATCGACGACGAATTGACTTATCAGCTTTATTGCGACGGCAACACGGTGGGTACTTTCCAGTTTGAGTCGGCTGGCATGCAGAAGTATCTGCGTGAGCTGCAGCCGCATGTCTTTGAGGACCTGATTGCTATGAATGCCCTCTATCGACCGGGTCCTATGGATTACATTCCCGACTTCATCGACCGCAAGTTGGGCCGCAAGCCGGTAGTGTACGATATTCCCTGTATGGAGAAATACCTGAAGGACACCTACGGCATCACCGTCTATCAGGAGCAGGTCATGTTGCTGAGTCGTCAGCTGGCCAACTTTACCCGCGGTCAGAGCGATACGTTGCGTAAGGCCATGGGCAAGAAGCAGATAGAGAAGATGAACGAGCTGGAGGTGCTCTTCTACAAAGGGGGTGAGGCCAACGGCCACAAGCACGAGACGCTCCACAAGATTTGGGAGGATTGGAAGAAGTTTGCCTCCTATGCTTTCAACAAATCTCACGCCACCTGCTATTCCTGGGTGGCTTACCAAACGGCCTACCTCAAGGCACACTATCCTGCCGAGTATATGGCTGCTGTGATGACCAGCGCACAGAACGATATCAAGCGCGTCACCGAGTTGATGGACGACTGCCGCAAGAATGGCATCGCCATCCTGGCCCCGTCGGTCAACGAGTCGGAGAAGGACTTCTCTGTCAATGGCGAGAGCAAAATCCGTTTCGGTCTCCAAGCCATCAGCGGCATGGGAGAGGCTGCCGCCGAAGCCGTTATCTCGGAACGCGAAGCCCACGGGGCGTATACCGACATCTTCGATTTCCTCAGTCGGGTGGACATCCGAGCCATCAACCGCAAGAATTTGGAGGTGCTGGTGAAGGCAGGCGCCTTTGATGGGGTGGGGGAGATGCACCGAGCCCAGTATTTCTACAAGGAGAATGATTTGGAATCGACACCTACCTTTGTGGAGAAGCTGATGCGTTGGGCCACCCGCAACCGCGAGAATGCCGAGAGTGCGCAGATGTCTATTTTCGACATGAGCGATGAGATAAAGCAAGAAGACCATCCCGACATACCCAAATGCCAGGAGTGGTCGGTGGTGGAACGCTGCCGCGAGGAGTTCAGCGTGATAGGCCTTTACCTCAGCGCCCATCCCCTCGACGAGTTTAAGTTTGAGATGTCCAATTTCGTCACCGCCCATTGTGCCGATTTGAACGACCTCAACAACTGGGTGGGGAAGGAGTTCCGCATTGGCGGCATCGTTACCGAAGCCAAGGACGGCATCTCGCAACGCAACGGCGACCCTTACGGCCGCATGGTGCTGGAGGATTACGAGGGTTCTTTCACGCTCCAACTCTACAAGGATGACTTTCTTAAGTTTAAGAATTATTTCCAGAAGGATTTGTTCGTTTACATGAAAGGACGTGTCTCGCAGTTCTCGCGCTTGAATCCCGACGGAACAGAATATAAGTCACGTCCCAAGGTGACCATCAATGAGATGATGATGCTGAGCCAGGTGCTGGACAAGTACACCAAGTTAATCAGGTTCAATATCTACCTGAATCATATCACCATGCCTTTCTGCAAAGAGCTCAAGGCTTTGGCCGACAAGCATAAGGGTAAGGTGCCCCTGGAGGCTCAAATTATCGACCTCGAACACAACCTCACCCTGACGATGAAAACCCGCGATATGCGTGTCGACCCGCGCGAGTTTTTGCCCATCCTGTCTTCCCTGCCCAATGTGAGCGATGTCAAACCAATTATGTTGAAAGATTAATTTAGATAAATTGCAACTGTCCACGCCTGTAAATATAGCCCCTTCTGCGCTCAGCATCTCCCACAAGACCCCGCTGCTCTTGTTGGGTTCGTGCTTTACGGATGAGATAGGAGCGCGGCTGCAGATGGCTGGCTTCGACTGCCTCTGCAATCCTTTTGGCACACTCTACAATCCTTTTTCCATTACGCTCTGTCTCCGTAGGGCTATGCAGGACGAACCCATCAGTCAGGACTATCTGGTTTGGCATGAGGGTTTATGGCACTCGTGGCTCCATCACGGACGTTTCTCGCATGCCGATAGCGCGCAGGTGCTTGATGGATGCAATCGGGCGATACATGACACCTATCTGTTTCTGCAGCGCAATCCTTTGATTATCATTACGCTGGGAACCGCTTATACTTTCTTCCTCAACGACCCTGCTGCCGCTCCCGCCATGCAGGGCCAGCCAGTGGCCAACTGCCACAAGCTTCCTGCTGCCAAGTTCCTCCGTCGTAGGCTCTCGGTGGAGGAGGTAGTTGATTGTTTCCGGTATCAGATACTCGACGACCTTGGCGTCCCTATTGTCTTCACGGTCAGTCCTATCCGCCATCTTGCCGATGGTGCCCACGGCAACCAGTTGAGCAAAGGCACCCTCTTGTTGGCCGTGGACAAACTGGTGCAGGAGCATGAGAACTGCTATTATTTTGATAGTTATGAGATAGTGATGGACGAGTTGCGCGACTACCGTTTTTATGCCCGCGACATGTGCCATCCCAGCGATGTGGCAGTTGACATCATTTGGGAACGTTTCCAGCAGACATTCATGTCAGATGCCACTCGCGAGGTTGCCCGCCAGCAGGAGCGATTGTGGCGACAACGGCAGCACCGTCCGCTGCATGAATAACAAAGCAAATAAAAACCTATATATATTATGACTAAAAAGAACATCGCCCTGGTTATGGGCGGCTATTCAGGAGAGCACGATGTCTCTATCAATAGTGGCTGTCAGGTTTATGAGAACCTCGACCACCAGAAGTATAATGTTTATAAGATTGTGGTGGAACGTGCCGGCTGGTACTGGCTTGACAATGATGGTGCCCACCGTCCTGTCAACCGCGACAATTTTACGGTCGAGGGTGTGGAACGTTTCGACCTGGCTTTTATCATTATCCATGGCAATCCGGGTGAGAACGGTGTGCTGCAGGGCTATTTCGACATGCTGGGAATTCCCTATACCACCTGTGGATTCTACACCTCCGCCCTCACCTTCAACAAGGGCTATTGCAACCCCGTGGTGCGCAGCTTTGGCGTGGTCAGCTTGGCCAAGTCGAAACTGCTCTATGGCAACCAGCCAATTGATGCCGACGCGCTGCTCAACGAGTTCTCGCTGCCGGTCTTTGTGAAACCTGCTGCTGGTGGCAGTAGTGTCGCTACCACCAAGGTGAAACGTCCAGAGGAGTTGATGCCCGCCATCAGGGAGGCCCTGACCGAGGACAGCGAAGTGCTGGTGGAGGAGTTCATTCAGGGACGCGAGTTCGACTGTGGTGTGCTCCGCACCAAAGAGCAGAAATATGTCTTCCCCGTCACCGAGATTATTCCCACGGGTGGACATGAGTTTTTTGATTATGCCGCTAAATACGACGGTTTCAGCAATGAGGTGACGCCCGCCGAGGTCGATAAGGCGGTCAGCGACCAGATTCAAGAGGTTTCGTCGAAGCTCTACGACCTGCTTGACTGCCGTGGGATTGTTCGGTTCGACTATATCTACGACACACAGAAGCAGGAGCTTTTCTTCCTTGAGGTGAACACCATCCCCGGGCAGAGTGCCGAGAGTATCGTCCCCAAGCAGGCCCGCGCTATGGGCATCACCACCAAGGAACTGTACGAGATGGTCATCCAGGCTTGCATGCCACAATAATGGTTATGACGGAGCGGTATTTGCATAGAAAACAGGCTTGTCGTTGCCTGCCAAAACAAGGCGGGCAACGTCGGGATGCTTATTCTTGCCAAATGCCGCTCTCTGTAAAGAGTGAGGAAAAGGACAGGTCTGTCGGCCCATGTCAATGGGTTAGGCAGGTAACGTGCTTCGCGATGGTGCTATTGGCTACTTTTTTGGGAGCATGTGATTCCAGAGCGACTCGACAGGAAGAGGGCATTGCTTTCGACGAGGTGTTGCCCGAGCCTGAACCCCCGAAGAGGAGCCCCTTGGTGGGCTGCTGGATAAGTCCGCAGGACCCGACGGGGAGCAAGTTGTGCATCTCTGAGGATTCTGTCTTGTTTTATGACCTGCTGATGACCTATCCTTATTATGCGGTGGGCGATTCGCTGATCGTAACCAGTTCGGGTGGCGAGGCTTTCATCAGGTGGCGGTTTGTGCGGCAAAACGATACGCTCTTGCTTTTTCAGCGGCCCGAGGGGGGTAGTGAGGAATATGTGGTGTTGATGACACTATCATCGGAATAACAACGATTAAATGGGAAAGGGAAGACTATGAAGCGAATACTTTGTGTGGCGGTCTTTGTTGTCTGCTCTTTTTGTTCGGGTATACCACTCAGGGCGCAGTCGCCATGTTCCGACACGTTGGTTCGGGTCAACGATTCCGTCTGCGAAGGCATGCAATATGATTTTAACGGTCGTATCCTAACCAGCAGCGGGTACTACTACGATACGTTGCCACGGGTTGGCACCGAGTGCGATAGTGTGGTGATTCTTCGGCTGTCGGTGTTGGAATATCCCTTTGCTACTCCTGGCTCAAGAATCCAATGTGTGCCTCCTGTGGGGTACAAATTAATGGTTTATGACGACGGAAACGGCATGTTTTTTCATTGGACCTCAACGCCGATGGATTCTTCCCTTATAGGACAAGAGCATCTTTCCAATATTTTTGTAACGCCAAAGGTGCCTACTGTCTATGAGGTTGATGTTGACTACCGGGCAACTCCCCAATGTCCATCGTCAGGTCGCATTGAGCTGAAGCCGGTCAAGACGGTGGTGGCGCAGATGTATGTCTCGCCCGACCATCTTTCCTACGACCATTTGGAGCTGGAAGTGGAGGACTATAGTATCAGTTATCGAGGAATGGATAATGACTTTTGGTGTGGTAGAAATTGGTATCTCAATGATGTAAAACAGCAAAGTGCCGATGTGCACACGGTCTTCCCGATAAAGCCTTGGATGGAGGGCGACAGCGTGGTGGTGAAGATGGTTGCTTTTACGGCCGATTGCGCCGACTCGGCCATCAAGGTGGTCCCATTTCGCCGAGTGGCACTTTATATGCCCAATGCCTTCACGCCAGGTGTGGAACCCAACGCGACCTTCCAGCCGGTTGTGCAGGGGATTCTCCAATATGAACTATGGATTTACGACCGTCGCGGCACGCTTGTCTACCACACCACGGACCAATCTCCTTGGGATGGCACCCATAACGGACGGCCGTGTCCCGCGGCGACGTATGTTTACAAATGTCGCTATAAAGACATCGATACACCTGCAGGATTCCAAACGCTTAGTGGCACCCTCACACTCATCAGGTGATGCCAAGCACACAATTGTTCTTGCTTTGGGGAGGGAGACACAAAAAAAGAACCTCCTATTTGTTAGGAGGCTCCGTTTTGTTTGAGGTCGCTTCCGGATTTGAACCGGAGTAGCAGGTTTTGCAGACCTGTGCCTAGCCCCTCGGCCAAACGACCTTTCGTTTCAAAAGCGATTGCAAAAGTACGAAGTTTTTCTCAAATGGCAAAATATTTTTTGCTTTTTCTTTGCGAAGCATTGACTATTAAGCAAATATTATTTCCCCTTTCTGCAATTTTCTCCTTGCAAAAATGCCTAATTGACATTCTTTATGCTAAAAATCGTGCTATGGGCGAGCCTATTTTTTTGATGATGGATTACCGTTTTAAATACTTTATTTCACGTCCATCGATGAGTCCATACTGCATGGCTTTGGCAATCCTTGCGCTCGACTTGTTCACTATATCCAGCTTGCGTGACAGCTCTTTCTGGCGTTCCTGAATGCTCTTGTCGGTCTCTCTGAGTGAGGTGGCGATTTCCGAAGCCGTGCAGCCGGCCGCCTCGAGCAGTAGCAGGTTGCGCTCCGTGTCGCTAAGGGTGATGTCGGTATGCATCGCTGCGGAATGTTTCACATAGAGCTCGGCGGCCTCTTTCAGCGTCATCATCACGGGATAGTTGAAGTAGTATTTCTCGCCTCGTTCCAATCCCTCGATAGCACGCAACACATTCTCCACCGAGAATCCTCCTGCTGCATTTTTGCTCACAAAGGCCTGCGCACCATGCTCCAAGGCCTCAAATACCACCCTCGCAATCTCCAGCATGCGGTCGATGCGGTTGCCCTCATTGGGCAGCGGGTTGTCGAAACGTCCAGACAGGATGGCAATGCGGATGTCGGGGTATTTCTTATGCACACGGTCGGCAATGAAAATGCCTCCTGTAGGTTCGCCCTGAAATTCCATGTCCAGTAGTAGGTAGTCGGGCATCGGGTGGGGGAGGGGGTTGTCAAGTGCTGCCATCAGCTGGGCACCGTTGGCATAAGTGTCTAATACCGTGACGCTGCGGTATTCTATCTCGCCGTCGTCGTTCATGCCGCAGGCAATAGTGGCTTGCTGGCTGTTCAGTTCGGCTTTGAGAGCCTTGCGGATGATAGGCTCGTCGTCAACTATCATGATTTTGATGGGTTCCATATAGCGTGCTGTAATTTGTTCTTTATGATTTGTTATTATCTTTTTTCTGTTTCTCTCTCCAAGGGTCTGCGGTCCATCCGTCGTTGTCGCTACCAGCCAAAATGAAGTGGAAGGTGCTACCTTTGCCCAGTTCACTCTCGGCCCATATGCGACAGCCTCTGAGGGTGTTGTCGTCATGCCGTTTGATGATGTATTTGCAGAGGATGAGTCCGAATCCCGTGCCGTGCGGAGCATCGGGGTCGGTGGTGGGACTTACTTTTTTGTCGGCGCGGAAAAGATTTTCTAAGGTTTCTTCGTCCATGCCTTGACCGGTGTCGTCCACTTCGATGTGAACGAAACGGTTGTCTTTGTCGTAGAGTTCGGCGTAGATGGTCACTTTGCCCTCAGGAGTATGCTGCAAGGCGTTGTTGACCAGATTGCGCAGCAATATCTCTGTCAGTTGCCGGTCTCCCATTATCTTGAGGGTGGTTGGGTAGAAAATCAGGTCTACATCGTGGTCAAGCCGTGCGCAGGAGCCGGCCACGCTGTCGAAGACTTCGTTCAGCGGGAATACCGATGGCTGGAATTGAAGTCCGCTGGGGATGGATAGGTTGGTCCAGTTTTTGATGTTGGCAAAGGTGCGCAACAGTTGGTCAAGCACTTCTTGTCGCATCTCCGGACTCAGTTTTTTGTTTTGCAGATAGGAGAGGAATGGGTTGACATCGTGCCGCATGACAGAGAGGCAGGTCTCTACGTTGGCAATACGCTCCACGTCTTGACGTTTGGCCTCCTGGAGCGCGGTCTTTTCGTCACGCAGTCGGCGCGAGCGGTTCACCAACAGCAGCACCAGAATGGACAGGATGATGAGGAAAGGAATGGTGGCGATGATGGCAACAGCATAGTACTTGTTGCGGTTTTCTGCTCGATCCAGACGGTCTTGCAGCATCACGTCGGCACTCTCGTTTTCGCGGATGAAGTTCTGCAGCTCCATCTCGCGGGCATACCAATTGGCGTTGTCGACAGGGTCATCGGAGTAGCCCATTCTGATGAGTCCGTCGTAGAGCATCGACTCGAATTTGGGAGCGATGCCATCGTTCCAAGAGGTGTCATTTAGTATCAAGGTATAGTAGCGGTAGGCTTCGTCGTAGTCTTGGATGCGCAAGCAATATTCGGCGGCAGCCACCACGGCACCCAGATGCTGGTAGGGGTCGGTGGTGCGGAAGAAGAGGTCGGTGCTGATACGGAACATGTCAAGGCCGTATTCCCCTTCGAGGTACAAGGAGTCAACAGGGTAGAGTGGCCAGCTTAGGCTGTCGAGGAGTTTGAGCTGTTGGCTGCAGCACTCGTAATACATCTCAGGAGCGATGTCGGTGTCTGCCACGATAAAGGCCTGTAGTTGGAACACGTTGGCCAAGTGGTAGATGCTGTATTGATTGGGCTTAGCCAGGATTCGGAGGGTGCTGGCCAGATTGTCGTAGGCTTTGGCGAGGATTTTCGGGTCGCCGTTGGAGGCGGAGGCCAACCGGTAATAGCAATGGGCCATGGCGTAGTTGAGCGACATGTCCTCGGCATAGTCGCATTTGAGGTGTGGACGTGTTTCCTCCACCTTCTCCAATAGCTCTTTCATGGCTTGTTTTGTCCATGGAGTTAGTAGGGTGGAGGAAGAGGAGGCCAGGGCGCTGTTGCGGTAATGGTAGTTGAGGGTTAGCGAGGTGATGAAATACTCCATCTGGGCATAGGAATAGAGGTAGTTGTTGGGGTCCAGTTTCAAGACGCGCGACTGGTCGATATCGTAGAGCAATTGGTATGACTCGGCTATGCGGCAATTGCGTTGGAGCAGGCGGATGCGCATCAGCTGAGCGATGAGTTGTTCTACTTCAGCATTCTTGGCACCGCTCTTGCGGATGGGTTGGGGCGCTTTTTGGGAGGAGGTGGCAGTTTTCTCTGGGGTGGGTGTGGTGATATTGTTGGACTTATTGAAGAGGGGGTGGGAGAGGCTCTCTGACAGGGTCAGCACGCTGTCGATATAGGCTTGGGCACTATCCTGTTCGGCCAGCATGTAGTAGCCGAACGCCAAGTTGTTGTAAGCCCGGAGAAGACCGTCGTAATAGTTGGGCAACGAGTCGTGTAATAGCTCCAAGGCGCAGTAGGCCTCGTGGATGGCGCAGGAGGGGTCGTCGTAGCGGTTGAGGAAAGCCGCTTTGTTGTAATTGTCCACATGTGCCCGAAGGGCAAGGTCCACACCTGAGGGTCGTTGGTTGTGCTGATTCGGACGGCAGCCACCCAGGAAGGCTATCCAAACCGTTAAGAACCCCCAAAGGAATAAGTGCAGTATCTTTTTCATAACATAATTGCCGAAAATGAGTAGAGCCAGATAATTTGAAATAACGTCATTTGTTGTTTATTATTGTAGTATTGATTGAGAAAAAGCTCCTATAGATTCAACCTTGAAGTGCAACACTGTTGTGCAAAGATAGTAAGAATTTTTGTTTCGGGGAAGAATAATCCAAATTTTTTCTAGGGCGAAGGTTTAGTTCAGTCTGGACAAAGAGGATGAAGTCGTCTGAAAGTGAA
>JAEEHQ010000117.1 GCA_016280915.1 Bacteroidales bacterium
CGTTAGCCCATGAAGTGCCGTCGCGCAGACCCGCACCCGTGGCGGTCACGTAGATAATGCCGTCGGTGTAGGTGGGCAGCGTGATGCCGCTGTAGGGCGACTCGTAGCAGCCTATGTCGCTTCGGCCGTTCTGCGGACGGGGATTGCCCGCCAAGTCGTAGGTAGGCATGGCAACTGTGGTGTCGGTGCTGCCGTGATCTATCAGCACAGAGCCCTCCTGCAAGGTCCAGTTGCAACCATTGGCATGGTCTGCACCAGCTCCGTAGGCGGGTTGCACGAACCTCGGGCTCGTGAGGTGACCAGTGTTGGCGGAGTTGAGCACCACACATTGTACCGGGGTGCAGTTGACAGGCATGCAATACTCGAAGGCACAATTGTAGAAGGTGCTGTAATTGTTGGGTGTAACTTGATTCAGGTTGGGCCGGTTGCCCCAGAAGAGGGAATTATAGAAGGTGCAGTTGTAGATGTAATTGGCGGGGTCGTTGTCGTTCGAGAGGTTGCTCACTACGTCGCAGTGGTACACATTGCTGGAATTGGCATACAGGCCGCCGTAGGTCTGAGCGGTATTGTTGGCAACGAGACTGTTGTACATGTCGGAACTGGAAAGATATGCTCCACCGTACGAATAGGCCCAGTTGCCCGTGACGACGCAGTTGCGCACCGTAGTGTGACTGGTGACATAAAGTCCTCCTCCGCTATTGTCTGTGCTATCGGACGTGATGGTGCAGTTCAGCAGGGTGCCGCCAACACTGTACACCCCGCCGCCATTGCTGTAGGAACGGCAGTTGGTGACTGTACAGTTAGACAGGATGCCGCCCTGACAGAGGTGGACACCGGCACCATAACTACCAGAGTTGGTGAGGCGTCCGCCACTGATGACGAAGCCATCCCATACTGTGCTGTCGGACGTGCAGGCCATAGGTTGGTTGAGCACCCGTCGGCTACCCATGCCGTCCAATAAGGTGAGATGGGTCTCCACGTCGCGAGCATCAAGGCTGAAGGTGGCAGGTTCGTTGCCCACGAAGCCGCCATACACGTCGACTCCCTCCATCATAGTGAAGGCGTTTGCCCCCGTGTCGCCCTGATAGGTGCCTTCGGCCACCCACACCTGCGGGTGTCCGCTCAGGGATGAGTGGAGGACGGCGGTGTTGATGTCGTCCATGGCATTGGCCCACGAGGTGCCGTCGCGCAGTCCCGCACCAGTCGACGTGACATAGATGATGCCACTCGGATATTCGGGCAGTATGAGGCCGAGATGGGCGGACTCGTAGCAGCCCATATCCACCGTGCCATTCTGCACACGGGGATTGCCTGCCAAATCGGTTGCGGGCAGCACGATGGTGCTGTCCATATAGCCGCGGTCGATAAGGATAGAGCCCTCTTGCAGCGTCCAGTCGTTACCTAAAGCATATTCGGCCCCTACACCTATGGAAGGTCGCACGAATCGAGGACTCGTCAAATTGCCCTCATTCTCTGAGCTAAGGGTGAGGCAACCTACCATGGTGGCGTAGTTGGGATAGTTGCCCTCAAAGGCACAACGAGTGTAGGCGCTGCTGCTGTTGCCACTGATTTGGTCGGCTGTGGGGTAGTTAGGTCTACGGTTGCCCCAGAATAGGGAGTTGTATACATGTCCGTAATTGTAGTTGAGAGTCGAACTAGAGAGAGACAGGTTGGCAACGATATGGCAGTTGTACATGTTTCCACTATAGAAGTAGATGCCACCGTAGTAGTTGGCAGTATTGTTGGCAATTAGGCAGTTGTAATATTGTCCGCTGCCATAGAAACCACCGCCGTAGTAAGCTTTGTTACCTATGAGTGTGCAGTTGGACACTATGCAACTGTTGTTTGAAGTATAGATTGCACCGCCAGAGCTGGCACTGTCGGAGAGGAACAGGCAGTTTCGAACGGTGCCGCTCACAGCGTATACACCTCCGCCATAGTTGGTACTGCGGCAATTGGTGATAGTACAGTTGGAGATAATGCCACCTTGGCGGAGATATACACCGCCACCACTTTCGTTCGAGTAGCCGCGGGCGATGGTAAAGCCATCCCAGACGATGCTGTCGTAATAGATGTTGGCAGGCTGGTAGAGCAGGCGGCGTGCGTTCTGTCCGTCAAGGATGACGGAGTGCGCCTCACAGTCGCGGTTGGCGAGGTTGTAGGTGGAGGGTTCGATGCCCTGGAATCCACCATAGACATCCACACCTGTCGGCATGATGAAAGCCGCACTGGATGTGGCTGTGGATGTCGCTGTAGTGTCGCCATAATAGGTGCCTTCGGCTACCCACACTTGCGGGCGGATATTGAATGCCTGATGGATGGCGGCAGCGGTGTTTAATGCCCAGTTGAAATCGGCTGTGGCATTCTCCCATGAGGTGCCATCTTCTGCTCCAGCACCGCCAACCTTCACATATAGGCGGTCGGTCTCCTGCAACTGGGTGGTGAATGGGATGATACGCCATCCGGATGTGTCGCCCGCTGTGCAGATAGTCCTTGCACGCAGCTCGTACTGCGTGTTCTGCAACAGGCCGGTGATGGTCACCGTGTCGGCCGGCAGTATTTCGATATAATTGTCGCTGTCCATCTTGCGGTACTGCATTTGCAGTGGTCCCATAGAGAGTGTGCGGTAGGTGGCAGAA
>JAEEHQ010000118.1 GCA_016280915.1 Bacteroidales bacterium
TCTTCTTCTGATAAACTCATAGTTGTATTCCTTCCTCTCTTACGTTGTATTTAAAGAGTGATGGCGGAGCATCGTTCCATTGGTCTTTGGTATAGACTAAAGTGTTGATTTCTTCTCCGTAATCCTGTGCCTTGTCCCACAAATCGTATGCAATCGCATAACGTTCCTCGTGGGGCATTGGGGGCTTGTTGAGTAGAACGACGATATCCCAGTCAGAGTCCTCACGGGCATCACCTCTGGCGCGGGAACCATAGAGGATAATCTGAGCGTCAGGCTCTTTGTCCCTCACGGTGGTACGTATCATGTCCAATACCTTGTCTCTGCTTAGTCGTTCCATTATTCTCTTTATTGCCAAAATTATTTAGCCATCAAGTCAAGACGTATTATATGTCTGTCGCTTTTTGGTTAGCCTTTATTGTGAAGTCAAAAAATAATATTCTCCAATTTCGGCACACATAAAAAGCAAAAATGCTTTATATTATGTCGTTAATTTATAATTCTTTATTTCTTCTTTTATTCGTTTGTTTTTGTTGTTAATAACTTGTTTTAATGCTGCAAATTTACACAAAAATTCTCACATGGTATAAGAAGTTGTTTAAAATTTATCGCTCTAGTATAATAACAGACTGATTTTTCTATAGTATCGAAGATACTTACTTTCAATAACGTTGCGAAAGTCGACGTCGCGACCGGATGGGAGCAACGTTTTTTCGAGCGCAGAGCCGAACTCGTTCGAGCTATGCCGAGATGCAGCAACGTCTCAAAGAAACCCCAGATAAGGAACGCAGTCTGGGGCATTCAAAACATCATTTTTCAAAGCGTCCTGAATGGACGCGCTCTCAAGAAATCAGTTATAATTCAAACTAGAGCGACAAAAAAAGCGACAAATCTTTGTGATTTGTCGCTTTGGTACCGCATATCAGAGTCGAACTGATGATCTTCTGCGTGAGAGGCAGATGTCCTGGACCACTAGACGAATGCGGCTTGTTTAAGATGATTTTCCTTTTGAAATCGAGTGCAAAGATACGACTTTTTTTCTAATTGACAAACTTTTCTGTAGAAACTTTTTTAGTTATTTATTTATATTGTTGTTGGTCAATGTGTTATTGTTTGATTTATTTCTCTGCTAAGCCGCGATAATGTCCATAATAATGAGTCGTTTTGTATCTGTTTTTTGTCTTTTTTCTGTTCTAATTACCCTCGTTTGAGTGGTGGTGTATGTATTATATTGATATGTTGTTACTTATGTGTGATATTGGTGTGGGGGCTGTTTCAAATCATTTCTTGGTGGGGTTGTTGTTTTAGCCTTTGTAAGGGGTAAGGACATCGTACTCACCATATTCGCAACCAGCATTCTCCACATGGATACGGTCTATCAGCTTACCGTGTCGATAGAGGCAAATAGTACCATGTCCGTTTCCGCCGTTCCATAGGCGGTTGTGGCGTTTGAGTCCGTTGGGTGCCTCATAATTTACCAACAGCATGTCGGCTTTCTCGCACACGATGTCTGTCACCATTCGGTTAAGCCATGTACGCTGCTCCACATGCCACACTATCTGCGTGTCGGTCTCGTGGCAACGGAATCGGGTACGGCATCCTGTCCAAAATTTAGAGAAGTTAAACTCATAGGCTTTGCCCTCGTACCAAAGTGCCGAGAGCAGCTGACGTGGCAATGCCACCGGTCCCACTTTGGGCTTGCCGCCACCTATGTCGAACACGCTGTTGGTGAGCTTGCGTCCCGTTAGTTCGCTGGTGAGGTTGCACGAAGAGAGCCACACCCATGGTGTGGTAAAGTCCTTGCCCCAGTTTTTGTCGGCATAGCCGAAGCAGTTGTGCGGATGCACGAGATAGCGTTTCCCATTGAAGGTGATTTCTCCTTCGTATTCAGTCTTCATACCTTCGGCATGCCAAAACATTTCGAATAGTTGCCACTGACGCATAGGCCGGCTGGCACCATAGCCAACGTTGAAGGCCACCTGTTTCCGTATTTTGAGATTCCATGACATGCTACCGCTACCGCACATCCATTCGGGATGTGACTGTGCCTCGGCAGGACTGATGTCCACCGAACCATGGGTCTCAGTCTCCGACACCATGCAGTCGCCTGCCTTGACGGAATAGGGCACCCCCATATCCACCATAGTTTGTTTCCATCCGAAGAATCTGTGCAGCTGTGTCCTATCAGCACCACACCAGGCCCCGGCTTTCACCATTAGGTAGGAAGGAGGCAAGCCCTTTTCTTTATTCTCTTTCCTCTGTCCGAACTGGGGAGTGTCACCACCATGGGCAGGATTGCAAAGGAAGAACTCGATGAAAAAGGGACGTGGTGTGCCAGTTTTGGCATCGTATGCCGTCAGGCTGTGCCACCACCAGTCGTAGCCACAGCGGGCCTGCTTGCCAAAAAGTTGGCAAGCATTGCGTGATATGTCGTGTTTGTTGAAACTCATTGTGTGAAAAGTTTTCTATTTTCTTTCCATCAAACCATGGGGTTTGAATTGCCTTTTTTTATTAGAGTGACCAGTTCGTTGCTGATATTGTTGCCAATCTGACGGCAAACATCTTGGCTCCACTGCTGAGCTACTGCAATGCGGGCAGCTTGTTCATTTTGGCCTTGCATTGTGGCGTAGATATAACCGGCGTTGAAGTTGTCACCTGCCCCGACTGTGCTGATGGTTTTAATGCTCTTGACGGGATAGGTCTGGCATTTGGTAGGAGTATAAACCCTTACTGGTTCAGAACCATTAGTCAGAATTAGTATGCGGCAGTGGGGACTTACGCGAGCGTAAATTTCATCGCCTTCGTTCAGCTGATAAATATTGTAGAAGTCTTCAACTGACCCTCTCACAACATCGGCCAAGTCCATATTCTCCACAATATTGGGCATCACTTCGGGCAGGTCGCCTATATGATTATTTCTAAAGTTGACATCATAATAAAGCCAAGCTCCGGCTTTGTGAGCTTGGTGAAGCAATTTCCCCACCACGGGGCGGTAGGCAGGATTGATGGCAAAATAAGAGCCGAATAGTACGATGTCGTCCTCCTTCATCAGCGGCAGTTTGACATTCATTGATGCAGATTCATGGTCCTTGTAAAAGAGGTATTGCGCCTCGTTGTTTTCGTCTAAGAAAGCCAGCGAGATGTTTGATTTGACATTGGGATAGCGGCAGACATACTCAAGCGAAACGCCATTTTCCTTCATGAAGCGGCAGGTAATGTCGCCAATGAGGTCACAACCCACCTCTGTCACCATGGCGCACGCTACCCCAGCCCTTCCAAGTGAGACAATGCTGTTGAGTGTGGAACCGCCTGGGACGGCTTTCAGAGGCTGGTTGTCCTTGAAAAGTATGTCTAACACAGTCTCGCCAATTCCTATCACTCGTTTTTTTACCATTGTGTTCATCGTTTATGAGAGTATGAAGATGCATCAATTGTCTGTGGCAAATGCTTCAAATTGGCTTTGCTTTTCATTATTATCGCCTTATTTTCGGTCACTACCAGTTGGCGAATAAAGAACAGCCGAATAAATATTCGACAGTTCCTTTATAATTGTAAGTGCATAATGCACACATGACATTATGCACTTACCAAGATGTGCTTAATGCAAGAGGTGTTAGGCCATGTTGTGGAAGACGTTGACTACATCGTCGTCATTCTCAAGGCGTTCGATGAGGGCGTTGACATCTTCCTGCTCTTCGGGTGACAGCTCACGCATGGTGAGTGGAATGCGCTCGAATTTGAAGGACTTGATTTCAAAGCCATTGTCCTCGAGGTATTTCGAGATAGGGCCGTAGTTCTTGAAATCAGCGAAGATGTTGATTTCGTTGTCTTCTTCGTCCAAGAACACCTCGTCGATGTCGTAGTCGATGAGTTCGAGCTCCAGTTCGTCCATGTCCACACCTTCCTTGTTGGCGACTACGAAGGAGCATTTGCGCTCAAACAGGAAGTCGTTCATGCCCATGGTACCCAGTTCGCCTTTTCCGCGAACGAAGGCGGCACGGAGGTTGGCGACGGTACGGGTGGGGTTGTCGGTAGCCGTTTCCACTACGAAGGCGGTGCCATGAGGACCTTTGCCGTCGTAAACCACCTCTTTGTAGGCACTCTTGTCCTTCTCGGTGGCACGCTTGATGGCGCGTTCGACATTTTCTTTGGGCATGCTCTCGCTCTTGGCGGTGGCCATGAGCAGACGAAGACGGAGGTTGCTGGAGGGGTCGGGGCCGCTGGCGAGGACTGCCAACTCAATCTCCTTACCAATTTTGGTGAATGTGCGGGCCATGTGGCCCCAACGTTTCAGTTTTCTTGCTTTGCGATATTCAAATGCGCGTCCCATTTTTTTGAAGTAAGAATTAAGAACTAAGAACTAAGAAGTTCTCGGCTCATGGTTATACATTTGGGTTTGATTTATAAGTTTTTATGGATGAAACCAACAGGGATATTAGTTCGTCGGCATCATCGTACATGGATTGATATTCTTTGTCGGATATGAGATTTGACTTGAACAGTAGTTCGAGCCAGTATTGGGTTTCTTCAGCTTCTTTAAGTGCAATGGTTAGTTTGCTGATAAAATCGGCAGGACTATGTGCGAAACGACTTTCTCGAACAATAGCTCCAATGCTGGTGCCGCTGCGGAGCAATTGTTTGCTTAGTACGTACACGTCCTTTTTCTTCAAGAATTGATAGAAGTTGACACAACGAACGCCAAAAGCAAGACTTTTGTTGTATAAGAAACTATCTTTCATTACTTCTTAGTTCATAGTTCTTACTTCTTACTTCCTTCGAATTGTGCGTTATGTTCGTTCAAGAACATAATGCACGATTCGAAGGTTTTGAAGGTATGTTCTTCGGGAACGACGGCGGGAATGACGTTGAGTGTTTTGAGCATATACATTGGTTGGGGCTGGATGATGGTCATCAGCACCAAGGTGCCATGGGACTGGATTTCTTTGATGGCGGTTTCCATGGCGTAAAGGCCTGACTGGTCCATGAAGCTGACCAGCTTCATGCGGATGATGACTACCTTGGCATCGGCTGGCACATCTTCCATAACCTCTTTGAACTTGGTGATGGAGCCAAAGAAGATGGGGCCGTTGAGGCGTTGGACATATATCTGCTTGCGCATCTCTTCGGTGAGGCCACCCTCGTCGCCCCAGGGCTTGCTCTTGTCGAAATCGGATTGGCCAGGGTCGGGGAGACCTCGGTGAAGGTCGGCCTGACTCATGGTGGCGGTGCTATAGCCTCCCTCCACCAGGTCGCTGGCACGTTTCATAAACAGCACGCAGGCAATAACCATGCCGATACCCACGGCAGTAAGCAGGTCAACGAAAACAGTCACGAGCAACACAACTACGAGCACAACGGCATCGGCTTTGGGTATTTTGAAGAGGTCTTTGAAGCCTTTGAAGTCGATGATGCCCCAACCCACGGTGATGAGGATGCCGGCCAGAACCGACAGGGGTACATACTTCACCACGCTGCCCAGCCCCAAGAGGATGGCCAGCAGGATGAGTGCGTGAATCATACCGCTCAACTGGGTGCGGCCGCCACTCTTGACGTTGACCACAGTACGCATGGTGGCACCGGCACCAGGGAGGCCACAGAATAAGCCGGCAACGGCATTGCCGATGCCTTGGCCAATCAGTTCTTTGTTGGAGTTGTGTTTGGTCTTGGTGATATTGTCTGCCACCACGGAGGTGAGCAGGGTGTCGATGGAACCCAAACCAGCCAAGGTAAGGCCGGGAATGAGGGCTGCTTTCAGCACCGACATCCATTCAATGCTGGCCATATCAATCTCGCCTTTCAAGAACACTGGCAGCGGAAGTCCAGAGGGAATCTCGCCGATGATTAGTTTCTGGTCGAGGTTGCAGAAAAGGGAGATGACAGTCATCACAATCAAGGCCACCAATGTGGCGGGGATTTTCTTTGTGATGAGAGGGAATAGCTCGATGATGAGTATGGTGCCTATGCCCAGTAGTAAGGCCGAGATAGAAATACCGCCGGATAGGGCAGTGGGTAAACCCGTAAGCAACTCTATCATGCTGCCTTTGCCTTTCAAACCCAGCAGCGGATAGATTTGCTGGATAATGATAATGATGCCGATACCGCTCATAAATCCCGATAGGACGGGGTAGGGGATGTAGCGGACATATTTGCCAATCTTAATGATGCCGAAAAGAATTTGGAACAGGCCGCAAAAAATACCTGCCAGCGACATGCTGAAAAGCACGGCGCCCAAGTTGCCATTGCTGCTTGCCCAGGCACCGGCAATGAGGGTGGCGGTGACCACGGTCATGGGACCTGTAGGGCCGCTTATCTGACTGTGTGTGCCGCCAAAGAGCGATGCAAAAAAGCCCAGCATGGTGGCACCCACGATGCCTGCCAAGGCACCGAGTGAAGCGGCATTGGGCGAGTCGACCCCGCCGAAGGCCTGTATGCCGAAAGCCAATGCAAGGGGAAGGGCAACGATACCGGCCGTTACGCCGCCAAAGATGTCGCCTTTGATGTTGTTGGTTTCAATGAATTTCATTTAACGTATTGTATATATATTAATTATTTTATATAAAAATGAATTATGAAATTGCAAAGATACTACTTTTTTTGCTTTTTTAAATTCTTTGCCAATGAAACGCCATCTGGTGGGCATCTCTCACCTTTTCAGTAGTCGCAAGGCTGCCCAGCTTTGGCGCACTTTTTGCTGTTGCAGTTGGAGGCCTAGGGCCTCGGCATGCTGCTGGAGCACTGGAACATCGCTCTCATAGAAACCACTCAGGAGCAAAGTACCGCCCTGGGCCAGCACCTTCGCATAGGCTGCCATGTCGTTTAATAGGATATTGCGGTTGATGTTGGCGATGATGAGGTCGAATTGTTGGTCGGTAAGCAAGCTCGCGTCTCCTATACGCACATTCAGTGCTACCCCGTTGCGTTGTGCATTCTCTATTGCGTTGTTGTAGGCCCATTCGTCAATATCGATGGCCTCCACGTATTCCGCTCCCCTGATTTTGGCCAATATGGCCAGCACCGCGGTTCCGCAACCCATATCCAGTACGCGTTGTCCTGCCAACTCCAGCTCGGTGAGGTAGGAAAGCATCATGTAGGTGGTTTGGTGGTGGGCCGTGCCAAAAGACATTTTGGGTTCAATTTCAATCTCATAGTCTACATCGGAGCGATGCTCGTGGAAGGGCGCACGCACCCATACGCGCTTGCCATTGGCAGCCTCAACCAGTACTGGCTTGTGCTGTTTTTCCCATTCCTCGTTCCAATTCTTATCGGGCAGATTTTCAAATGTATAGCTGCAAGAGGTCATCTCTTCAATATCTGCCAGTTGTTCCTTTAGCCAATCTTCGTCAAACAGACTTTCTTGCACGTATGCCTTCAGCCCTGTGGGCGTTTCCACAAAACTGTCGTAGGGGCCCTCATTGCCTAGTGCGTCCACCAACAGGTCGCGGAAAGGGTCATTCTGTCCTAAGGTAATATTTACTTCAATATATTTCATAAATCACATTTTTATTTCGTCAAAGGGATATTCCACTCGTGTTAAAAATAGGCCTTGAGGAGGCATAGAGACCCCTGCAGCGCAGCGATTTTTTTTCTCCACAATTTCTCTCAGCCTTTCCATGGAAAGTTTGCCGCGCCCCACATCGAGGAGTGTGCCTGTCACCGACCGCACCATGTTGCGTAAAAATCGGTTGCTCCGGATGGTGAAGATCCATTCGTCTTCGCGTTCTTCCCATAGGGCTTGGCTGAGGTGACAGATATTGGTCTTCACCTGGGTGTGCAGCTTGGCAAAACTGGTAAAGTCTTCATACTCCATCAACAGTTTGGCACCTTCATTCATCAGGCTGAGGTCGGGCTGGAAATAAATGCGGCTGTAAAGTCCCTGCTTGAAGGGTAGCCGTTTGTCGCTCACATGGTATTGGTAGGTACGTGCGATGGCGTCGAAGCGGGCATGGGCATTCTCTTTTACGGCAAAAATCTCAAAGATGGCGATGTCGGCCGGAAGAAAACTGTTCAGTTTGAATGTCAGTTTCTCAGTTTCAATTTCCGTTTCGGAAGTGAAGTGGGCGTAGAAGTCGCTGGCATGCACTCCGGTGTCTGTTCTCCCACAGCCCACGATGGGGGTAGGCTTGCGCAGCAGAGTGGTGAGAGCCTGCTCCAGTGTGAGTTGCACCGTGGGCAGGTCGGGCTGGGTCTGCCAGCCGCAGTAGTTGGCACCGTTGTAGGCAAGATGGATAAAGTATCTCATGGGCGGATTAGGTTTGAGTGGATGGAGGTGCAGGGGCTGTAGGAGGTGCAGCTGCAGCCTGTCCGGCATTGGGCCTATAGGGGTCGGACTTTACCTGTAGCACCAACTGCCACACCATCTGCTTGAGTTCGGCGATGAACTGCTGTGCATCATATTTGTGCGCCTCTATCTCGCGCAGCTTCTTTTCCCACTGGCCAGTTAGTTCGGCACTTTTCAGCAGTTCGTTGCGGATAAGACCAATGAGTTGAATGCCAGTTTCGGTGGCAATCAACGATTTGCGTTCTTTGCGGATGTAGTTGCGCTTGAAGAGGGTTTCGATTATGGCGGCACGCGTGGATGGGCGCCCTATGCCGTTTTCTTTTAGCGCGTCGCGCAGTTCTTCATCTGTCACATTCTTGCCGGCGGTCTCCATCGCGCGTAGCAAGGTGGCCTCGGTGTAGGGTTTGGGTGGTTGGGTCCATTTCTCAGTAAGGGTAGGGGCGTGGGGACCTCGTTCTCCTTTTTTGAAATCAGGCAGCATCTTTTCTTCCTCTTTCTTATTACCTTCCTCGTCGGTGGAGGTCTCTTTTGTAGCATGTCCCCAACTGAACACGTCGCGCCAGCCCTGTTCCAAGATTTGTTTGCCAGTGGCTTTGAACTCCACCTTGCCTTTCTTGGGCTTTCCCTGTGCATTAAGCTCTTCTGTCTCCACTCTACCCATAACGGTGGTGGTGGAAAACTTGCAGTCGGGATAGAAGACCGCGATGAACCTCCTGGCAATCAGGTCGAAGACCTTCTTCTCGTTATAAGTCATGTCGCCGTTGGCAGGGTTCATGCCGGTGGGTATAATAGCGTGGTGGTCTGTCACCTTGGAGGTGTCGAAGACCTTCTTGCTCTTCTTTAAGGTAGTGCCCATAAGGGGCTGTATGATTGGCATGTAAGGAACCAACCCTTGCAGTATTTTTGGACACTTAGGGTAAATGTCGTCGCTCAAGAAGGTGGTGTCGACACGCGGGTAGGTGGTGAATTTCTTTTCGTATAGACTTTGAATGTATTTGAGGGTCTCGTCTGCAGAGAAAGAGTATTTCTTGTTACATTCCACCTGCAAACTGGTGAGGTCGAACAGGCGAGGGGGAGCTTCGTTGCCGACCTTTTTGGTCACTCCGGTCACCTCGAAATCTCGGTCCTTGATGAGGTCGAAAGCTTTGCGACCTTCCTCTTCGTTGGTGATACGTCCTTTGCTGTTGGTTGAGCCCTCCTCTTCGTCGTTCTGCTTGAGGGTGAAGAGGGTGTCGCGGTATACTGTTGCCAGCACCCAGTACTGCTCGGGTTTGAAATTTTGTATTTCCAACTGGCGGTTCACTATCATGGCCAGGGTCGGGGTCTGCACACGTCCTATGGAGAGTACCTGGCTTTGAGCCTGTCGATATTTGAGGGTGTAGAGGCGTGTGGCGTTCATGCCTAACAGCCAGTCGCCGATGGCACGGCAGAGACCTGCTTCGTAGAGCGACTGGTATTCATCTTGCGATTTGAGGTTGGCAAAGCCCTCCTTGATGGCCTCGTCGGTCATGGAGGAAATCCACAGCCGCTTGACTGGGCATTTGGCCTGAGCCCGTTGCATCACCCAACGCTGGATAAGCTCTCCCTCTTGTCCGGCATCGCCGCAGTTGACGATACCTTCGGCGGCCTGCATCAGGCGTTCGATGGTGTGGAATTGTTTTTCGTAGCCGTCGTTGTTGATGAGTTTGATGCCGAACCGTTGTGGTATCATGGGCAGGTCGTCCAGGCTCCACTGTTTCCACCAGGGGGTATAGTCCTGAGGCTCTTTGAGGGTACAGAGGTGTCCGAAGGTCCATGTCACCTGATAGCCGTTGCCCTCCATATAGCCGTCATGGGCCACATTGGCTCCCAGAATACGGGCAATGTCGCGTCCCACCGATGGTTTTTCAGCAATACAAACAATCATTGTTTCCAGCCTTGGGTATTAGTCAATTTTAAGGATGAAGGGCAGGCGGGCCTGCAGCGGCTCCATTTGGCTCCAATGTTCCAACTCGCTGTAGAAGGGGATAATGGCATTGAGGCGTGCTTTGATTTCCTCTTCCTTACCATCTTCCATCTGCTCCATCATTTGTTCCCATAGGGTCTTCTCTTTGGGGAATACTTTCACGGTGGTTTTCTCGTAGTCGATTCCGGCCTCTTCTGCCGCGATGTTCAATGCCAATGGCAAACCACCTAAGGTGTCCACCAGACCAATCTCCTTGGCCTGCAAGCCTGTCCAAACACGTCCACGGGCAATGCTGTCCACATAGGTGCGGCGCAGTCCGCGCCCGTCGGCAACACGCTGGGTGAAGGTGATATAGAAATCCTCCACATTGCGCTGCAACATGTTGCGAGCATCAGCCGAAAGAGGCCGATAGAGGGAGAGTCCGGTGCTGTTTTTGTTGGTCATCACCGTGTCGGTGGTGATGCCCAATTTCTGGCGCAGTAGGTTGCCCACTTCGGGCAGGGTGGCAAAGACACCGATGCTGCCCGTCAGGGTAGTGGGATGAGCCACGATCTTGGTGCCGAAACAGCTGATTTCATAGCCTGCGCTGGCTGCCAAACCGCTCATTGATATAATTACAGGCTTCACCTTCTTGGCCTCTCTTACGGCATGGGTCATCGACTCCGAAGCAGTCACGGCACCGCCCGGAGAATTGACGCGCAGCACGATGGCTTTTACTTTCTTGTCCTTTGCAGCATCGGTCAAAGCCTTCACAATGTCGTCGCCATATACAGCCGTGGTGGTGCCAGTACTCTTACCGGGCACTACATTGCCTTCGGCATAGATGAGGGCAATCTGGTCGGTGTAATCCTTTTTCTTTTGCTGGCCGACAGTCTCGGCATAGCGGTTGGCCTTCACTATTTTTGTAACGCCGTATTGGCCGTTCATCATGGTTTTCATATCCTGGGCAAAACAAAGGGTGTCCACCAAGCCCTGTTTTAATGCATCGTCGGGTAGGAATCCACTCAGATTGTCTGCGATGGTGTTGAGCTTTTCTGGATCAAGGTCGCGATTGGCAGCCATGCACTTCACGGCATAATCCCAGATGCTGTTGATGTAGGAGTGCACCTGCTCGCGGTTGGCGTCGCTCATGTTGGTGCGCACATAAGTCTCGCCGGCACTCTTGTAAGAGCAACTGGTGGGACGAATCAGTTCCATGTGCACGCCCAACTTGTCCAACAATCCTTTATAGAAAATCACTTCGGCACCCATGCCTCTGAATTCGATAACACCAGAAGGGTGCACGGCCAGTAGGTCGGCACTGGAGGCCAAGAAATATTCGGGTTGTGACATCATCTCGCCATAGGCCAAGATAGGCTTGTCGCAGCTGTTGTGGAAACGAGCGAAAGCCTCCTGTAGTTCTTCGGCTTGAGCCCAACCCAGATTGCTGCCGCCAACATGTAGGTAGAGGGCTTTGACTCGGCTGTCCGAAGCGGCATTTTCTATGGCGGTTAGAAGTTGTTCGATGCTGGTGCCACCCTTTTCACCGAAAAGCGAAGCCAGCTCATTTGGCTTGCGCTCACTCACCATCTGTGTGAGGTCGAGTTCCAACGCCAGATTGTTGCCTGTGATGGGGGTGCTGTTCTCCATGTTGGAGGAAAGCATAGAGGCCATCATGCCGATGCAGATGATAATCGTAATCACATTCAATGCCACAAAGGCAATAATCATGCCTACGGCCGAAGCCAGCATGGTTTTGCCGAAGCTCAGAGGCTTCTGTTCATTTTTTGTTGTCATAGGGTGAGTTTTTATATATTCAAATATGAGGTTTTGTCAAGGCGTTACTTCGTGACGAAGCTCTAAATTCAACAATCAACAGTCTTTAACCAATAAACTATAACCAATAACCAATAACCTATCAACTATCATTACAGCCTTTTATCCACAATAATAATCCACTTCATAAAAATGCAAAAATAATAAAAAAACTCCATATAGTAGGTTTTTATATTTGTGAGTTTGGGTAAAAAGCAAGCGGCCACCCCTTTGGGGGGCGGCCGTTGCAGCATTAATGGTATAAATAATTATTGATAATGAAAGACAATAATGCTTTTCTGAAAGGAGGGTATTTCAAACCAGATGCGAAAGCCTTAGTGCTGGATGACCAGACGCTGGGCTTTGCCGTCAACGCGAAGGATATACATGCCGTCGGCGATGCTACTGGTGTTGAAGCTGGTTTGACGACCGCTGAAAGTCTGCTGGAGCAGCAGCTGACCGCTGGTGCTATAGAGGCTCATCAAGTGTTGGCCTTCGCCCTCAACGGTGCAGAGCACCTGGCTGTTGGCGGGATTGGGGTAGAGGCTCACGCTGTTTTCGGCGGTGTTGTTGATACCCTGAGGTTCTGTGTAGTTCCAGTTCATCACGGCCACACCATCCAGGTCGAAGCCGCTGCTCTGGCCATTGGTGGGATAGGGGTCCATGACGATATTGCCGTATTGGTCGAAGGTGGCAAAATCGGGATTGTTGGTGCCGACCACATCAACCACGCGCACATAGACGATGCTGTCCAAATTGATGCCGGTGCTGTCGGCCAGCAGAGCCAGGTCGAAGGGGGTGCCATAGCCCATGCGGTATTTGCCGGCAAGGCCGTCGATGAAAGTGGGATCCACTACACCGTAAGGTCCTAACAGTTCGCAGGAACTGGTCAGCGAGGTGGCGGGGAACCGCACGAAACGCTCGCCATCGGTGCTCACCTCCACAAAGGCCAGCTCCAAGAAATGGTCGTCGAAGGAGTTTTCGAAGATGGCAAAGTCAAAGCCTTCGCCATTGCGGATGGGGTGTTCAAAAGTTAGGGTTGCGCTGCCACCGTCGCCGAGGCTCACCACGGCCAGGTTGTTACCTACCACAGCGCCTACAGCCTCATCAGCGGTTCCGTAGCTCACGGTAGCTGCGTTGGGGTCGGCGATATCGGCGGTGCCAAGGTTGAGGGTGCAGGAGGTTGCCCAACCCAGAATACGGCTGTCGTCATACTTCACAGCGGTGCTGCCCTCTGTCTCTGCGGCACCGCAGAAAGGACCGGCTGTTATTTCATCAATGGCAACGATGGGAGTGTTCCAGGCCAATTCAGAGGGATAGCCCCAGGCGGTATCCATGACAATACCTGTGGCGGCATCGCCCCACTTGACAAAATCGCCGTCCACCAGCATCTGCAGGTCGTAGCTCATTTGCGAGGCCCAGCCATTGAGGTTGCACCACCAGTAGTTGAAACCGTCAGGGCTAACGCTTAAAGCCAAGTCGGTTCCCTCATAGTCAAAGAAACGAATGTCGCTGATACCCCAAGAGCCTGGCACATAGCTGAAGCGATAGTCTTCGCAAGCAATGCTGTCCATGGCAGCTTGCAGGGTGATGCTGTCGTTGAAGCGTACACCCCATGCCAGACAACTGTCGGCCCAGTTGACGGCAATGATGCATTGGCTGTTGCCCGTGCCTACCCAGTTGAGAATCTCCGAGGCGGCAATGCTGTTGGTGTCGGGTGTCACGATGGTGTCGTTTGAGGCATTGGGATCAATGGCAGCGGTGGCTGTGGTCATGCTGAAATAGCAGTCGGCACTCAGCTCAATCACGTCACCGTCCTCCACCTGCTCTTCGTCGTATACGTTCATGGCGAAAGAGCCGTTCTTATAAAAACACCACAAGTTGGTCGGACTGCTCAGAGTGTTACCATTTTCGGCATACTCCACGTCGCCCAGCAGGCTGTTGTTGTAGGTGAAGGTAAAGCGGCTGTCGTGAGCGGCAATTGAGTCGAGGAGGTCCAGCGCCACCTCGTTGGTGCCATTCCAACGAACGCCCCAAGCCAGAGCTATGGGGTCGGTCAGGTCGTCCCAAGCCACAATCACCACAGCTTCGTTGCTGCCGGTGCCGCACCAGAACTGGATGTCGTTGGCGGTGAAAGTGATGCTCTTGGCGTTGTTTTGTGTTTGATAGATGCCCTGGCCGGGATTGTCCGGAGCATGCATCTTGTTGTTTCCTTGAGCCCACAGGTTGGTCATCAGAACCAAACCGAGGCAAAGCATTGATAATTTTTTGTACATATTTCCTTTTTTTTAACAGTTTCTTTTCCAAGACCGACCAAGGCCATGTCCCATACGGACACGCTTATGGTGGCGAAACGTTCGAAAAAGGCTGTGGGAAAAAGGATGTGATTTAGAAGAAATGCCAACAGGCAGAATAAACTCACTTTGCGCCTATCGCAGGGTGACTACAACTGTCCAACCCCTCAGGGAGTACTCCCATACGTCATAGGATGCCTCTCCTCTTCTTCTTACTTACTTTTCTCAGCTTTTCCTCGAAAGCCAGTTTCAAACAAGTGTGATCTGGCAGGTCTTCTGACTTATCCTCCACGGGGCCTCTGCCTTCCCATGACGCTATGGCGCATCACAGTGGCGTTTTTTTTCTTAGAGGCTGTGGCATGTAGGATTCACAGCAGCGGGACTGTCCGGGATTCTCACCCGTGTTCCCTTTTCACACCAACCCCTTCGGGTCGGTGACCAAATCGACTGCAAAAGTACACATTTTTTTTCAATCACAAAAAAAATAGTTCCTACACCTACTTTAAAATACTGTAAATAAATCCCTTCCCAATGAAAGATTCATCCGGTAGCCTCCTGTGTTTGAACGATGGTATGGCTATTATGAGATAAAATAGATGTAATAATAGATGAAATAGGTTTCCTTATAGAAGAAAAATAGTTCGTTTGTGATATAGGCCGTTCTTGATATCCGTGGAAAGGGGATTTTAAAAAAAAGCTGATGCCAAAGTGATAGGCAGCAGCTTTTTACTATGGGTCATAGAAGGGTGTCTATTATAGGTGAGAGGGTAGCGGATGGCCTGCGGCACGCAGAAGGGCAAGCCATGCCGAAGTGGTGGCGTGGATGCAGGTATAGTAGGATTGGCGGAGCTCGTTATAGGTGTGCTGTGCATTAATAACCTCAAGGAGTGAGGTTTCGCCATGTTGGTAGGCATAAATCTTGCCATCCAGCATCTGACGGGCATTACCCATCAGAAATTGGTTGTAGTCAGTCATCTGCTGGCGGGCGTTCTCGTAGTTGTTGTAGGCCTGCATAACCTCCATCTGGATTTGTGCACGCATGTTTTCGGCTTCTATTTCAGCTTGCTGGGCCCGCACTTGGCTGGCCCGCACCTCGCCTCGATTGAGGTTGGATACGGGCAGCGGGATGGATAGCCCGGCACTATAACCAATGAACTCAGGGGCAGGAGCCTCCTCGTTGCGTACGCGGGTGTTGTATTCTGCCCCTAACGAAAGGTCGAGGTCGGGCATCCGTTCACGACGCACGCTGACCACCTCGCTTTGGGCTGCCTGAGCCATGCGGTGAGCTGCAGAAAGGTCTTGACGCCAAACTATTGCGCTATCTAAAAGGGTTTGCAGGGAGTATTGCTCATTGTGTTGCAGCAACTCGCCAACCACCTCGGTGGTGCCCTGAGTGGGATTGCCCATAAAGCGGTCAAGAGTCAGAAGGCTGTTGCGATAGTCGGTTGTCAGGGTACGGTAGTCTTGCAGCGCCATGGTTGCTTCTAAACGGCTCTGGAGGACATCGAGGGGCGATATGTCGCCATTGGCGGCACGTAGGCTGTCGCTGACATAGAGCGACTGCATATTCTCCCAAGCCTCATGTCCTACAGCAGCTAGCTCACGGGCGAGGAGGGCATCGGCAAAGGCCTGAGCCGCTTCCGTCTGAAGAGCCAGGGTAAAGTCGTTGAGGGTGGCTTGAGAGGCCTCGAGGGTGTGTTGCGCAACCTGTTTGCGGGTGGCACGCTTGCCCAATGAGAAGGACTTACTGAGCTCGACACTCATCGACTGTCCCATCAAGATGTCCCAGTCGCTGTTGTTGCTATAGCCAGCTGAAAGGACGGGGTCGGAGAACTTGCGGGCGGCCACAAGGTCCTCTTGGGCGGCCTGCAGTTCGAGCTGGGCAGCCTTATAGGAGAGGTTGTGTTGGAGCACTTGCTGCATGTATTGCTGATAGGTTTGCTGCTGAGCTTTCATGCCGTTGGAGGCAAGGAGGAGGGCAGCGAGTATAAAGATGGTTTTCTTCATGGTTATTTCTTACCTTTCTCTTCTATTCTTTTTTCTACCATATAATATAGGGTGGGGAGGACAAAGATGGTGATGATGGTGGCAAAGATGAGGCCGTACACGATAACGGTGGCCAACGGACGCTGCACGTCGCTACCAATGCCAGTAGAGATGGAGGCAGGGAAGAGCCCCAAAGCCGCCACGGTGGCCGACAGCAGAATGGCGCGCAGGCGGTGGGCAGAGCCTTCCACCACAGCCGAGCGCAAGTCGGGCAACTCGGACCGGAGGTTGTTGATATGCGACACCATGATGACGCCATTTTGAATGGCGACACCAATGAGGGCGATGAAACCCACGGCAGAGGATACGTTGAGGGTCATGTCGCGGACATAGAGTGCCAGCAATCCGCCAAAGAGTGCCATGGGAATAATGCTGATAAGCAGGGTGGCGTGACGCACTTTGCCAAAGGCGAACACAAGCAGCAGGAACATGGCGGCCAGCACCAATGGTAAGACGGTGGCCAGGCGGGTGAAGGCTCGGTTTTGGTTCTCGAATTGTCCGGCCCAATGGAGTGTGGTGACTTCGTCGTTGTATTTGACCTTGGCAGCGATACGCTTGTCGGCCTCTGCCACAAAGGTGGAAAGGTCGGCTCCTCGCAAGTTGATGCGTACCAAGCTGTATCGGCGGTTGGATTCGCGCATGATGGTGTTGGCTCCCAGGACGGTCTTGATGTCGGCTACGGCTGAAAGGGGCACCTGTACCCCGTCGTTGGTGGTGAGCTCAAGAGCTCCAATCTTCTCGGGCGAGTTGCGGAAACGTTCGGCATAGCGACAGGTGATGTCGTAGACTTTGCTGCCTTGATAGATTTCGGAGATGGCTTTGCCGCCAATGGCCAATTCGATGAGGTCGGTAACGTCGCTCACATTCAAGCCGTATTGGGCAATCCGCTCACGGTCAACCACTATTTGCAATTGAGGCGTGGGCGGCTCTTGGTCGACAGCCACATCGGTGGCTCCAGGTATCTCTGCCACCGTCTTGGCCACCTCCTCTGCCACACGGCGGCTCTCAACGAGGTCGTCGCTATAAATCTTTAGGGCCAGATCGCTGTGGGTACCAGCCACTTGGTCCATAACCATGTCGATGATGGGTTGGGAGAAGCCGGCCTGATAACCTGGCATTTTGGCAATCTCGGCCGACATGGCCTCTACCAGTTCGGCCTTGGTGCGGCCGCTCTTCCACGTGTTGTAGGGTTTTAGGCCTACGCCCACCTCGACATGCGAAAGGGAGAAGCACTCAGCGCCCTCGTCGTCGCGACCCAACTGGGTCATGACATAGGAGGTCTCGTCGAAACTTTTCACTACCTTACGCAACTCCTTGGCCATCTCGTTGGATTTTTCCAAAGAAATGCCCGATGGCAGCTGCACCTGAATCCAGATGGAGCCTTCGTCCAAGGGGGGCAGGAAGTCTTTGCCCACCAAAGCAAAGAGAACTCCCGAACCCACGAGGGTAATGGAGAGCACAATGATAACCATTCGGCCGTTCTCAACCACACGGCCGAGAAGCCGACGGTAGCCGTTGGTGATTTTCTCCAACCATTTGTTTGTGCGAATCTTGCTGGGACGACGGAATGCCATGAAGGAGAGTCCGGGGGTGAGCAGCATGGCCACCAGCAGGGCACCGATGAGTGCGTAGCCGACGGTGTAGGCCATGGGGGTGAAGAGTTTGCGCTCCATGTGCTGGAAGGCAAAGAGGGGCGTGTAGGCGGTAATGATGATGATGGTGGAGAAGAAGGTAGACTTGACCACTTGGGAGGTGCGCAGGCACACCTGACGGGTGGTGAGGATGTTGTTGGGGTTCTCCTCACGTATTTTGAGGACGGTTTCCATGATGACAATGGCACCATTGACTAAGATGCCAAAGTCGATAGCACCCAGCGAAAGCAAGTTGGCCGGCACATGGGTGAGCTTCATGAGGATGAAGGCGATGAGCAACGCCAGGGGAATGGTGATGGCTACCAGGGCCGAGCCCTTGAAGTTCCGCAAGAAGATCATCAGCACCACCACCACCAGGAGCATACCCACCAAGAGTGTGTGGGAGACCGTCTTAAGTGTCTCACCCACCAGGTTGGTGCGGTCCATGAAGGGACGTATCTGCACCCCTTTAGGAAGAATCTCGTTGTTGAGCTCGTCGACCGCTTTATGTATTTCCTCCAAAACCTCTGAGGGGTTGTCGCCGCGAAGCATCTGCACGATACCCTCCACAGCATCATCGTAGTCGCGCTCGTCGTCACTATAACCAAGCACACCCTTGCGCTCGAGGTTGCCATATTTCAGTTCGCCCAACTGTTTGAGAAACACGGGGGCACCATTGTGCGATTTGATGACGATGTTACCCAACCCTTCCAGGTCGCCCACCAATCCAATGCCGCGGATGACATAGCTGAGGTCGCCTTCCATGAGCATGGAGCCGCCGGCATTGCGGTTGTTGGCCTCTACCTTCTCGGTGATGTCGGCCAGCGAAACGCCATACTCGCGCATCAGTTCGGGCGAGAGCTCTATCTGATATTGAGTGGTGATACCGCCGTAGTTGCTCACGTCGGCCACGCCCGAAATCTGGCGCAGATAGGGAATGATGGTCCACTTGTGTATGTCGGTGAGGTCGCGGAGGTTGTGACTGCCATCGGGACTTTCAACAATATAGCGGAAAATCTCACCCGTTGGAGCGGTGAGGGGGTTGAGCTCGGGGACAGCATCATAGGGCAGTTCCAATCCCGTAAGTCGCTCGTTCACACGTTGTCGCGCCCAGTAGTCGTCGATGCCGTCGTCAAAAACCAGTATGACTGTGGAGAGTCCGAAAGAGTTCTTGCTGCGCATGGTGTTGAGGCCTGGAATGCCGTTGACGGCGCGCTCTACGGGGACGGTGATTTGTTGCTCCATCTCCTCGGCGGCGAGGCCGGGCACCTGGGTGACAATCTGCACGGTGGTGTCGGAGATGTCGGGATAAGCATCGATAGAGAGGCCTGTCCAGGCCAGTACTCCGCCGATGCCAAGGGCGCAGAAGAGGATGATGATGAGCGCCCGGTTGCGGATGGCAAAGGTTACAAGTTTCTCTATCATGGCTTATTTGCTGTCAATGAGGTAGAAAGCTCCCTCGATGATGATTTCGTCTTTTTCACTAAGGCCGTTGGTCACGATCATGCGGTCATTGTCGAGGCTGCTGACGGTGACTGGCGTGCGCAAGTAGGTGTTGTCGGCCACTTTGCGCAACACGTAGCGGTTGGTATCGGCTTGCAAAACGGCACTTTTTGGCACCACCACATATTCATGCCCCGTGCAGCGTATTTGCATGTGGCTGTACATGTTGGGCAGCATGGTGCCTTTGGGATTGGGGCACTCGATAATGGTTTGGCGGGTGCGGGTCTCGGGGTCGAGCATTTCGCCCATGTAGACAACCTTGCCGTGGAAGAGGCTGTCGGGATTGGCCACCAACGAGAGTTCCACATCACTCACGCCATCCATCATCAGGGCTTCTTTCTCTGAGATATTGGCTTTCACCCACACCTTGCTGAGGTCGGCCACAACGATGGGGGCTTCGGCATCTTCCTTGATGAATTGTCCGATAACAAGGTCGTTCTTTAGCACCTTGCCGGCTATGGGGGACCGCACCACCATGGGCTGACCCACCTCAGCACGTTTCAGGTCTATTTGGAATTCCTTGGCCACGGCCTCAGCATGGCGGTATTCCTCCAAGGCGTGGTTGTAGGTGGCTTGGGCCTCTTCCAGGTCTTTGGCCGAGGCTACCTTGTTGTCAAATAGGTTCTTGGCGCGGTCGTAGGTTTTCTTGGCCACATCCAGCTCCGATACCGACTGGCGATAGTTTTTAACTACTTCGGAGTATTCCGATGAGTGGATTTCAAACAGCGGGGTGCCTGCGGCAACGCGCTGGCCGATGCGCACAAGGCAGCGTTGAACACGGCCAGCAAAAGGCGAGGCCACCTCGGCATAGGCGGAGGGTATGGCCGTCACCACGCCGGTGGTGGTGATTGTGGGTTCGTAAAATTCTTTGGTGACAGGCGCGGTGGCGATGCGGCTGACCATTGAGGACTGCGGATTGACTGCCAGGGTGTCGCCGCTGACGATAACGTCGTTGGCAGCGTTCTCGGCAGCATCGTTATTTCTGCCTGAGCAGGAAAGAATCAGGGCGAGGCAGCAAAGGGGAAGAAGGTGCTTCATTATATTGTAATAAATTGTTAATAATCAGAAAAGTAAATAAAGATGATAAACCAAGTCCGGTGTAGGCTTGCAGACTTTGGGCTTTTCGGGGGTCTAAATGTGTGTGGATTCGACAGAGGTTATGGATAGTATAATCTCCATAGAATGGCTGCCCCATTGTGACGGACCAATGACCATCGAAAGATGACGGTGTGCATTAAGGGCGTACCATGATGCACAAAAGACTGAAAAGCTGGGCTTTATGCACAAGGCTCGGGTGGCGCTCTGAGGCTGATACCCTCCCTAGAACTGGGGAGAATGGCTTCGGTCACCAACACCGGGTACTCAAAAAAGCAGACGTTGACTGCATCCAGTTGGGGATGGAGGTCGTCCACGAGGAACACACAGTTGGACAGCTCGTCAATGAGCTGTATCTCCATGGTGGAATGGTTGTGTGGCTGCTTGGCAAAGGGGTGGGAATGCACCACCACACGGGTGGGCAATTGGTGTGAGTGAACGAAAAAATGGGTGCCGACAAAGTACGACAAATAAAGGGCGGCAAGGAGCAATCCGATTATTTTAGTGTGTCGTGCCATGTTGGTGTTATTGTGTTTTTTGTTGATATTGTGGCGGTTGTATATTGTGTTTATTCCGCTCCGATTGCTGCAAAGTTAAGAATAAAAAATGAATTATACTGATTTTCTAAAATGATTCTTCTCATTCCACCTATCTTAAATGATTCTTCTCATTCCATCTATCATCTTTCCTTAAATGATTCTTCTCATTTCACCCATCTTAAATGTTTCTTCTCATTCCACCCATCAATTTTCTAGCTTCTTCCTGATATGGATAACAGTAACTCCGCTGTAAGTCAACAGTAACTCCTCCTATTAGATTAGATTTCATTTATGTTTGTATTATATTTTATCTTTATTTACTAATCTAAATATAATCAAAATAAAATGTAAATGTAATCTAAATATAATCTAAATAAAGTAGAAACAATTGAGATTGAAAGGGTTCAGCCTTGCGATAGTCAATCGATTGTGATGATATTGTTTTTTTTTATTTCATAAAAAAAGATTGTGTTTAATTTTATGTTTATTGCTTATGTTGTTGAATTCTTTTTGGGATGGCATTTGATAAAGTTGTTTATAAAAAATCGGGGTGGAGGGATTGTATGTCGAAAATAATGTGTATCTTTGCATTTCTAAATATTGGCTATGGACGAAGATCAACACAAACCGGAGGGGGAGGAGGGAATGATTCCCGAATCTCTCCCTAATAAGAATGATATTGAGGGCGTTGGGGATGCGGAAGCGATGCCTGACGAAGCATCGGCAGGCGAGGGCACGACGCTGTCGCTGAATGGTATGTTCCGCGAATATTGGATTGACTATGCCTCAGATGTCATCCTCGACCGTTCGGTGCCCGACATCGACGACGGCCTGAAACCGGTGCAGCGCCGCATCCTGCATGCCATGAAGGAGACCGACGACGGCCGCTACACCAAGGTGGCCAATATTGTGGGCACCACCATGCTCTACCACCCCCACGGCGACGCCTCCATCAACGATGCCCTGGTGAACTTGGGACAGAAGAACCTGCTGATAGATTGTCAGGGTAACTGGGGCAACATATTGACCGGCGACAGCGCGGCTGCGGGCCGTTACATCGAGGCACGCCTGTCGAAATTTGCCAAGGAGGTTTGTTTCAACGCCAAGACCACCCATTGGAAACCCAGTTATGACGGAAGGAAGCAAGAACCTGTGTCGCTGCCCATCAAGTTCCCGCTGCTGTTGGCACAGGGCACCAAAGGCATTGCCGTTACGCTGACATCGGTCATCCTGCCATACAATTTCTGCGAGCTGATGGAGGCCTCCATCAAGATTTTGAAGGATCAGCCCTTTGAGATATTCCCCGACTTCCCCACAGGCGGACAGATAGACGTGTCGAAATATAACGATGCTGCCCTCGGCGGTCGCCTTCGCATCCGCGCCAAGATGCACTATGACGAGAAGCGCAAGGCTATCGTGATTACCGAGATACCCTATGGCATTACCACCGATGTGCTGATAGAGAGCATCCTGAAGGCCAACGAGAAAGGCAAAATCAAAATTAAAAAGGTGGACGACAACACGGCCGCTGAGGTGGAGATAGTGTGCTACCTGCCCAACGGCATCTCGCCCGACCAGATGATTGACGCGCTGTATGCCTTCACCAACTGCCAGGTGAGTTTTTCGCCACAAACCTGTGTGATTGTGGACAACAAGCCGGAGTTTATGACCGCCAGCGAGATTCTCCGCCATTCGACCTACCGCACCAGGGAGTTGCTGCAGCAGGAGTTGGAGATACAACTGGCCGAGCTGGAGGATCGTTGGCATTGGGTTTCGCTGGAGAAAATCTTCTTTGAGAAGGGTATCTATAAGGTTTTGGAGCGGCGCGACTTTGCCACCTGGGAGGACCAGGTGACCGGCATCGAGCGCGGTTTCGACCCTTACAGAAACCTGTTGCGCAAGGAAATCACCCGCGAGCAGGTGCTGAAACTGTGTGAGAAACCTGTGCGCAAAATCTCGAAATTCGACATCAAGAAGGCCGAGGAGGAGATTGCCAACATAGACATGAACATCGAGGAGACCAAGAACCACCTGGCCCATCTGACGGATTATGCCATCGCCTATTTCCAGCACATTCTGGAGACCTACGGCAAAGGACGCGAACGCAAGACCGAGATACGCAATTTTGAGGAGATACAAGCCGCCAATGTGGCCGTGGCAAACGAGAAGCTGTATGTGAACGCCGCCACCGGTTTTGCCGGCACCAACCTCAAGCGCGAGGAGGGGGTGGAGTATGCCTTCGACTGCTCGATGATAGACGACATCATTGTTTTCCGCACAGACGGCACCATGATTGTGACCAAGGTGAGCGAGAAGGCCTTTGTGGGGTCGCCCAGCTGCAAGGAGATACAATATATCGGTCTTTTCCGCAAACGCGACGACCGTACGGTATACAACATGGTGTACCGCGATGGAACGCTGGGTTATGCCTTTGTGAAACGCTTTTCGGTAATAGGCGTTACACGCGACACCGAGTATCAGCTGACTAAGGGCACCAAGGGAACGAAAATACTCTATTTCACCGCCAACCCTAACGGCGAGGCAGAGGTGATAACGGTGCACCACGCCACCAAGGCGAAGCTGAAGAAAGTGAGTTTCGACTTTGACTTTGCAAAGCTGGCCATCAAGGGTCGCCAAGCTATGGGCAACATCCTCACGCGCAACGCTGTGCGCAATATCACCAAGAAGGAGGAGGGCGTGTCGACCCTGGAGGCCCGCGAGATTTGGTTCGACCAGACGGTGAAACGCCTCAATGTGAACAGCGCCGGAGTGTCGTTGGGCCGTTTCTCGGGCAAAGATAAGATTTTCACCCTCACCCAGTCAGGCTATATGAGGCTGACTGGGCATGACCTGTCTACCCATTTTGACGACGACCTGCTGGAGATTCGCAAATACAACAGCCACAGTATTGTAACGATTATCTATCGTGAGGGGAGAACAGGCAGCTACTACCTAAAACGTTTCCAGGCAGAGGAGAATGACAAGAAGTTGGCTTTCTTGGATGAGGGCGACACGCTGATTGACTACAGCATGGACACGTTGCCACACCTGAAGGTGTTGTATGATGAGCATAGCGGCAAGAAAATTTTAGAAGAGGAGATTGATGTGAGCGAGTATATTGCCGTGAAAGGCTATAAGGCCAAGGGCAAGCGCATCACCACCAACGAGGTGAAGCAGTTCCTATGGTTGGAACCCGGCCCAGAACCAGAGCATGAAGATGAGGAGGAGGAACCAATAGCAGATGTCGAGCAAACGGATGACAGAGAAGGTTTTGCCGAAGGAACGCAGACGGAGTTGTTTTAAACGTTTAAACAAGGAACTGACATTAAACATTAACCTTTCAACTTTCAACTATCCATGAGAATATTAGTTGTTTTGCCGCGGTTTCCTTACCCTCTGGAGAAGGGTGACAAGTTGCGCGCCTACTACCAAATAAAAGAATTGTCGAAACGCAATGAGATTTATCTTTTCTGTGTGTCGCATTCCCGCGTGCAGCCTGAGCATTTGGAACAACTGAAGCCTTTCTGCAAAGATATCTGCATCGTGAAGTCGCCCAAGTTGGTCAATTACAAGAATGTGATACGCAACTTTCTGCATACCAAGTCGCTGCAGATAGGATATTGGGATTCCACCAAGGCACGCAAGGCCTACAAGGCTTTTGAACGCAAGGTGAAACCTGATGTGCTCTACAACCAGATGGTGCGCACGATGGTCTATGTGGCCCGCTCGCAGTACCCCAAGGTGATGGACTTTCAGGATGCTCTCTCGATGAACACGGAACGCCACATGGAGCATACCCACTTTCCATGGCATTATATTCTGCATTTTGAGTTTAAGATGTTGCGCTCAACAGAGTATAACTCCTTTAAGATTTTCGATGCGCTGACGATTATTTCCGATGCCGACAGCGATGCCATTCCCCATACCCGCAACGGAGATATCTACATTACGCCCAACGGGGTGGACTTTGACTATTTCAAGCCGATGGAGCGAGAGAAACGCTACGACTTGGTTTTCTGCGGCAATATGCATTATGAGCCCAACGTTCGTGCCGCCCGCTTTTTGGCCAAGAAGGTGATGCCGCTGGTTTGGCAGGAGTTGCCCCAGGCGCGCCTGCTGTTGGCAGGAGCCGACCCTAAGAAGCGTGTGAAGGAACTGGAAGGCGACCGTGTGACGGTGACAGGTTTTGTGGAAGATATACGCGAATGCTATGCTTCGGCCAAGATTTTGGCAGCCCCCATGCAGTCGGGTTCGGGGTTGCAGAACAAACTGTTGGAAGCAATGTCGATGCGGATTCCCTGCGTGACGACCTCGATTGCCAACGACTCCCTCCATGCAGAAGTGGGCAAGGAGGTGTTGGTGGGCGACACGGCTGAGAGTTTTGCTGCACATGTAGTCTCGCTCTTGAAGGACGAGCAGCAGCGTGATGCTTTGGCGCAGCAGGGTTATGATTTTGTGCACCGTAACTTCAGCTGGGAGAAGGCTGGAGAAAAGCTGGAAGCGGTGCTGAAAAGTGTGGTGAAGAAGTAAGAGACGATATTTATGGCTTGGAAACCAAATAATCACGGCAAATGGAAGAAACCCGTTGGCGAATGGGAGGCCGAAGGGTTGCCCAAGAAACGACCTTCGCCACAGGAGCGCAACACGTTCAGTACCGACGTGGAGCCAGAAAAGGCTATCTTGGTGAGCGTCTGTGCCGGCAACACCACCATGGAGCGTGCGGAGGAGTATCTCAATGAGTTGGCTTTCTTGCTGGAAACTGCCGGTGGCGTTGCGTTGAAGAAGGTGGTGCAGAAACTGGAACGTCCCGACCCACGAACCTATGTTGGTAGCGGCAAGCTGGAGGAGATAAAGGAGTATAAGAATGCGCTGGATGTGGACTTTATGGTTTTTGACGACGAGCTGACCCCTGCCCAGCTTCGCAATTTGGAACGCGAGATGGGTTGCCGTATTTTGGACAGGACTACTTTGATATTGGACATTTTTGCCAAACGTGCCCACACCAGCATTGCCAAGACTCAGGTGGAGCTGGCACAGTTGCAGTATATGCTGCCCAGGCTTACCCGCATGTGGACTCACTTGGAGCGCCAGCGCGGCGGCATCGGCATGAGAGGACCTGGTGAGACGCAGATTGAGACCGACCGACGACTGATTACCGAGAAGATTGCCCTGCTGAAAGAGAAACTGCGCGACATAGACAAGCAGAAGGTGCAGCAGCGAAAGAACCGCGAGAGCTTGGTACGTGTGGCCTTGGTGGGTTATACCAATGTGGGCAAGTCGACATTGATGAACTTGTTGAGCAAGAGCGATGTCTTTGCCGAAAACAAGCTTTTTGCCACCCTCGACACAACCGTGCGCAAGGTGGTGCTTGGCAATCTGCCTTTTTTGTTGACCGACACGGTGGGCTTTATTCGCAAGCTGCCTCATGGGTTGGTGGAGTCGTTCAAGTCGACGTTGGATGAGGTGTGCGAGGCCGACTTGCTGATGCATGTGGTGGACATTTCTCATCCCGACTATGAGGAGCAGATTAATGCCGTCAATCGAACCTTGGAGCAGATTGGAGCTTACAACAAGCCCACGATCCTTGTATTCAACAAGATTGATGCTTATACCTTTATCGAGAAAGAGGAGGACGACCTAACGCCTATGACCAAGGCAAACTGGACGCTGGAGATGCTGCAGGACAGCTGGATGGCAAAACAATCCGACAGTGCCGAAACGTTGCACACCCTTTTCATCAGCGCCACGAACCGCGAGAACATCGACTCCCTGCGCGAAGTGATGTACGAAGAAGTGAAGAAAATCCACGCGGTAAGGTATCCATACAACAACTTCTTGTACTGAAAAAGCGTATTAATTCAAAAAAAAATAAATATGAAGAAGTTAAGTATATCAATGATGGTCTGTTTTATGGCTGCCGTTATGATGATGTCCCTAGGCTGCCATAAAGATTCTAATTCTCCTATTACCCCTGATGGAGATGGAGCGTTGCCCGGCCTGTTCTCGGTGAGTGAGACACAGCAGGTGCATTTCTCAAAAGGTAACTTGCAGTACCAAGCAAGTACCAATACTTGGCGATTTGCTGAACACCAGTATGACTATGTAGGTACACAAACAGCCGCCGAAGTTTATGAGCATCACGCAGGTAATTATGGGCATCCCGGAGGTAATGTCAGCGGAAGTGATAACCGCAGTATCAGCTCCACCTATAGTGGTTGGATAGACCTCTTTGGTTGGGGCACAGGCGACAATCCAACCCTATGCTCCGATAACTATGGGGCCTATGGCACCTTCGTTGACTGGGGTAGCAACCCCATCAGCAACGGCGGAA
>JAEEHQ010000020.1 GCA_016280915.1 Bacteroidales bacterium
AAAGGTGGCCAAAAGGTGGCCAAGGGATTGCCATCCTCATTTTGCATAATATCCACCGGTCTTATCAGAATCTCGATGTTCTATCAAACCCTCCTTCACAAGGATGGCTAAATGACGGTCAATTGTAGAAATGCTCTTGCCAGAAATGTCAGAAATACCCTTTCTCTGAATACCTGGATTAGAACGGACAATAGTAAGCGTGACCATCATACTAGAATTTATCCTATCATTTCGACTATCATTTACCCTATCATTAGTCCCCCTCACAGGTATAGGAAGCACCAATTCAACCTCATCAATCTCAAATTTGTTTTTCAATTCAGGTTCTCCCCATTGGGCATCTTTCCAAGCGGATATGATGGTGGGGAAACCAGACCCGACATTCTCTCCATAACCAATCATTCGGAGCATATTCTGTATTTTAGGGTTACGGGCGTATGAGACACCACCCTCGAATATCTGTTCGATGGGAAGCCTAAGCAAACCGGGATTACGGAAGCACAATCGGCCGCCGTGTTTCTCAACTCGTAATATTCCGGCATCCATCAACAAGTCGGAGTGTATGATGGCATTAGTGAAAGCTTCTCTGACTTTTGCTTTTGGAAACGACTTTGCACACAAACTGCACACAAGTTGCACACAAAACCGCACACAAAGATTACTTTAGTCTCTTGTATTTTACATTATTAGGAACGCTATCCTCTGTTTGCACAATTTCGTTTGCAGCAACCAACTCTGCAAACAGACGAGTAACAGCATACCTATCTTTCTCCTGCAGTTTAAGGAGAGCTCTTGCTTCCCTATTATTGATTGTTTCTATTGAGTCAAGATACCGAAGTATTGCCTCTTTCTGTCGGGCTTTGTCTTGTTTCTTTGCCTTAACATAGTCTATTTTGTCATCCGTGCTTTTCCGCTTTGTGATATGGAGAATATACGACAATCCAGATGTCTTCCCTGTCGGCTCGATGAAATCCAAGTCTTGCAGTTTCTCCAAAATGGTGTGCAAACGGTATGGACTGATGTTGGGCAATTCTGCCAACTCGGACAACTTCACCTTTCCTCTTCTCACAATCTCCGACAATACAAACAGTTGGTCGAGTTTTAGAGACTTCCCTGTCTGATTCTCATAAAGAAGAGACAGCTCAATCAGCTTTTCAGACGATACCTCTGCTTTTATACGGAAGATGACCGATGTCTCGGTCTCCTCTGGCTCTGGCAGCAGCTTTCCTTTCTTCAATAGGTCTGTGAATATCTTGTCAAAGCCACTGCCGGCTTTTTCAGCCAAACCTATCTCACGTAATATATCCATCACATTAGGATTACGAGGATTGGTCTTTCTTAGATAGTTCTCAACCGTCACACCTTCAGGGAACCTGCCTGGACTTTCGAATTCCAGATAACCACCGTCATCGTATTTCCGAATCTCTATTATCTGCTGACGGCTTATATCCCGATGTGCCAATGCATTTACCAACAACTCTCGAATAACAATCTCTGAATAGTCCTCTACATATTCACGGAACAGGCCGAAGATATATTCTCTTTGCCGGATTTCTGCTTTCAACTGAGCGAAACAATCCCTTGCAACCTCTATAATATTCCCTTTATATTCGTATGGTTTATAGGTTCCATCGGCATAGTAATGGATGTACTTCACCTCGTAGAATGGCAACTCTCGGAGTGCTTTGTTATTACCGACAAAGAGAATACCTGTAGTAGTAGGTTTTATTCTTCCATCCTCTTCTTTGACCATTCCAAGTGAATCGAGCAGGTCGGCATCAGTCTTGTCTAAATATGGACTCTCACTGTTCTTTGTCTCAATCAGACTACGTAATGTCTGCAAACGGTTTTCATCCAGCCATTCTCCCGATATATTCCAAGTCTTTTGGTCATATACGATAAGGCCTTTCTCCGCCTGAATAGTGGCTATTTCGTGAGGTTCAATAGCCCGATTACCGTCATTGCTTCGGATTAGGTATTCTCCTTTGGAGGTTCTGTGCATTTGTTGTGAAAACGGTATCTCCAACACCAGAAGGTCTGTCCCCTTAACACGTATCCGATGAGGAATAAGAGTGATTGTGGGGGTGGTTCTGTCTTGCACTTGCTTTATCAACTCGAATATCTTCTTGTCGTCATACACGAAAGACTCATTCACCTCCTTCGTCTCATCAACAATACCCACAAAAAGGAATCCACCTTTCAGGTTGGCAAAAGCTACCACATCACGAGCCATCTCGTCGTATTTGAGTGCAAAGTTCCTCAACGACTTGCCAAATACCTTCTTGTCTTCCAGTTGCTCCTTGAAATCCACGATGTCACATTCTCCTCTCTCCAGAAGACTGTAGAACCATTGGACACTTATCTTGGTATATTTCTTCATAAATCAGCTAATTTTAATGTTTTCAATGCCCAACAGAATCACGCCACCGATAGTGTTGGCAAATGCAGAGTATGTTTCCCAAACAGATTTCGGGACTTCGGTTTTTGCCCGTTTGCATCCCAAAGTCACACACTCGCCATTCAGTAGTATATCTATTATTGTATTTTCATTGATGTCCATATCACCATTTCTTTGATAGTTTTAAAGAAACGGAGACACACTGAAATTATTGTATAAATCAATGGATCTTAAGCAACATGGACGAATAAGTTACACTCTGAATGATACTGGGACAAACTCAAGCCGACCGTTGTCGCGTAGTTCCATTAGCAATCGTCCGAGCAGATTGGGACCCACATAGAAATTACCTTGTCGTTTAACACCCCAAGTGTCTGCCCAACTCTTCTTATACGAACTTTGGTCTTCGACGATGTATTTGCCCTTGCTCCGTTCCAATGCCGACCTAAACTCCTCACTCTGCCCATACTTCAACTGAAGACACTGCTTCATCGCATCCACGATTATCATTCCCCAATCGTCTCGTCTATGGGCCTTCTCGTAGTGTTTGGCAGTCATTTTTGGATTGGGTGCGGCATAGACCTTTTCTCGGACTTCTTTGTCCGTGAATTTCATCATCTGGAACAACTGCTCGACATTCTTGTACGTAATACCGTCATACTGTATCGGAGTAGGTGCGAAATTGCTGAAAACACCCCATTCTTCCTTGACCTTACAAAATGGGATACATTCGGTCACCGGGTATGTCTCTATCGAATAGTATTCGGGATAATACTTCTCGATGAATGGTGCTACACTGTAAAAACTCATTTCTTATCCGGATTGACCTTTTCTACTTTGGTGATGGTGATGACCGACTCGTCAAGCACCGCCATATTATCACCTAATGCAGGGTTCTTCCACGAGTAAGGCCAGCAGATGAAGATGACTCCGATGCTAACGAGGAACTTCGATGCAGCCTTCTCGCCTTCAATGTCTATATGGCCCGTCAGCTCTTTGGCGAGATACTTTCGAAAATCCTTACCATCCTCGATATACTTCGACGGTACCGGGTGGCCCAAACGTTCCTCCGTCTTTGCAAGTATAGAGGGATTTAACTTTTGTTTGAACGCAAT
>JAEEHQ010000119.1 GCA_016280915.1 Bacteroidales bacterium
AAATCCGCGAAACATTGTATAAAATACAGACGGTACAATTGAGGTCGATTGTGACAAGGTAGATGGATTGTCAAGCCTATTAATGTTTGTTGCAAGATAATCAACACTTTACACCCAATAAAAATAACTCCGACCCCGCGGATCGGGCGGGGCCTACGGTGCGAACATCCGCTGGGTCGGGAATCCAGCATATCTGTATCGGCCCTTTTTAGTAATAATGACGTAAAAACAACGTGTAAAAAAGACACATACATTGTTACAGAGAAAGGTTTTTATTACGAAACGGTAAAGAAATGTGGGGTCATAATGATTCCAGACAAGGCTACGGATATTAGGTTGTAAATAACGGAGCATTAACCCACCCACGGCAAGAAGTCTTTTCTTGCCGTGGGCTTTTTAGAGTTACTTGCAGTAAGCAAGAGTGTAAGTGTCATTTAGAATAGTACTTATCCTATCTTTATTTCTTCTTATGAAGATGAAAAGGAACTGTAACAATAAAGTATTGCATTAATTACATACCGTATACGGGTTTGCACATAGCATCTCTATATTTACCCAACCTTTACAATTTCGGTAGTCATCATGATATAATACAAATACCCAATCTTTATACACCTTTCTGATCTTCATAGGAGACCAAGCTGGGGAATCAATAGTAATACGACTTGCATTATAATCAGGAACCTCATAAAAGCAGATCGTATCAAAATCACCAGGATATGTCTCAAGGGCATCCACCAGAATCCAACCATAAATTTTTTCTTCCGAGGAATCAAATACATATTGACCTTGTATAAATGCATAATCATCTACTATACTGTCAATTATACACAAAAAATAGTCTTCGGTTGAGTCATTGTATATTTCTTTTACAATTGTTCTTCCATTATTTATGGAATCAAAAATATAAATTGAACTCTTTTTTGATACAATGGCATCTATTGTTGTTTGACAAAACACAAAAGAACTAACAATAGATACTAGCAAAATTGAAATTGTTTTTTTCATTTTCGGTTAACTCTTACTACAAAACTATTAATTGACTGAAGTTGCGTGATGAATCTATTCCAATCGCTGCCGTGAATCAACAAACATCCTTCAGAAACTCCTTTAGTACCATTTTGATATGTGCCAGCCCATCCCGATTTATTACATGGATGGATGAATACTCCATTAAGATATGCGGGATTTCTTTTGGGGTGTCTTGGATTAAAACCACCTTTTGCTGGGATATGAGACCATATCCAATTATGTTTAGAATCATACTCTCCAAATGCCCAAGTTGATCCATATGGACCTTTCGGCCCTTTATTAACTATATAATCACCATCAGCGACAACGCCAAATGAATAAGGATCGGAACTCATGGTATAACCGGTGTAATGTTGAATATCAGTATCATCTTTAGGACCATATACAGTTACTTTTGCAGACTTTGACCCTCTGCCGTCAATATATCCATCTGAGTGGTTTGGATCATATCCTTTATCTCCTTTTTGTTTAGTTCCTAAAGATTCATCGTTATAGCCATCGAATACGACCACAGCTTTTCCAAGATAGGTTCCCGATTGTTTGTTATTATCCATTTCTACTTGACTATGATAATCGGTCCACTTAATTTCTTTTTCCCCTGTTTTCTCATTTACTATCTCATACCAGTCTCTACCGTCTGGATCCACCAGTTTAATTGGATTCCAAGCACAATAAGCATACGGACTAATACTCGGATACTTATCCGCCAACGGGTCGACGCTCAGCCACATGTTCATTAACTCATAATCCATATACCTTGCACCGAAATAGCCGTAGCCTGTCTCACTATCGCGCTCTTTGCCCGTGAAAGCAACACTGTCTTGTATGCCGTTTTTAATCATCATCACTAGGATAACGAAGTTGACGGCCTTTTATTGTCACACGCGCTATTTCGGTTCAGTTCATTGCTTTTGCGGATTGAAAATCCTTATACTCAATGGGTCTGGATTGCAAATCCAGACCAACGGCACGCAGCCGAACATCCGCTGGGTCGGATGGGTCGGAACGAACATCCGCGGGGTCGGGTAACTCCAGCTGCAGGTGCTTGCCCTCGCGCCTGACCTCCTTCCAGCGCAGACCCCGCACGTCGCTGAAGCGCAGTCCAGTCATACACGAAAAGAGGAACATGGACTGGATGTTGTCGTATTCTTCGGACAGCCGGTGCCTGCTCAACCTCTTCAGGTCCGACTCGGTCAGGAAGCATTTCTTCTTGCTCTCGCGTTTCGGGCGTTTCACACGCTGCAGTATCCTGTCGTCGAATAGCCCGTTACGGTAGGCTTCGTGCAGCACGCAGGCGATTTTCTGGAAGTACAGGCACACCGTGCCGGCCTGCAGCCCCTGCTCCTGCAGGTGCCGGACAAATCCTTCCAGATAGGCGGTCGTCACCCGGTCGATTGGCCTGTCGCCGTACGCCTCCAGATGGATGCCCATCAGGCGGTACGTGTCCTTGGTCTTGTCCTTGATGTCGGCAGCGGCGGCAAAGTCACGCGCGTACTGCAGCAGGCTCACCGACGTTTTCTCCTGCGCCTGGCCGCTGCCCAGGCTGGCGGCATATTGGTAGTGTGCGTCGGCTGGGGAAGCGTCAGAAACCAGGGTGATGGAGAGTTCCCCGCTGGGCAGATACTGCATCGATGCCACGGAGAAGCGAAAATTAGTGTCGATTTTAATGTTCATAATAACAGGTGTTTGTAATGGATTGTTGTACTTTGAAAAACAGATAAAGGTACACATTTTTG
>JAEEHQ010000021.1 GCA_016280915.1 Bacteroidales bacterium
AGTGTTGGTTCATTCGTTGAAGCAGTATAGGTTCTGTAATGCTACGTCGAACTGCGGGATCTAGACACTTTCCCTACACCACGCTCTTCCTATCTGATGGTCAGGTGGAGGGTGTCGGTGCTGGCACATCCGGCAGCGTTAGTGTATTCGTAGGTGTATTCCCCACCGTTAGCATAGGAAACACCGTGCCACTCAACACTTTCACATGCCGTCTGATTGACTACCGCATGACTTCCATTATTGATTGTCAGGTGGAGTGTGACGATGCTGTCGCAGCCAGCCGCATTGGAAATGGTGAATGTTGGTTCATTCGTTGAAGCAGTATAGGTACTGTCATGCCAAGTGTAATTGTCGCATGAGGTAATAATCTCAGTGCCAGTAGTGCTATTGTTTATTGTGAGGTGGAGGGTGTCGGTGCTGGCACATCCATCCGAATTCACATAATCAAACTGATAAACACCACTATCCGTATATGTGCTGTCATGCCAAAGAAAACTCTCACAAGCCACCTCTGTCAAACTCTCATGACTACCATAATTGACCGTCAAATGCAACGTCACCACGCTATCGCAAAACCACCTGTCCCAAGTGGCATAGGTCGCTGAGTCCGTGCTAGCCGTATAGACACTATCGTGCCAAGGATAGTTGTCGCAAGCCGTGACAAGCACATTGGTCGCATTAAACTCACGAAAGGCCATCGTCAAAATAGCAACCGTCTGACGCTCAGCCAGCGTGTCGTAATAATCCACAACATAAGTGCCCTCCGTAGCAATGACCGTATCATAAAAGGCCCATATCGCCCCGTCACAAAGCAATGTGTCCACCCTTACGGTATCCACCTCTGTGCCAACGCTCATACCTCGGTCTTCAATCGTCGTCCTCATCAACACTTCTGCTCCTTCTGCCTGGACAGAAAAAGCTATCAGCAACACCAACAACAAACTGCACGATGTTAATATTTTCTTCATAAATATATATTTTCTTATAAAAATATCAAATAAACCTAATACACTGACTATCTAATTCTCAGCGCATTAAAACATCTCCTACCGTCGAGCAACGCATTCGGTAGAGTTAACAAAGATACTAAAAAAACGACAATAAAAAGACTTTTTGCCTTTGCTTGACCAACAAACGGGCTCTTCCCCCAGAAAAAGATTACCCAGACTACGCCAATTCCTCGTCCGAGATCAGAACATCAAACTTGTTGCCAAGAACCAATGCCCAGAGTATTCCACCACCGATAAACGGTTCATTGCCACACGATAACCCAACTCGAATGAAAAGACTCGGAACAAGTCAAGGCCGGCACCCGCCACAATCGAATAATAGTCTTTCACAAAGGAGATGTTTCCTTGGGTCAACAAGAAATCAACCTGAGGGCCAACGAACCCTTTAAGAGCAAAGATCGTCGCAGGTGCCCATCGAACCCCCACATACAGAGGCACCCACATATAACTACCCGTCCGATTAGACAAACAATAGCTAAATTGGTCCCAAAACTTATCACTACCCTCAGCAGCAGCTTCCCAATTGGAATAGAGCCCGAAAAGGGCTTCTGTTTGCAAATAAAATGTACGCCCTAATGGAATACGCAACGAGGGTCCGAAGGTACTTTTTCTTATGATGTCTACATAGCCAGAATTCTGATAATCGGATTGAAGATTCCGAACCATCTGCGGACTTTCGGCATTATAGTAGTATTTAATACCAAAGCGGGCATGGTCTTTCTTGTTCTTGTATTTTTTCTTGGGAGCCAGCATTCCATTCTCAAAATGAGTTGTTTTAATAGTGTCCATAATAGGTTTCTGTTGATTATGTGCAGGTACATTCTGCGCACACACCCAACCTGATGTCACTAACAGAACAAAAAGTAAAAGGTACGTTTTCATTTTCATAGGTAGAGCTGTAATCATTAATAATTTTTATCCTAACGCGTATTAACCATTTTTATTGTTTAGCAGACAGGATAATTGTTCTTTTGATTTTTATTTGATGAAAAAACGTAAACTTTTTATATATATTTGGTTTAATTATGTATCTTTGCAAAATTGCGCAAAGGAAGTATTTACATTTCTGTCAAAATATAAGACGTTAAGAATCAACTATTATCACCAATCATGAAGCAATTGAGGAGTATACTACATTCTGCTTATTTGTTATCTGTGTTATTCTGCGGCATGCATTCGACCTGTGCCTATGCCCAATCCAACAACACTGATGCAACAAAATCCAGTACCTCAAGTCCATGCCTATCAATAGACATTTTGCAAACTTTGGTACACATGCCTATAACTGATGTTTTCGACGTACTGGCCGAATATAACTACACTATAGGTTCTGTTACAGACACTGTTGTCGACACCGTTGAGAGTTTTCCACTCACCTATCAACGGACAGCATTTTATAGCCACACCACAACGGTCGTCCCCTCGCACGATCCTTCGCGAAACCCCACCTATGTCCCTACTCACGCATCCTTGGTGCTGATGGAATCGCTGGACGGGCTTAGCAATTACGTCATTCACACCATCGAACCCAAAGGTTCCTGCAATCCCTTACAGGAGTTGGCCCAACACAACTATGTCCTCAACAAAGAACGCTCTTCTTTCCAAGGTTCGGTGCTTTACGAGGGTGCTATCGAACAATTTGAGATTGTGTTGAATGAGGACTCAAACATTTGGATGAGCTGTTTGTATATAGGAGAACTAAATCAATTCATCGAACAAAAGAAAGCTGCCGCTAACACTATAATTAATCACACTATAGCTGTTGCTCGAGACCTCTGTTCCAATCTATACTTCGACAGTGCCTTTGCCACAATTGACACCATGTTTGGCTATTACAAGCCATTGGATGATACTTTGCGCCACTGCCAAAAGTACATTTATGACCAACGCAATAGGTATTATTCCGCCAGGATGAATCAGGCCATCGAGGGTGTGAACTACACATTGGCATCAGAGCTTTGCGATACGCTGCTCTCCTTCAACCCTACCAATGCCGACGAAATCAAGAAAACCCGTGACCTACTGAACGCACAACTACAACATTCAGTGTCCTCTTTCAGGAGTTTTTGTCCTGAAATTTACGACTCTATCCGTTTAAAATTGCAACAAATTTTTAACCAAGAAATACGTGAACATCTGGATTTTGAACCGCAGGAGTTAAAAGTTAATTTCACATTCAGAACCAACAAAGAGAATGAATCTAGAGGTCGGTTTGACCTGACACACAAGTCGGCCAACAACAAAACCGCCAAAGAAGTCATTCGACGCAATTTCTACCTGAATGAGAAAATAGACAGTTTGGCCAAATTACCCTTAATTAAACCCATACGAGAGAATAACATTTTCATCATCACCGAAGATGAGATAAACACATCTGCCTTATGGAACTACTCTACCCTGACCATTAAGGGGAACAAGCAGCAAGACAGCTCATTGCTCAGCCGATTCATCGACACCATTGAGAACTACTATTTCCAGACAACCATCACTTCCAAGAAAGAACTCAACGAGGACGGCACTTACAAGGTCAAAACAGTGCGTCGACTCCCCACAAAGCGTATTTACACTTTTGGTATCACCCAAAAAGAAGCCAACAACCAAACTTTTTCGGACATATACCTTGTTGACTTCCAAACAGCCTTAGGCGATTCTTGGCTACCCTCACTACTGGTTCCAGGCCTAGGCACATACAAACAAGAAGCCCGATATGACGTTGCCTCGCGCGCGATTCCCTTCTACCTCTTCGGGGGCATCGGCATTGCCGGCTTATGGTGGGAACATCATTGTAAAGTGAACAACATTCCACGTACGTCACCCTCCGACAACGACGGCCTCTTCGTCTATTGGAAGAATTCAGGCTACATCATTGGTGGAGTTAGCTTGTTTATAGCAGGTTCGATTTATATTACCGACATCGTAGGAGGCATCAAAAACAGCATCAATAATGCCAAACGCACCAAAGTGCTACGCAAAAGGCTGAAGGAAAGTGCCATTGTTCTTCAGACACAAGATGTCATCTTACAATAAAACTACTTATGAAACGCCCTATTTTCATCAGCTACTCATCCAAAGATGCCAAAATAGCATTTCATTTGGTTGACTACCTTGAGACCCATGGCATTGAATGCTGGATCGCCCCACGCAATATTGCCAGCGGTCACGACTATACCGATACCATTGATGAGGCTATCAAGTCGTGCAATGGATTCATACTTATTGTATCTAATCACTCAGTTCAATCTGTGTGGGTGAAAAAGGAGCTCACCCTTGGCATCAGTCACCAAAAGAATATCATCCCTTTCAAGATTACCAATATCGAAATCAACGGTGGCATTAATTTCATGCTCAACAACTTACAATGGATTGATGCCACGAGCCACCCATCAGAGAAGTTTCCAGAGGTAGTGGATGGTTTAAGGCGGTATGACTCCACTATTGTTGATTCCAGAACCACAGTACAAACTTCAACCGAAGATAGGACCGCAAAAAAACATTCCTCAAAGGAAAGCCTCGCAAAAAAAATACTACTTTACGGTGGCATTGCAACAGTATTGGTAATTGCTCTACTATTGGTCCTACACCCCTGGAGGAATGAGGTGACCGAGACTCTCACTGCTGACAGCATACCGGCCGTTATCGATAGCGCCTCAACGCCAAAACAGATGGCCCCCACTACCAATGAAATCATAAAACCAACTGATAGTGAGACTGACCGGCAAGTTGATAAGGCAAAAGCCAATAAGGAAAGGCTTGAAAAGGAAAAAGCCGAACAAGAAAGATTAGACAAAGAACGGGCTGAACAAGAGAGAATTGCAAAAGAAAAAGCCGAAGCCGAAAAAACTGCTGCCGAAAAAGCTGCTGCCGAAAAGGCAAAAGAGGCTGAATCCAGTTCCACCCAAACCAAAATAAACTCCAAAGCTGCTGCAGCTCATAAAAAATACACCAAAGCCCTGAGCCTATTCAATGCCGGACGATACAAGGAAGCACTAACCTTATTTGAAGAGCTCAAGGTTGAAGGCTCCACAGAGTCGGGGCTTGACTCTTACATCAACTCTTGTAGAGAAAGAACAAAATAATAATTCACTTTTATGAGAGAAGGTAGGAAGAGTCATGCCAGACTTTTCCTCTAGTATCTCGAAAATATTGACTTATACAATGGACAAACTCAGTTACGCATTAGGCCTGAATATCGGCCACCAACTTAAAGAGATGGGTATGAATGGCAAACTCTCTGCCCAGGATTTCGCTGCTGCTGTTGACGACATCCTTAACGGAAAACCCGCCCAGATATCAGAAGGCGAGGCCGGAGACCTGCTCAGCGCTTTCTTTACAGATTTGGAAAAGAAACAGCAGGCTGCTGCTGCAGAAGCAGGGAAAGTGGCCAAAGCAGAGGGTGAGAACTTCCTCAAGGAAAACGCCAAACGTCAGGGCGTGACAACCCTGCCCAGTGGCTTGCAATACGAGGTGCTCAACGAAGGCAACGGGAAAAGCCCCAAGGCCACCGATGTGGTTCGCTGCCATTACCACGGAACACTTATTGACGGCACTGTCTTCGACAGTTCGTATCAACGCAACCAGCCCGCCGACTTCGGTCTCAACCAGGTAATTGCCGGCTGGACAGAGGGTGTCCAACTGATGAAGGAAGGAGCCAAATACCGTTTCTACATCCCCTACCATCTTGCCTATGGTGAACGGGGCGCCGGCAGCTCTATCCCACCCTATGCAGCTCTCATTTTCGACGTAGAGCTGCTGGCTGTTCTCTAACAATCAATCCGGATGGATAAGAAAAGGCCGGGCAGGACTTTACCCTCGGCCTTTTTCTTTGTTTCGATAGAAATAATATTGCTTGATGCATTTCGACTTTTTTGATTTCCAGCACACCCTTTCTGACGAAGAACGGCAACTGTTGCTGCGCGACACCTATGAACATATCCTGAAAAAGGTATCTGAAGGTTCTGGACGCAATGTCAATAAGATACTTAAATACCTACGCGAATCTGACTTTTACGCTATCCCCTGCCGGCATCATGCCTTTGTGGGTGGCAATGCATGGCACCAACTGGAAACGCTCGTCTACGCCTATGGGGAGGAGGTCGGGCAAAGCTGCGATAACTTCGACCTCTCCACCACATTCAGCACATGGAGGCCGCAATGGCAAGCGCTGATGCCGATAAGTGTGGTTGTTGCATCGCTGCTGCACGACGTAGGCAACACGCATCACGCGAAGCTGAGATTCCCTGACCGAGTGATGCGTAGGCACGGCCGCAAGTCCACCTATGTTTTGAAAGATTTCCTCCATTTCGAGCTGATGTTCGACGAGAACATGACTATCGTCCACCATCAGCATAAGACGGAACAGTCTCTTCGAGATGAGACACCCGACGAGGAGACCTTCAGAATGATTTGGGAGATGCCGCTCTATCACCAGTTGCGATGCTGCGATACACTCAGTATCCTCGCCCCCATGACAGAAGACAAACTCATGAAAAGTCTAGAGGCAATAGAGGAACATCTTCTGCCACCTGACTATGGCTCTTTGTACAACTAAAGCGTGTATTGAGTGTCATGCAGGCATGAATAGGGTTTGCAGGGATTTTATTATAAGGTGGGTTCTATAAATTGCTTTCAATCGATTTTAAAGAATAAACTGTAAACTTTCAACTGTCATTGTTGATGCATTGTGTCCCTATTACGGGGGGGGGGGCATCTGGTTGCCGAGTCCGTAGATACCCGACTGTTATTTGTCATTAAGGCTTTTTTCGAATGCTGATCTTAAGAATGACGGTCGTGGTAGATGGGGATGACATGGCTTTGGCTCGGTCTTGAGAATTTATTCTCGGATGCTCGCTTTGCGCCATGGCCGAATAGGCCGAACGGGGCTTATGGCTCCATAGCAACCACAGTGAATGTTTTCTCCGCCCGGCTATCACAACCATCCAGTGGATGGTTGCTTCGCTTTGGGGGGATTGGATGTTAGAAAAGGCCCCTTGCCGTGGGGCGAGGGGCCTTTATTGTTATTGTTGCCGGTAGGACCGGAAAAAGGATGTCTTTATTTGCTGGCGTTGGCACGCTCGGTAAATTCCTTGGCAGAGACTTTCTCGACTTGGGGGTTGAGCTGCTCTTTGAAGAAAGCGAAGGTGTTGTCGACATAGAGCTTGTCGACAATCTGCTGGACGTTCTTGCGGTCTTGGGCAATGGTGCGGGCGGATTGCTCGAGACGTTCGTCCTGCTGCTTCTCGTCCTCACCTTCCTTGAGGGTGTCGGACTGGCGGAGGATACCCTTGACGTAGTCGACAATGTCGTTCTGGGTGGGTTCGATGTTCTTGATCTTGTTAAGAGCGCCGTCGACAAACTCCCACTTGAGAGAGGGGAGATATTTATCGGCCCAGTCTTGCTCAATGCTCTCGGCAGTGAGGCCTTTGTCACCACGAGAGAGAATCCAACGTTTGAGGAAGGCCTCGGGGATGGGGGCATTGAAATTGTCGATGAGCTGCTTGCGGACCTGATTGACAAAGAGAATCTGGCACTGCTCGTCGTTGGCCTTTTCGATTTGGGCAGAGAGGGCTTTGCGGAACTGGTCAACATCGTTGATGTCCTGGCCGGGGAAGACCTGCTGGAAGAGCTCCTTGTCGAGCTGGGCAGGGGTGATGTGGGAGCTGCCGCTGATGGTGAACTCGACATCGGACTTGAATTTCTTGGCAATGGCATTTTCGATGCGGAAATTCTTCTCGATGAGGGTGGGGGTAAAGGCTTTAGCCACGTTGAAGACGACCTTTTCCTCGGCTTTCTTGCCATAGAAGAGTGAGGCGACCTCAGGGTCCTTCATGTCGCTGAGGGGGAAGGAAACGAAAGAATTGATTCCGCCTTCTTTCTCATGACCTTCTTTGTCGAGCTCGACGGCTTTGCCATAGACATAGTCGCCTTCGCCCACGACCTCGGGGGTTTCGAATTTGCCGAAACGCTGCTGGATGTCTTCAACCTGGGTGTCAACATCCTTGGCAGTGAGCTTGATGGAACAGAGCTTGGCGTCGACCTTGCTCCAGTCAATATCGAACTGAGGAGCCAGAGCGGCATCGAAATAGAAGGTGAAGTCGGTGTTGTTGGCAAAGTCCACCTGACCGGTCTTCTCATCGTTGGAAAGCGGGGAGCCGACAATCTGGAGTTTCTCATCGTCGATGTATTTGTAGAGAGACTCACTTAGGAGGTCTTGGACAGCATCGGCAACGACGGCAGGCTTGTACATACGCTGAATCAGACCCATGGGAGCCATGCCCTTGCGGAAACCGGGGAGGGTGGCTTTGTGTTGGTATTCTTTCAGTTGCTTGGACACCTTTTCGGCATAGTCGTTTTGTGCGATCTCAATCTTAATACAAAGGTCCAAATCTCCTAAATTTTCTCTTGAAATATTCATTTTTTTAATCTAATTTGTTGATTTATTGTTAGTTTATTATTTCAAATTGAATTGCAAAATTACAAATATTTTTTGATATATATATATTATTGACAAAGATTTTTCGCCAGAGCGGTATTAAACACTAAATTACAACCCATTACGCCACCTTTGAGATGGGTTCTATTTATCAAGAATTTGAGAAAGGTTGGTTCTATTAATTCATTTTGAGAGCGCGTGTCTCTGGCACGCTGAGCTATATCTACTTGATATACCCCGCACATAAAAAGAGGTTGCTCCCATTCGGTCGCGACCCCTTTTTATGCGGGGTTTCTTCGAGACGTTGCTACATCTCGGCATAGAAAGTGGAACTTTCTATGCGCTCGACTTCCGCAACGTTATTGAGAGTTTGCCTCTTCGAGGCAATTAATATAAGTCACCTTAATTCATTTGAATTTGATAAGAATTAGGGACTTTCATTGCAGGCAATGAGTAGAAACCCCTTTAAGACGAAGGGCTGCGAAGGAGGCAGTTTTTACTTGGAGAAGCTGCCATAGAAACCAACGCCGAGTTTTTTGAGCTGGGAGGGCAGGTAGTCTCCACGTCCGTTGGAGTCGCAGGGTACCTGCACCCGGATGTGGGTGCGACGTGAGCCGAAGATGCCCACACCACCCTGGACGTTAGTGTAGGCCTGGTAGTCCTGACCCGGGACGACATGGGAGGCCTGCGAGGAGATGTAGGCGTTGAGGTCCTCGTTGCAGACATAGATGATGATGTCGACGTGGTTGACGTTGAAAAGCGAGTCGGTGTTATCGGCCAGCTCTTGCTTGATGGCAGAGAGGAAGGAGGACTGGGTGATGGACTTGGATGAGAGCATGTTGTAGTTGTACTGGTTCTTCTCGGTCTTGCCCGGTATCTCGATGCTGAGGGTGTCGCCATTTTTGCGATAATAGAAGACCACGGAGGGCTGGTAGAGACGGCCCCGAGGGAGGGTGTTCCACCTAATTTCGTTCTGGGTGTTGACAGGTATGAAGCCGAAATGACGGCCCCGGACGGCATTGGGGAGGGTTACGACGGGCTCGACGGTGTCGTGGCTGACGATGTTGGGAGGGAGGGTGCCCACGAGGGTTGTTCGGGCAGATGCCAGCGTGTCGCCCGAAGCGGCACGGACTACCAACAGCTCGAAGACACAGGAGGAGTCAGCCAACAGTCGGCCTGCCCCAGGAACACAATAGTACATGGGTTGCAGCCCCGAAGCGAAATTGCCGTCGGGTTTGCCCGGCACCTCGGTGTAGGACATCTGCCAGCGGTCGACCAACTGGTTGGTGGCTGTGATGCTATGGTCGGACTGGTTGAGGATGCCCCGCCAGGCGAGGAGGTGGACTTGAATATCGCCCTGCAGGTAGTTGATGGAGTCGGCTATGGTGGCGTAGTTGTAAAGATTGTCCTGGCCTAGATAGCAACGTTGCACGCGAGCCCAGACGGTGTCCTCCTGAAGGTCGAGGACGCAGTAGACATTGGGCACATCGCGCCACGGGGCATTGGGACTGAACTCTACCTTGCAAGAACAAACGAGGGAGGCAAGTATAGAAAGGAATAAAAGGCGATATTTCATTGCTTAGGCTGGTATTATTTGACAATTGTTTCGTGGATTTCTATCTCATCCATCATGACCCATGGTTTGAGACCCTTGGCATGATGCCATTGGGGAATGTGGGCGATGGGTTTGGCCAATAGGCGCACGAAGCGCACCTGGGAGCGATTGACGGGGATGGTGAGCGAGAGCAGCTGGCTGGTGTTCATGGCCTCCTGGGTGGCATCGTAGGTGATGGTGGCAGGCATATAGTCGGTGTACTCTTTGCCGTCGGCTGAGACTGCCACCATGACCTGGCTGGGGGCAAAGACCCAGGCATCGGGTACATGGGCAAATCGGAGGGTGACACTGTGGATGTCGACAGCCTTGCCCAACTGCAAATCGACCTGCACATCGTGGCCAGAGAATCCCAGCCAACCGCGACTGAGGTCGTTGACATCGCCCAACTCATCGTCGATGAGGGCTCGAGAAGCATTCTTATTGTAGGGTGTGTTGGGATTGTGAGCAAAGGTGCACGAGGTGACATAATCGAAAGAGAACTGCTGGGTGGCGACGAAGGAGGGGGCTTCGCCTTGCTTGTAGGCACGTGCCTTGACCACGACGCTGCTCTGCACGGTGAAGGGTTTGGTGTAAAGCTGGGACTGCTCAGTAGGGACGGTACCGTCGAGGGTGTAGCGGATTTGGCTCTTGGGGGTGGGACAGCTGATGGCTATCTGCATGGGGCCGTCGAAACGATCGCGGCTCTTGCTGATGACGGGGAGTTCTACGATGTTGGAGACCACCTTGGGATAAACAATGCGGCTGAAGTCCTGGGCATTGTATTCGGTGCAATCGAAGGGTCGTAGGTGGACGGTGAAAAGATATTTGTGGTCTTTGACCAGGTCGCGCTCGGTGAGGCAGAGGCCAGCGGAGGCACTACCCACCCCGGTCATGCGATAGTCGACATGGAGGTTCCAGTAGTCGAGCGGAGCCGACTGGACACCCTGAGCACGCTGAAGCAACAACTCATCGTCGTAGTTGGCAATGGAGAAATTGAAGAGCGTGTCGATAATATCAATGTATAGTCCTACCTGCTCATTGAGGAAAGCGGCCCAACGGGTTTGAGCATAGTTGCCGCCATGCTCGGCAGGATGATAGTCATAACTCAGTTCGCCTATAGGCAGTGACTGCTGGGCAACCAGGGCAGCCGCTTGCCGGTCGATATAACTTTCAGTGTTGAGGCCCAACCATTCGGCAGTGGTGAGGGAGGGACTCAGCCCCATTTGCATACCCATCCTGGCAACAGACTTGATTTGGTCGGAGACGGTGATGTCGTTGTTGATAAGCACGTCGCCTGACGATAGGATGAGATAGGCCTGACGCACGTCGAAGAGAACGCCATAGCGGTCGGAACTATAGCGGAACATAACATCCAAACCAACAGTAAAGGGGTCGACCTGACGGCAATTGGTGGCCACCACCTCGGCATGCATCTTGCCCAACTCGTAGCGTGACCACTGTTTGACACCATTGGGGTCGGACAAATCATTAGGCGACGGGGCGCGCATGAAGTTGAGCCTGGGCGACTGCTGCAACAACTCAGTTGCCCGATAATTGAGGGAGGTGATCAGGCCAGTGCTATCATTGAATATGAGTGAGAAATTATTGTTGCTTATCTTGATCTGATGGACAGAGTCTTTTTCGATTTGGAAAGGGGTGCCAGAGGTATTGACATATTCCTGTCTGGGCATATTGACTGAAGGCAGGGCAAACTGTTGTACAGAGAGCACTGTGTTTTTGGGTACAGCGGAGGTGTTGCCACGCTGACGCAGGGTGAACCGAATGAACAGTTCCTCGCCTGCATAGAGAAGGAGTTTGGGAACTTTGAGCTTGAACTCTTTGCTCTCGCCCGGCTTGAGGGCCATGGCCACATCGCCTGAAACGACATTGGGTTTGAGGTTGGAGCAGATGACATATTCCAGCCGATAGTCGGCCAAAGGACGGAAATCGCTGAGATTGGTGATGACAAATTCAGCAGCATCGGGGCTGGTGGAAACCATCTGCACATCGATGGGACGGTAGAGCTGCTTGAGTTCAAGAAGATAGGGTTTGGTGGATATTTCATTCCAATCCAACAAGTTGAAGAAACCACCTTGCACCTGGGCATGGTCGAGCACACGCTGCCAGAGAAGCTGTATGCCACCGAAATTATTGCCTAAAGCGCTACCAAAGGAACCCATGACTAAGGCACGTTCGTGATTTTTGGATAGGTACTGGCTCAAGAGGTCGGTGGTGGCATTTAAAGGGGTAATGAGGTCGGTGTTGTCGCTATATTGGGCACCTGCATAAAGGATGGGACGACGGCTGTCGAGTTGTTTGAGGGTATGATAAGCCGCCTGCATACAGACACCGTTGTCGGGACTGTCGCCCAACGACCAGGCTATGATGCTGGGATGGTTTTTGAACTGACCGTAAAGGTCGCGCATGCGGTTGGAGAAGAGGTCGCTATATTCATTGTCAGCTGCAACGGCATGACCCATGGCGGAGGCTGGAAAGAGATTGGCATCGCACACCACATAGAAACCCAACTCATCGCATAGCTCGTAGAATTTTTCAGGGGCAGGACTGCAGGCTACTGTACGGATGGCATTGATGTTGTTGACTTTCATCTGAGCCATCGTGTTACGGAGTGCCTTGAGCTGCTGGGGTGTGTCCAAAGGGCCCACATGGAGGGTTACTCCCTTTAGGGTAATTCTTTTATCATTGACCACCAGCGTATTGCGCTGACCAAGAGAGCGGAAGCCAAAGCGGGTGCCAACAATATCCTGCAATTGCATCTTGTCGTCATAGAGCCGGATGACTGCGGTGTAGAGTCTTGGTAGCTCAGCATTCCATGGCAGGACATTGGGAATGGTGGAGGAAATGGTTTGAGTATTTTCACTGCGCTTGTCGAAGAAGCACCACTTGCCAATTTTGTCGACCTTGTGACCCCGAGCATCCCAAATCTCCACTTCGTAGTAGCATTTGCCCTTCTTGCGATAATTGTAGAGATCGGCCTCGATGGTATAGGTGCCTTGCGAGGTCTGAGCGTCATATTCGGCCAGGATGGTATAGTCCTGTATATTCTGCAACGGCTTGAGCAGCAACGCACAGCTCTTGACCTCGGGGAGGGTATTGCCAGCAGGACGGCTTTCCAACAAGGACCCATCATCCTCACCCACTTTGCGCACCGACAGTTGGGAGATGCGCCCCAGACGCATCTGCTGGCTGATGTCGAACTCGGTGACCACTCCGCTGTTGTGGCTAACGCCAATCAACTGCTCGCCAATGAAGAGCCCGTAGCCAGGAGCCGCCTGCATACGAAAGAAGATGCGGTAGGATTTCCATTCTTTGGGAAAATCATAATCCTGAGTAAGCACGGGGCTGCCATCGACTATACTCCGCTGCCAATCTTGGTCGAGCTGGAGGATATAGGGGGAGTGGTCGTAACGAAGATGCTCAATGTCATTTTCGTCGTCGTATGACACCACGTTGGCACGAGAAGCCATGCGCAAGTGGTCAATGCCCTCCAACTGCTGTGCCTGAAGCATATTGAGGCACAGCAGTAAGAAAAGGGGCAGTGAAAGTCTCTTCATGTTTGTTAGAAGTTGAAGCCTACGCCAACTTTGAAGTTGTGCATAGTGACAGGCTGGGTGGTTTCGAGTTGACCATCGGCATAGAGGCCTACCTTGCGAAGGGCTATCAGTTGGTAACCCACAAAGGCACTCACACCCATCTTGCGGTTGAAGGCATAACGTCCGCCAATATTAAGGCCAAAAGTGGGACCACCGGCCTCAATCTTAGTGTAGGCGGCACCACTTCCGTAGAATCCCAGCGGGATGGAATAGCCCACATAAACCGAGGTGAAAGGAGTGAGCTGGTTGCGGAGGTAGTGGCTGCGCACTTCCAAGAAGACAGGCAGTTGGGTGAGCCCACCCACAACATCCTTCATAAACTCGACACCGAGCCCGATGCCGGACTCCTTGCGGATCTGCCATCCGCAAATGGCATAGATGCTGTGGAAGGTAGCCTTGGTATCATACTGCAGGGTGGAGCCTTGGTCGAGATCGAAATGAACAGGGTTGATGTTGGAGGAGAACGAATAACCTGCCACACCATACATGCGATGCCACTTAAACTCGACGTGCTTTTGGGCCTGGACTGCCGTGAGGCTGACAACTGCTACCAATAAAAAGACTATTTTTTTCATTTTTTCGTGGTTTGTGAGGTATTACTACTTCATTTCCTTCAAGTCAGGGTCGATGATGAGGGTGGCCTCGGTAGCTGCCTGCACCTGCTCGACGGTGAACTCAGGATTGATTTCCTTCAGGACGATACCCTTGGGAGTGATTTCCATGACACCCATCTCGGTGATGATCATGTTCACCTGACCCTTAGCAGTAAGAGGCAGGGTGCATTTCTTAAGAATCTTGGGGTTGCCCTTGGCGGTGTGTTCCATGGCCAGGATAACCTTCTTGGCACCGACAAGCAAGTCCATGGCGCCACCCATGCCAGGGGTCTTCTTGCCAGGAATCATCCAGTTGGCCAAGTCGCCCTGCTCATCAACCTGCATGGCACCGAGCACAGAGACATTCACGTGACCACCACGGATGATGCCAAAAGAAGTGGCACTGTCGAAAGTGCTGGAACCAGGAGTGTAGGTGATGAAACCGCCACCAGCGTTGATCAGCCAAGGGTCCTCCTTGCCCTCCTCGGGGGTGGGGCCCATTCCAAGCATACCATTCTCGGACTGGAGGACGACATGCACATCTGCTGGGAGGAAATTGGGAATCAAGGTAGGCAGACCAATACCAAGATTGACGACATCACCGTCTTTGAGCTCTTTGGCAGCACGACGGGCGATAAAGGGTTTAATTTCGCTTTTTTCCATAGTTATTATTTATTATAATGTTTTACATTAATTCTCCATAGAGAGTGGCATCTGGGCAGAAAGCCCCGAAAAGGACTTAGAGTCCAAAGTTCTGCACGCCACGCTTCACCATCTCCTCGGCTATGTAGGAGGCCTCGTCGTCGGCAAAGGTGTTCATGCCAAAACCAGCATCGTAGCCCAACTCTTTGGCCAACTCATGGCTGATGCGGGGACCACCACAGATGAGGATGATTTTGTCGCGCAGGCCTTCGGCTTCGAGCATCTCAACCAGCTCGGTGAGATTCTTGATGTGGACATCCTTCTGGGTGACAGTTTGGCTGACAATGAGGGCATCGGCATGGAGTTCAATGCCTTTTGCAATAAAATCCTCATTGGGGACCTGGCTGCCCAAGTTGTAGGCATCAATCATGTCGTAACGTTCCAAGCCATAGTGGCCAGCATAGCCCTTCATGTTCATGATGGCATCGATGCCCACAGTATGGGCATCGGTACCCGTGCTGGCACCAACAATGACAATCTTGCGACCGATATGTTCGCGGATATACTCGTCGCACTCATGCATGTCCATCTTGCTGGATTCCACCTTAGGCACATGGATGGAGGTGTAATCTACGGTATGGGTGAGACTACCGTAGCAGTTGAAAAAGGTGAAGCCCTTGGTGAGTTCATGGCTGTAGACCACCAGGGGGTTCTCGAAGCCCATTTTCTTCAGCAGCTGCTTGGCTGCCTCGGTAGCCTCATCGCCCTCTTGGACTGGCAGGGTGAAACTTAACTGGACTTTACCATCGTTCATGGTGTCGCCATAGGGCTTTATTTTAGTAAGATCTAAGGTTTTGTCAAAATCCTTAGCCTCCATTGAATATAATCCTTCGCTCATGGTTGTGTGTTTTTATGGTGATAGGGTTGATGGGCTTTTGCGGGTTTATGTATTATCCAAGTCGACTCACCAACACCTAAACTACATTAACTAATTATTTATTTCTTACCTTTCATGATTTCGACAAAGGGATTGAGGTAGTTGTCAGCCTTGAGCGTAACACCACTCAGACCCTTACCGCCATTCTTCGGACGCTTGACATCGGCAAAAATACCTTTCTCCAGTGCACTGAAGAGACCTTCAGTCTCCATCTTCTCCAAAAGTTCAGTGGCGTTGTTGAGCACCTGCTGGGCGCGTTGGCGGATGATGCCACCCTCCTTGAATTCTACCTCTTCGCCAATGTCTCTCATATTATTGAAGATATACTTGGCATTTTCGATGGAGAGGTAGCGGTCGCTCATGAAGGGAGTATGGATTGCCTCGGTGGGCATGCCCAACAACTGCAGGCCCTGGTGAGTCCACTGGCCAATGACGTTGAAAAGAGCATCTTGAATATGGCCACGGAAAATATTGCCAGTCATGAATTTGGTGGGAGGCATATATTTAAGCGGTGCGTTGGGGAAAATCTCGCGCAGCATCTGGGCCTGTGCAAGCTCATAGAGGAAACCATTGGTGAGCATAGGATCCATCTCAAAGGCGTGGCCGAGACCCATCTGCTCTTCGGGCAGACCAGCGGCGAAGGCCAGTTGCTCATTGATGAAGTCGGAAGCCAAAACGGTGTGGGCCTCTTCGTAAGCATCGGCAGTGGTGAGGTAGTTATCCTCACCGGTGTTGATAATCACACCGGCAAAACCGTTGATGATGCGGCTGAAATACTGGTCAATCAACGTACGCTGCATATTGATATCACGGAAGAGGATGCCATAAAGAGCATCGTTCAGCATCACATCAAGGCCCTCAAGGGCACCCATGGCAGCAATCTCGGGCATGCAAAGGCCAGAGCAGTAGTTGCAGAGACGGATATAACGGCCAACCTCTTCGCCCACCTCGTCAAGAGCTTTGCGCATGATGCGAAAGTTTTCCTGAGTGGCAAAGGTACCACCAAAGCCCTCGGTTGTAGCGCCATAAGGCACGTAGTCCAGCAGGCTCTGGCCTGTGGTACGAATAACGGCAATAATATCAGCACCCTGGCGAGCACCAGCCTGGGCCTGCACCACATCCTCATAAATGTTACCCGTGGCAACAATGATGTAGAGGTAAGGTTTGGAGCCCTCGCCAATAGTTTCAATATAGTGCTCACGACGTTTGCGACGGTTGCGAATGCGGTCGATACTGTTGTCAATAAACGGCTGCAGGGCTTTTTTTATTTCCTCAGGTTTGTGGACAGGCATTTGTGTGATGTCCAATTTGCCAGCAACGATGGCTTCGGCAACCTCCTGAGGGGTCTTGCCTGTTTCAAGGATGGCGTTGCCCATGAAGAAGCAGACGCCCTGACCAAGAACACCTTTACTCTTGAGCTCGTCAACAACCACATTGGGCAGGGGCACCTCGTTCTCGTCAATGCCATCGATGCCGAGGAGACGGCAGATGGTACGTTCGACAGCCACGGTGGTGTAGCCTTCCACAAAATCCTGCACCTGGCCGGCAATTTTCTTTGCCACACCACGTGCATGCTCAACTTTTTCAAAATCGAGACCTACTTTACTTTTTCTCATATCAGTCATTATATTATCAATAATTTCTTTATACTTAAACAATTGCGCCAGCACCACCTTGTCAGCAAACTGGCAAACCCTAATTATTTTAGAACTTGCAAAGATAATGATTATTTTGCAAACAATCACTTTTTATAAATAAAATATTTTTTAGACTCGATGCCTTAGGCTTTATTACAGACAACACAGCCGCTTTCAACATATAGCCTAATCACAAAATTTGGCACAGCCACGAAGTCGTTTCACACGAGTGCGCACTATATTTTAAACCCCAATCAGTCATTGGGGTCTAACCCAAATCGGTCATTAGACCGACGTGTATATTCATTCTCTCTTATTAAGGTCTCTTTATGCCATATCAGCATTTCTTTCGGCATCTTGACCACATCCCTGTCTCGCCGTAGCCCGCTACGTCTTCGCCAGCGATGCGGCCAATCTGCTCAAAACAAATACTAATCTGGCATAAACCCTAATGACTGATTTGGGTTTAATGTTGATTGCACAATATGTTCTTAACAATTACTCATGGTCGAAAAGATGACTCAACTCCTATTGGGATTCTTCGGACCATTGGGCGATCGAATAATTCTTTATTTGTCTGTTATAAGCAACTATTTGCTAGTAGCGGTGGTGTCGTTCTTTGTGTGAGTAGAGTCGGCCTTGGTAGTGGGGACCTTCTTTTTCTTTCGGTGTTTCGGGAGGAGAATGTCGTAAAGACTGTGTTTTTTGTGAAATTTGTCAAGGTCGACATCGCCGGATATGCCACTGATGCGACCCGACTTGCTATGCTGCCAAAGGGTGTATCGGATGGAAGGCGAGCCCTTGTATTTGGCCACAAAGATATGGTAGGACCGATAACGTTTGCCAGCGAAGTGCTCGAGATATACGCCCTCGCTGGTGTAGATCATGGGCTTAGCACCATACTCTTTCTCCATGAGTTGCAACAACTTATCAACGCGTGCCATATTGAGGTTGCCACAATGATAGCCTTCTACGTCAAGGACAGGAATGAGGTCTTGCTTTTTCTTGGAAACAACCGATTTGAAATTGGCGAACTGTTGATAGGCAGTTGTTTTGCTACTGTAGACATGATAACTGCCCACATAGATATTGTGTTTGCGGGCAGAGTCGATATTGGCCTTGTAGCGGGGGTCCTTGATGGTGGTACCCTCGGTAGCACGAATGTATACAAACTTGACCTTCTTGCTTTTGGAGACCTTCTCCCAATTGATTTTTCCCTGGTACTTAGACACATCAATACCTTGTGCATGTGTTGCAGTCCAAGGACAAGACACAAACGCAACAATCATCAGCACCGACAGGAAGAACTGTTTTGGGGTAGGTCCAACACATTTTTCTTGTCTTGAAGTAGGCATTTTCATTACTGCCACTTGATTAAAATGGCACATTATTCCACTTTCTTTACCACTAAGAAAGCTTCCAAAAAAATACCGTATGAACCTCATCAACACAAACAATTCCTTGGCTCTACATAGCAATTTCATCTCCCATAGCATTGAAGAACTTATAGTCCAACAGACCATAGGACTCGGAGGCCTTGCATGTAAGGCGCAACCTATACTTAATCATCCATTGGAGGCGAATGCTCTTAAGACCTTTGGTAAGATAAGCATATACGTATGGATGAGTGATGATGGTGAGTTTCTTCTCGTTTTGAGAGGAAATGAGATAACGGAGGTTGGTTTCAATCTCATCGACCACGACCAAACTGGACTTGATGGTACCTGTACCGTCACAAAAAGGACATTTTTCTTGTACGTCGACTTCCACAGCTGGACGAACACGTTGACGGGTAATCTGCATCAATCCGAACTTGCTGAGAGGCAAGATGGTGTGTCGCGCCTTGTCGTGGGACATCTCTTGACACATAAATTCGTATAGTTCCTTACGATGTTCGGCCTTAGCCATGTCAACGAAATCGACAATAATGATGCCACCCATATCGCGCAAACGCAGCTGTCGGGCAATCTCCTTCGCCGACTCGATATTGACCTGAAGGGCAGTGTCCTCCTGTCCTGTGCCAGATTTGATGTGATTTCCACTATTAACGTCAATGACATGCATAGCCTCCGTATGCTCTATATAGAGGTAAACACCTGAACGTATCGTAACAATTCTGCCAAAAGCACGTCGAATGTCACGCATGACACCAAACTGCTCGAAAATAGGAGTCTCCATCTTATAAGGATGGACAATGTCGGCCTTGTCAGGAGCCACGGTGGCTATATACTGACGAATCTCGTTGCAGACATTCTCGTTGTCGACGTATATGGCATTGAAATCGTCGGTGAGCACATCGCGTAGCAAAGCAGAGGCCGTACTAAGTTCTGAAAGAACTTTGGTAGGACTCGTGAGGGTCTTGAGCCTTTCGGTGAGGGTAGACCATTGAGACATGAGGTTGCGCAAATCGGCATCAAGTTCTTCAACATTTTTCCCCTCAGCAACAGTACGCACGATAACCCCGAAACCCTCGGGCTTAATGCTCTGCATCAGACGGCGCAAACGGCCACGCTCCTCGCTACCCTTGATTTTCTGAGAGATGGAAATACGGGTAATAAAAGGGGTGAGCACTAAATAGCGACCAGCAAAAGAAATGTCACCCGAGAGCTTGGGGCCCTTTGTAGAGATAGGTTCTTTGGCCACCTGAGCCAAAACCAATTGTCCTACCTTGAGGACGTTAGAAAGGTTGCCTGTTTTCTCAAGGATAGGCTCCGTCTTAAAGCCTTTGAGGGTAGCCACACTGTTGTCGCCATTCATGGCCAATTTGAGATATTTGGCCACAGAATTGAAATTGGTACCAAGGTCAAGGTAATGGACAAAGCCGTCTTTTTCCTCGCCCACGTCAATAAAAGCAGCATTGAGACCAGGCATAATCTTGCGTACCTTGCCGACATAAATGTCGCCGACACGAACTTTATTGCCCGACTTGTCTTTATGGAGCTCAACCAGTTGTTTATCTTCCAAAAGTGCCAGCTGGATATCGCTCTCGTTGGCTGATATAACTAATTCTTTATTCATTCATTGTAAGAAAAAAACAAATTACACAAACCGGCAACAAAGGCCGTTGTGTAATTTGTTTTAGTTGTTAGATTGTTTTAGACTAGAAGAAGGCTTAACAGCTTACTTCTTCTTATGTCTGTTCTTGCGCAGGCGTTTTTTACGCTTGTGCGTAGACATCTTGTGTCTCTTGTGTTTCTTTCCGTTAGGCATGTTTATAACAGATTTAATATAATAATGAAATAAAAAATTCTTACTTGTTGTTCTTCTTAACGTCGCTGACAAAGGTCTTGGCGGGTTTGAAAGAAGGAATATTGTGGGCGGGGATGATAATGGTAGTGTTCTTAGAGATATTACGACCAGTCTTCTCGGCACGTTTTTTGATGATGAAACTACCGAAGCCACGCAGATAGACGTTTTCGCCATCAGCGAGAGATTCTTTAACGACATTCATGAATTCTTCTACGGTAGCTTGGATAGCAACCTTCTCGATACCAGTTTTCTGGGCAATCTGAGCAACGATTTCAGCCTTAGTCATGTTTAATTATTTTTATTGTTATTTATTTTTATACTTTAACTCACCCTTATGGGCGAAACAGGTTGCAAAATTACCAAAAAAAAATGACATGCCGAACAATTTTTTTTATTCCTTTAGTTCTCAAAATCGGATTTTTATGTACAATAGTTTGATTTATACATAATTACAAAGTATTATTTTATGCATAAAATATCATAATAGTCTGAATTATAGCCACTCATAAATACTATTTTGTCGTCTCTTTTGTGATGATTTTGGTAAAATACAAGATGAAAAGCATTATGGCCGCCAAACCACAGATAATGGTAGTAGACCAAGAGAAAAAGAGTGGCTCAGTAGGGTCGAGATAAATCTGTTGTCGATGAAAGAGATAGTAGAGCAATACCACCATGGCGTTGTTAAAGAAATGGGCACAAATATTGACAACAATGGAGCCTGAAAGGGTGAAGAGATAGCCCAACAACAGGCCCAATATAAAACGGGGCATTAAGCCGTAAACATCGCCATGGGCAACAGCGAACACCATCGACGTAACAACTACTGCCACATGCATGTTGCCAAACCATCGTTGCAGAATCTGCTGAAATGCGCCACGGAAGAAAAACTCCTCACAAACGGCCGGAAGAAGAGCCACAATCAACAGTTGGAGCACGAGGTCGAACGGGGAAGTGAGGGACAGAAGGTTATTCGTTAGTTCCTTTGACTTCTGCGACTGGGAGCGCAAGAACTCCTCAAGTGTCCCCATGTGCCACTGCTCGTTCCAGTATGTGAGCCAGTCGGTAATAGGCAACAATAACAGTAAAATGGCGATGGAGATACCCCCTAACAACCATTTGCGTCCATGGAGGTCGAGACGGAGGAACTTAGCCGATTCTCCATGAAAGAGCCGAGCAAAAGCCAACGTAGGAAGCAGGAAAATGCACACCTGTGAACAGGCTTGCCACAACAAAGTGAGACGAATTGCTGTAGCGCTGACCGGTTGTGGTGTGGGCAACACCATCTGTAGTGCCACCACAAGAAAAAATCCCACTAACATCAATGAACACAAGCCTACCAACTGCGAGAAAGGCTTGCTGTCAACAAAAAAAATGGATGGATTCTTCACTTTTGGAAGTATTTGTGACCCCGGCGGGATTCAAACCCACGACTTTCGGAACCGGAATCCGACGTTCTATTCAGCTGAACTACGGGGCCTTTTAGTCAAACTTGCGATTAATAACTATTTTTTCGAATAAATATTGTGTGGCAAACAAAGTTTTTTTTTGCACAATCGTTACTGTAAACTGGGATAGTGCATGTTGGCTGGAGTCATTTTTTCCAAAACTTCGTGGAGGTATTTGGCCGACTCCCACTTGGCCATGGGGAGGTCATGCAGGAGGTAGTTGCCACAATCCATAGGTGCAGCACCGGGGACATCGCCCTCGTAATTTGCCACAAAGCTGAAGGTGCGTTGCATTAATTCTACAATATCTTCTGGTTCTAGGTCACCTCGCATGAGCAGATAATTACCTGTGAGGCATCCCATAGGACCCCAATAGACGATACGGTCAGCCCATTGTGGGTCGTTGCGCAGATAGGTAGCAGCCAAATGTTCGATAGTGTGTATGGCACCTTGACCAAGGACAGGCTCGCGATTGGGCTCCTTCATGCGGATGTCGAAAGTAGTAACGATGTCGCCTCCAATCTGATCCTTACGGGAGACATAGATTCCACGGAGAAGATGTATGTGGTCGATAGTAAAACTTGGAATGGTTTTCATGGTGTCTTTCATGGTATTATTGTATTAAATGAATTATGACTGCGCCGAATGGAGTGTTGCGGGGAGGCGGCGTAAGAACTGGAGGACGAACTGGAAGGATCGGTCGGTCATAGAGTTTAGAAAATCAGCCCATTGCTGCTGGTGGTTGTCGGTATTACCAGGGGTGTCACTGATAACTCGAATACTGAGGAAAGGTTTATTCATCAGATAACAGGTGTGGGCAATAGCTGCCGACTCCATCTCGCAGGCCAAGGCCTCGGGAAACATAGCCTTGATGGCTGACTGGCGCGTACGATCGGTGATGAACTGATCGCCGGTGCACATGAGTCCTTCCCGTACATGTAAATCACTCTCCTGACGCACTTTGGCGGCAACACTGAGTAAAGTGGGATGTGCGTTGAAACGACCAGGAAGTCCCTGCACCTGGCCAGGCAGGTTGCCCTCGCCACAATAAACATCATGGTAAGCAGTCTGAGCCCCCACAACAACATCCATCACCTGCAGGCTACCATCAATGCCACCAGCCAGGCCGGTGCTAAGGATGCAGTCGGGATGGTATTGCTGAATGAGTTGCATGGCACCTACAGCTGCATTAACCTTGCCGATGCCACATTGCCATAGGACTATGTCGTTGTCACCGATGTGCCCTTGGGGTTTACCATCAAGTACCGCAAGCATCTTCCGATACTCAATGTCCATAGCTATAATGATACCTATTTTCATGTCTATTTTTACTTTGCCATGTTGGATATACAAAAAATAAGGGTGCAAAAATACGATTTTTTTCTTAAAAAAAAGGATAAGAGTAATTTTTTATGACAATCACCGTTATAAAATATTAATAATTATACGAAATGAAACGCAAATTTCTCATATTACTCTCCACCCTATTTGCTATTGCGGCCATCACGCTGGTCATCATCCAGATTGCTCAAATGCAGGCTTCAGCCAAGATGAGCGACAACCTTTTTAACATCAGCGTCAACAACTCCATCGATGAGGTTTTCACCCAACTCGACCAGATGAAGGTAGAGGACTATGTATCACAGAAAGAACGCTATAAGGTTTTGCAATTTCGCCGCATAGACAACCTAAACGAAAAGATGCAAGACCTCATCCGCAACAATAGTGAACTATTCTACGACGAGCACCGCATCATTTTCGGCATCTCCACACAGGACAGTGCGTTACAGCTACCCAAAGCCAATCTAACCGACCAAGAGGAGATGGTACTCTCCCAATACAACACTCTCCTCAGTGCCCGTAACCGTCTGATGAGCAAAATCAACTATTCCAACGAGCAATACAAAAAAACTGTCAACAACCACTCCATCGACCCCACTACACTCAATTTCCCCCTGTTAGACTCTCTCATTCGTGAAGAATTGATCATCAATGGTGTAGACATAGAGCCAACCATCGGCATACTGGAAACAGAAATGGACACCCTTTATTATTGCAGCAATGTGAACGACTCGACCGAATTACGCAATACACCCTATAAATACACCTTCCACGCTAACGGCATCGTTTCCGATGAGAATCTCTATCTAGTTCTCTCATTCCCCTCCTCTCCTATCATCCTCAGCAGCGATGCCAACAAAAACACCGTCCTCAGCATTTTCATGATTGTCCTCATCTCCGCACTTTTTGTATTCTCCATCCGCACACTTTGGACCCAACGCAAACTGGACGAGATGAAAACCGACTTCATCAACAACATGACTCATGAAATCAAAACCCCCATAGCCACCATCGGTTTAGCATGTGAAATGCTTCAGGACAACACCATCATCAACGATCAAGAAACCCGTAGCAATTTTGTGAATATCATCAATGACGAGAACCGTCGCATGCGGGTGCTGATTGAAACCATTTTGCAAAGCTCCAAAATGGCAAATAAGAACTTCTCCTTGTCCCTAAAAGAGGTAGACATAAATCAAGAGGTAACCACAGCCCTGAAGAGTTTCCAACTTATGATAAAAAACAAGAATGGAATGTTAGAAACCGACTTACAACCCATTTCCGGCATCCTTTATGCCGACCAGCTCCACATTTCCAACATGATACATAACTTGGTAGACAACGCCATCAAATATTCTCCCAACGAGCCACACATCAAAGTCACAACCAACCAAGAGAAGGAATGGATCGTGCTGAAAGTGAGCGACAACGGCATTGGTATTAGTAAAGAGAATCAAAAACATATCTTCGAAAAATTCTACCGTGTCCACACAGGCGATCGCCACGACGTGAAAGGATTTGGCATCGGACTCAACTACGTCTATCAAGTTGTAGCCCTACATAAAGGCAAAATCGCTGTAGAAAGCGAAGTTGGACAAGGCAGCACCTTCATTATCCACCTCCCTCTGGCTTGATATTGACTATCTTACACCATGAAAATCATCCATTAGTTTTTAAAATCACAACTTGAGAAACTGCTAATCTCTAACGATTAGACCTTTCGGATGATATATCTCTAACCAAGCGAACGCTGTGACCAAAGTGGCGTTCACCATCGGGGTCAGTGTTAAGTGTATCCAAAGAGAAGTACATCGAATGAGCGCCATAATTTTCTGTGGGAGTAGAGGTCCAGTAAATCCCTTCGCAATTATGACCATAAATATCTGTACCCCAACGAAATCCAGAACACGGTAAGAATATGGCACCTGCAGCTTCCATTATTTGCCATTGGGTTGTTGTGTAGACATTGACTGTCCGCCTTAAATGTCTACTCTCAAATCTACAATTTGCTGGGAGGACGAAATTATCGGGCAGAATCAAAAGTCCATGAACACTATCTACTGTAGCAGGTGCCCATTTCTGGTCAGCATTCTGTCTTTCAAATAAAAGATAGCGCCACTCCGCTACTGTTGGTGTACGCCATCCTTCCCCTATGTTTTCTGCCCAGTCGTGAAAAACGGGATAGTCGTGATAATCTTCAGAAGTATTATCCAGATTATCACCCGTCCCCCAACCGAAAAGACCGCCATAGTCGGTCGGATTACTCACAAACCCATGCCCATCCTCCGAAAGATTTCCTGAGGCAAATTCCACCATCGTATTCGGGCCAACTGAAAAAACGGGCATTGTATTATCCAGAGGACCCGTGTTACAAGCTATGATGGATACAAAGGACAATAGGGTAAGATATTTCAAAGACTTCATTTCAAGACAAACCATGTTTTCTGGGAAAGATACTATTTAACTGCTAAAGCCGAATACTTATTACTTCCGACTGCTGGTTTCAATTCAAAATAGATTCTATTTTTTCATAAACCACTTGTGGTGATATGGCATGGAGGCAGCGATAGTCGCCATATTTGCAGGGTTTGTTGCCATATTTAGAGCATGGCCGACAAGAAAAATCATACTGGACAGCCCAATTTGGATTCTGGCGCCAGCCATAAAAACCCCGGCAAGGATGAGTTGCACCCCAAAGACTAACTACAGGGATACCCATACAAGAAGCAAAATGCATGTTGGCCGAGTCCATACTTACCATCAAATCCAACTGTGAAATCTGATTCAATTCCTCTTCAAAACTACTTTTTCCAGCAAAAGAGACCGTATGAGGATAGCGGGCAGCCCAAGAGTCCAAGGTGGCTCCCTCCTCCTTGCTTCCAAATAGAAAAACTCGGTAATGGTCATCATTACATAATAGTTGCAGCAACTGCTCCATCATGTCGAGAGGCCATATCTTACCCTGATGTTGGGCAAAAGGAGCCAAACCAATATTATAGTAATCACGAATTTTTGTTTTCGGTGTCCAGTAATCTGTGGCAATTGAATGGATGTCTTCTATTATTGGAAGTCCACAGCGGTCAAAAACATCGTTATAGCGCAACCACGAAGGGCGACCTGGACAGGAGTGCTTACGGATAGCACGAACAGGCACACCATGCAGCCGAAAAAGCCAGTCAACCCCTATGACTCGATTCACATGATGCATGTCTGCCACCAAATCTGGTCGAAAGGAAGAAAGCGAAGAAAAGAGTTGACGAGAGGATTGTTTTTTTAGAGTGGGAACAAACTGTATATTGTCAACCCCTTGAAAAAGAGGTTGCAACCTTGGTGGTGCAGCCAACAAAAACAGCACATCGCTACAATGTGCAGCCCTAAGCTTAAGCACAGGTGCCAAAATAGCCACATCGCCCAAGGCAGAGAGGCGAATTACTAATATTTTCTTTTTATTGTTCAAGCCTTCTTATTATATAGCATGGGGTTGAGGGATGGGTCGTTGTACATCTTCATCTGGCGGTACAGTTTCATTACCTTCTTTCCCTCAGCCAGTTCCTGCAAAAGTGTCTCGATAGCCTGCATAAGGTCAGACTTTTGCTCCAACAAAGTGTTATATTTTGACTGACATCGGTCATGCTGCTCCTGACTGACATCGGTTCGAGCCACTTCAATGGCAAAATGGTAGATTTTCAGAGCTAGGATAGAGAGTCTGTCAATAGCCCAAGCAGGTGTCTCGGTATTGATAGTAGCGTCTTGACGGGGCGGAACTTGCTGGAAAAGCGACATATAGTAATCATCGATACGCTCCACCGTGTCGGTTCTATTCTGATTGGACTTATCAATCCAACGCTTGAGTCGGAGAGCCTCCACAGGATCAACATCGTTTGGACGAATCAAATCCTCGAGATGCCATTGAATCGTGTCGATGGAACTTTTTTCCCAAAGGATATACTCAAAACTGTCTGTTGCATAGGGATTATGTGTAGGCATGTCAACCGAATCCACCTTATGATATTCAATAATCTGTCTCTCAAAGAGCGAAAAAATCTCATCAATATTCATAACAAAATCAATCATCCTAATAATAGATGTAAATATTATAACGCAAAAATACAATAATTATTGCTCACAGCGTTCGTCCAAATACAGAATTGATACACAATAAAGACGGTACGACATCACATGTCATACCGTCTTTTAGATAATAATTGTCCGAAGACTATATCAAAAAAACTATTTCTTAGGAGTCTTCATGTTCAGATAGAACTGAACACCAGCCATTTGGTAGACCTGCATGTGACCCCATTTGCCCATACCGCTATAATCGGTATCCCACTTGAGGTTAAGAGCAAAGTTGGCTGAAAGGAAGGAGGAGAAACGGTAGTCGAGTTTCAACTCGAAATCGAGGTCGGTTTCGAACACACGTCTTTTAAACCACTTGTAGGCAGAAAGTGCCTCATAGGTCTCGCCTTCGCAAAGTGAATATTTAGAGGCCTCAGCCATGTTGTCCCATGCCATGTTCTTGGGTTTCTTATAGTCATAGAAGAACTCAGCACGTGCATAAAGGTCAAGGTTGGGGAGAATATCCTTCTTAAGATATTGCAATTTGACATAAGAACCGAGAGCAAAATAAACGTGTTTAAAAGTAGAATGGTCCGCGGGATCAAAATTCTCCTGGAGGACACCATAGTTTTTACCAGCGGCAATAAGCGAATCGTTGTAAACAAAAGTGGTCTTACCAGTAAGGAAGGAGAGAGAAACAGACCAATCCGCTTTCTTATGTTCAAAAGAGAGTGCCGTGGTGAGGTAGGCCGGAGCAAAAAAGTCGGAAACAACCCGTTCTATCTGGTTAGCACCGATACCAGAATATTCATAACCTGCACCAAATTGGGTCTTGAGGTTGGCCGTGAAACTGGCACCCCATCCCTTATAGGCATTCCATGAAATGGCCGACGTCAGGTCAATCTTATCGTTGCTCTTACGGCGGGTCTCGAAAAGACGGCCTTCGGCAGAGTTGTCTAGATCCTGCCAAGCATAGCCATAGGCAAGGTCGGCGATGTTATCCCATACAAACTTTGGATGAGTGAACTTGTAGTTGCCAAAGAAAGTACCCGTTAGGTCTATTTGTGAATTACCCGTCGAGGCCCAGTTGTTGAAGAAAAACTCACTGGCTTTGATAGCTGGTGTGGATGAAGTGCTCCAGGAACCATTGGCAAGTGCTGTGGTTTCGTCCTGAGCTGTAGCGGTGACTGCAAACATCAAGAATGATGCAAAAAGGATAAAGATACGTTTCATATTGTTGTGAATAATGTTATTATCGACTGTTAAACTATTCTAGTTGATTTTGCAAAGATACAACTTTTTTTCCCATTTTTCGAAAAAAAATGTTTACGCCACTCTAAAAAAAGTAATCGGCGAGGGTGGCTTAGGCTTGTTGCAGGCTTAATTTTCTTTCAGCACCCCCTTGTGGAAGGAGTAGACGGTGCTGTCGATAGGCTGGGAGGAAGAATATCTGACTATTTCGGTGAGGCCGTCGCCATCCACGTCGCGGGCCGCGAGCCGGTCAAAGGGGAGGCGATAGAGCGACCAGAAACTATCGGGATTGCCCTGATAGTAGGGTGAGAGGACAAACCAAGTTTCTGCCCCATAGGTAGAAGAGACGTCATAGGCTTTCAAGATATAGGAGGGCTCTTGGGGATGGAAACAGACGGTGTCGAAGAGAATTTCGCCTTTGTCATTGGTACGGAAATTGGCATTGCTGATGCCCATGAATTCGTCCACTTGCCCGTCCTGATCCAGCAGGCTAACGCAGATATAATTGCTGTCCATATTGCGGCACAGCTGCAGGGAGGAGTATTCCGAGAGGTCTATGGCCTTTAAAATTTTGATCTCTCCTAATTCGGTGTTGGCATATTCAGTTCTGTGGTTGCATGCAGTCAAAATTATCATTACCAATGCAATAAAGGATATTTTTTTCATAACGGCGACAAATTTAATATTTTTGCAAAGATACGCAAAAGATTTGACAAAACAACAGTAATGCAGCTGCCTCTTCGCATACAATAAAAAGACGATTACGACGTTTTGACTCATATATTTATTATATGGAACAGACGAAAAAAGTAATTCTGATTACCGGAGCCAGTAGCGGCATAGGATTCGACAGCGCCCAAGAACTGGCCCGACAGGGACATAAAGTTTACGCCGCCGCCCGCCGTACAGAACTAATGGAGCCGCTAAAACATAACGGCGTGGTGACAATGCGAATGGATGTCACCAACAGTCAGTCGATGGCCGATGGTGTGAAAGCCGTATTGGATGCCGAAGGGCGCATCGATGTGCTGGTGAACAACGCCGGGTATGGCTATTTCGGAGCTGTGGAGAATGACACCATGGAGGAGGCACGCCGACAGGTTGAGGTGAATGTATTCGGACTGGCGGAGCTCTGCAAGCTGGTGTTGCCCGTAATGCGTAAGCAGGGCTCGGGCAGGATTATCAATACCTCATCTATTGCCGGTAAGACGGTGCTACCGTTCGGAGCATGGTACCATGTGTCAAAGTATTCGGTAGAGGCGTTGAGCGACGCCTTGCGGATGGAAATGAAACCTTTCGGGGTGGACGTGGTGTTGATAGAACCCGGCGGAATCAAGACAGATTGGGGCATCATTGCAGCAAAGCACTTGGCTGAGTCATCGAAAGGGACAGCTTACGAGGAGGACGCCCTGCGCGAGGCCAAATTGATACACAAAGGCTACTCGGGCAACTACCTGTCTGCGCCAAAGGTGGTGACACGCGCCATCAGCCGGGCAGTGAACAGCCAACGGCCTCGTGCACGCTACAGGATTGGAAGCGGGGCTTTCATTATGGTATTCCTGCACACGGTGCTTCCCACGCGTTGGTGGGACGGGATGATGCGTCGGTTTGTGCGCATCAAGATTTGAGGTAGGCGGTTATCGGCGGGAACTTGAGGGAAGACGGACTTTGTGGTAGCAACTTTGAGAGGTATCCGTATTCCTGCCTTTGACATAAAGCCAGCCGTCTTCGCACCAGAATAAGACCGATCCTGAGGTGTTGTTCCACATTGGGGTGGTTTGATAGATATATGGGCGAGCCCACATGGCGACTGTTGGCAGGATAGGGATGTCACTTCTCAGCAACAACAAGTCTTTTCTCCTCTTGGCTGAAAACCTCATTTTAATAGTGGTCAATGATTTTCAAATGCTCTTCAGGAGAAAGGGCTATGATCTCAAAAAAACTGATTATTACGGGTGTTGTGGCGGTTGTACTCGGCAGCGGATACACGGAGAATGTTCTCGACGTAGGAGAGCAGAAGAAGAATAAGGAATAGTTGTTTCATTTCAGTTGTTTTTTTTCTGCATTTAACCATGTTACTAACGGAGAGCATGGTTTTATTGCACTGAGGGGTGATTACTTCTGCTGAGATGAGGCGGAACGAAACGCGAAGAGGTTATAGAAAAGAGTACATACGTAGGCAACAACCGCCGAGATGGATATGACTACAAGTCCCGAAATGAGCAAAGAAGCATTGTGGGCAAAGAATCTGAGCAGCGGCAATGTCCAGCTCTGAGCCGTAAGATGCAGTGGCAATGGGTGGAAGATAAAAAAGAGCGTTAGAGCAATGCCGACAGGGATGCCAGAGAGGAAAGCGACGACAAAGGTGCAACGCAGGCGATGACGTTCGTGCTGACAGTAGCGACGGACAGTCTCAATGGTATCCATCTTGTTGACAAATCGAGACATGAATTCCTCGTCGTCGCTTAACTCGGGACGATAATCGGCAATTCTATTTTCAAAAAGGTCATTTTTCTTCATTTTCCAAAAGTTTTTTTAGCTGTTTTCTGCCACGAGATAGGTGTTGGCGGACAGCGACAGAATTGCAGCTCGTTATTTTTGCAATCTCAATTACAGAGTAACCTTGCATATAATACAATAAGATTATCATACGAGTTTTTTCTGCCAACTGCGACAATGCATGGTAAAGGTCCTCGTATTTGAACGCGTCATCGGGTCTATCCTGCGAGGGATGGGTCTCATCAACAGGTTCAAAGACACCTCTGGGCTTTTTCTTATAATCTAGAAAGGTATTGTAAGCAATCTTAAATAGCCACGTAGAGAATTTAAAACGCTCGACAAAACCATCCGAAGCCAGCCAAGCCTTAATGAGTGTTTCCTGTGCAAGATCGTCCGCCAACTCACGGTCACCACTACAGAGGGCAAGCAAGAATCTCCTAAGAGACCCCTGCTCGACTTGAACAAGCTCAATAAAGCGTTCTCGAGTCATAACCCTTAATCAATTCACCAAATTACATATTAAGCTGTTGCTCTTCACTTTCAATCTCGCTGATTAGCTCACGCTTGCCGACATTATAATAGATTAGAAATGCTATTCCTACTGCCAGGAGCACAAGGCCCAACACAAAGAGAACCCCGCCATCCTCAAACGACTTTCTGTCCCAATCGTACATAAAAAATTCAGCAATCACAAGCCCGATTCCGCTCAGCCCGCAAATAATACCCCAGAGGAGTTTACCAAGCAGACGCTCCTTTAAAGATTTCTGAGGCTTGTTGAGGCTATGCAAGAGTTCTTCTGGCACATTGCCAGCTCCCTTCTCCAAAGCGGTGAGAATTATCTGGCTGCGCTTTTCAAGTTCATTCTTTTTATATCTGGAATAAGCCACAATGACAACAATAGCCACGGCAACCAAACCTAAGGAAGGGAGAGACCAAATCAATTGGGTTAAAACATCAGATGTCAAAATATCCATAATAAAACATTTTTTTAGAGTTAATAAAAACAAGTAATTATCGAATCGATTCACTTATATAAACGACAAAAATCAAAAAATGTGACAAAAAAGACCTTCATTATAAGAAAAAAATGTATCTTTGCAACTCGAAATAAAAACAACACTAATATGGCACCGGTATCAAGAAAAGCTAAAATTTTAACTACCATCATTTTGATTGTCGTTGTAGGACTTGGCCTATTCATTTATTTTCATTTCTTCTTCGTATACAGTAGAGGCGTAAACGCTGGCAACATCAACTATTTTCAGCAAGAAGGCATCCTCTTTAAGACTTATGAGGGGAAAATGATTCAAACGGGATTCAAGACCAATGCCGGCGGAGTTAACACAACGCTGCGTTCCAACGAGTTTAAGTTTTCTGTCACCGACAAAACAATAGCAGACACATTGATGCGCTGCTCGGGAAAAGATGTGGAACTTCGGTGGAAACGTTATATGGGCACTTTGCCCTGGCGAGGCAATAGCCAGTATGTAGTGACCGAGGTACTCTCGATTGACTAAAGCCAACAGGGAAGTGAAATGATGTCATACTTCCCCTGTTTCTGAGTAAAACCACCTATGATCTCACAACAATTGGACAAAGGGAAAACTCTAACAAATCCATCGCAACTCCCCCTCATTTTGATGGGAATTATTGGTTAGTTGATGCCTGTTTGCGTTCTTTCTCTATTGTAGCGATTAACTCCACATTCAGTTTTTCTATTTCGGTGAGGACCAAAGGATTCTGCGCCTTAAGAAGGGCTGTGCCATACCATAGGCCACCAGAATGATAGGATTGAGTCAATTCCTTGTCGGAAAAACGATACCCATGACGAGCATATATTTCATTTCTTATAAGTCGCAATACCTCAGTGGGATATGGGGAAAGATAGCCACGGGTGAGCAAGGAGGTGGAAGCTTCGGGCCAACGTCCTGGAACGGGGTTATCGAGGTTAGTTTTGTGGAGTTGGCAAATCAGGTCGCCAGGGGTAATCCATTCGAGATCGTTACCTTCAACATGGATTACTCCCTTGTAAATGTCAAGTCCTTCGGCGGTGAGTTTGAAACAGAGGTTGCGACCATCGCTGAGCGTGAGAACATTTTCGGGACTGTCGAATTCGCCCCAACGGATGGTGTAGGAATAACTACTGTGCGGCTGCCCAGGAAGACTGCTAAGACTGTAGATTATAATGATATCGTGGGTGATTAACCACGCTTCTTGTTTCCCTGTGGTATATGTACCCATTATCTGTCGACGGATGTTGGACTCAAGGACAGAGTCAAAACCGTGTGACTGTTCGTACCACTTGTTGGCGGAGTGGCCTTCGTAACGGAGAAAGATATCTTCGAGGTTACGGGTACGTCCATACACAAGGAGGCATTCCTGGCCTACGATGGACTTGTGGATGATAAGGTCGTTGTAATGGATGATGGTGTCGGTCCATACGTTCCCAATCTGGTTGGGCCTAAGGAAATCGCCCGGTACTTCACCCTTCATCCACGACTGGGCACTACCGCCTTCATGCAGATCACCTTCAACGGTGACAATCGCGGAAGCATTTTCATCCAGCACAGTAATAAAGGTTGAGCCATTGTGCCAATAGGTATCCTTGTATTGCTGCCCCATGGCAAAGGTTCCAACCAAGAGAAATGCTAGAAGGAATAGGTGACGCAACGAAAGGCTGGAGTTGAATTGTATTATCATAGCAATAGCATCAACGTGTTAGATTGTTCTAAGATGGATAACGCGGATTGCGTTATTATATTTTACAAGATCCCAACATTAACAACTATCAATCTATCATCTCTATCCCCTCTATCGAATCTATAAAAAACAAAAAAGGGAGCCATCTCTGACTCCCTCTGTAAAAGATTGGCGGCGACCTACTTTTCCACAAACCAGTGCAGTATCATCGGCGATGAGAGGCTTAACTTCTCTGTTCGGAATGGGAAGAGGTGAACACTCCCTCTATAGCC
>JAEEHQ010000120.1 GCA_016280915.1 Bacteroidales bacterium
AGGGTTTTGACCCGCTGCTGGAGCAGAAGGCTGTCCTGCCGCAGCGAGTCTTGGTGTGACATCACATGGGTGCTGTCGGCCTTAGAGGTGTCAGTCTTGGGTGCCTGCTCGGCCACAGCGGCACGGATTGCGTCCATCAGTTCGGGGGGAATCTGCGCCATCCCCTTGGCGATAGGGCATAGTATGAGCCCTATGAGGAAAACGAGTTTCTTCATGGTAATTGAAAATTGAAAGGTGAAAATTGGAAAAAGGCTACCGCAGCCTTTTGGTATTTATCTTAATCGGCGGCGGCTTTTTTAACGGTTGTTTTCAGCACATACTTCACCGACTGGGCATATACCTCGTCGTTGGGGCAGTGAAACACTAGAGCGGTCATCGTGTCGTTGGAGAAATATATCAGATACATACCCTTGTCACCGGGCAACGGGTCGGCGGCGCGACAGTAGATGTGCAGTATCTTTGCCTGCTTTGACGAGGCTTTTGTACTGTCTTTTTCTAGGTTTATCTTCACATCCATATTCTTCATCTGGCTTAAGAAGGCGGTGGCTATCGACCCTTCAAGCGTAGTGACATGGCTGAACTCAGGAGTGCTGTCGAGTTCATGCACCAAATCGCGTATTGGCTTATTCCCGATGCGTGGTGGGTTCTTCTTCAAGGGATGGGAATCGACAGAATCGTTTGTCTTCACCGAATTAGCCCCACTATAGGGCAATGCCTTAAGGCTCTTTTTCAATTGGTGGAACGCGTCTGTATCGCGTGCTTCTAGCATGGTAATAGTCACCTTTAAGCCATTTCCTATCGGGAAGTCCTCGATACAGGCGGCATTGATGCCAGTGCGGCCCAGGTAGGTCTTGTAGAGTGTGGTCTGCGCTGCTGCGGAGCTTCCAAGAAGCAAGCAGGCTAATAAAGTATAGACATGGGTGCGTTTCATTTTACTGCAATGTTTTGATTACTTGTTTCATTCTGGTCAACACCTCGTCGGGGTTGCAATTGTCCTCGCAATAGACGCGCACTCCGTCTTTGGTCTCGGAATAGGCATAGTCGGAATGCTGGATTGGCTGAATGGTGGATTGATTGAGTGTTTCATGCACCTGCTGTTTCACGGTTTGAGGCATCTCGTTGTGTGCTACAACAGGTATCGATTGCTTCTGCCGATTGGGGAACAGCAACAAGGTTGCCGCAACCGCAACCGCAGCCAGCATAGCGGCATACCGCAAGAATGGGCGTAAGTCGTGTGACGGCTTTACTTCCAAAGCACTATCGTGTTCTAATTTTTGCCTATTGGCTTGGTGCATCTGTTCTATCAGTTGGTCTGTATCTTTCATGGAATGTGTGATTGCTTGAATGTGTAATTGCTTGATTGCTTGCTTGAATGTGTGAATACTTGAGTAAAATCAAGCTATCATACCATCTTTTAGTTTTCGTAGTTTCTCTTTTATCCTCGACATGCGGGTCTGCACATTTGTCTCGCTGATGCCTAGCATCTCCCCTATCTCGTCCTGTTTCCAGCCGTCAAGATATAGACGCAGCAGCTTCTGGTCTTTGGTGGGCAGCTGGCGTATGAGTTCGCACAGCCATTCTCGCTCTTCTCGGTCAATCCCTTCGTCGGGCAATTCCAACCCTTCAATAGGCGCGGTCTCGACCTGTCGCTGTCGATGCCGCCGCCACGATATGCCCGTGTTCACCGCCACACGCCACACCCATGTCACCGGCTTAGCGGTAGGACGGTAACGGCTCCACCCCAGCCAGAGGTTCACGATGATGTCTTGGCGCAAATCCTCGCAATCCTCCGTCGTGTGGCAGAACGACCGGCACACACGGTTGATAGCTGCAGAATGCTCCTCGACAAGTGTCAAAAACGGATGTTGCATCATACTCCTATTAAACGTCGAAAACAGAAAAAAATCACAAAACAAAATCGTTGTATTTTCATTTATGACTGTTTTAATACCAAAAAAGGTATTGGAGGGCGCAGAGGGACGGCAAGACAAGGCTCCTCAAACAAGGCTGATGTAGCAAAGTTGAGGATATTCGCTGTTTTTTCTCGAAGCGAACCTCCCTTGTGTTCGACAGCGTTGTTCCATACAAGATAATTGTTGAGGTATTTTGAGGAAACGCCTTTGAAAGAGGCCACAAAAGCCTTGAGTTTGGTGTGGTATGCGTTCAGGTACTGTATGTGGTAAATACCTTTCACAGTCTTCCTTCCTTTTATCTGTACAAGCCTATGGCCATTGCCTTTCGAAAACTTCCTGTAAATGCTGTTTTCGTCGCTGCTAAGTGTTGATTTAGTCCATGTATTCGTGCCATACTGACATGAGCTTGCGTGTTCCGCTGAATATCGAGTTCTTCCGTATTGAAAATGTCTTCCCGCAGTCTTTGCAAATGAACTTTTTGACTACCGTTTTTCCGCCTGCCATTGCGTTGTACGTGTGTGCCACCACATATCGGGCACACTCTCTCTGACGAAAAAAGCTGCTCTGTAAGATACTCCTCTATCTTCATCTCCTTCTGTTGACTCTCCTTAAACATCTTCTGGAAACGGCCTCACTCCACTATTGGTAGTTGGCTGACCAATTCCATAATGTCTTCTGCTGGTTTTTTTTACTTCCCTACAGAGGTAAAGAAAAAAACAGTCTTTTATTTTACTAGAGTGATACAAAAAAAGTGTACAATGGGGCGTTAGCCTTCATTGTACACCATTCATTTTACCCTATTCACAATCAATAGTCGTCGTCCTGATCGTCATCGACGGAGTAGACTTCGCCGGTGTAGGCGTCTACCCAGAGATGTTTGCCATCGGCAGAATAGCCGCCAAAGACATACATGGCGTGGCCTTTGTCGAAAGAGTAGACGGGATAGCGGAGATTGACATAGCAGGTGTTAGGGGTGGCATAGTCAGAGGCCATGACACAGCGGATGGCCTGTTCAAGGGTAATCATACTATCTAAAGAAGCCATGGGGATGCTGTGGTCGCCGAGCCAAGGACTCTGAGGCTCGACATAGTTCATCTGAGTGGTACCATCCTCGAAATTGCGATCCACATAGACGATTTTGCTGCAATGTTCATCGGAAAAATAACCGATATAATAGACTTCGGACATGTTCACGACATTCAAGTCTTTGACAGAGGAAACCTCGGTAATTTTATGGTCGAGGGTACAACGGGCTTCCACCAGCTTGTCGAGGGTGCTGGGATAGCTACTAATCACCTTCTTGTAATCCACTTTCAGCGCATCCAGCATGATGTGGGTGGAGGTGACGGGACGGATGTTGTCTTTCTTGCAGCCGACGGTCAGCAGTACAGCTGCGCACATCAGTAGGACAATGACGTTTTTCTTCATGACGTTTTAGTATTTATTGTTAGAGGAACTTTATAAATTATATTTGTTACAGCACGACATTGGTGAGTCCTCTTTGCCACCTCACCTGTGCCGGATACTCCTCAATCTATTGCAACCCGCCGGTGGCCCTGACTTCCGAGTCGGTGCGGAAGAGGTCGTCCAAAGTGGGCTTAGCGATGAAGGGCGCCCGCTGCATCTGCTCTTCCACAAAGTCGGCTATCTGGAGGAAGGTGAGCTTGCCATCAATGAAACGCTGAACGGCCACCTCGTTGGCTGCATTCATGATGCAAGGCATGTTGCCTCCCTTGTCAATGGCTTGATAGGCCAAGTCCAGACAGCGGAATGTCTTGGTGTCGGGGTTTTCGAAAGTCAGCTGACTATATTTTTCAAAGCTCAATCGCGGCAAGAAACTCTCAATGCGCTCGGGGAAAGAGAAAGCATACTGGATGGGGGTTTCCATGGTGGGCACTCCCAACTGAGCCTTGATGCTGCCATCGACATACTGCACCATGGAGTGCACCACCGACTGGGGATGCACCAGCACCTGGATGCGATCGGCAGGAACATCAAAAAGCCAACGCGCCTCTATCACCTCCAGCCCTTTGTTCATCAGAGAGGCTGAGTCGATAGTAACTTTGCGGCCCATACTCCAATTGGGGTGTTTGAGCGCGTCGGCCAGCGTAACATGCTGCAACTGCTCGCGCGTGTAGCCACGGAAAGGTCCGCCGGAAGCGGTCAACAAAATTTTGTCTACACCGCCGCCTTCACCGACCAAACTCTGGAAGATGGCCGAATGCTCGGAATCCACAGGCAGAATGGGGACATGGTTGTCTCTGGCTGCGCGGGTGACAATCTCACCAGCCACCACCATGGTCTCCTTGTTGGCCAAAGCAATGGGCTTGTGGTGCTCGATGGCACGGAGGGTAGGACGAAGTCCCGCAAAGCCCACAATGGAGGCTAAAACAAGGTCTATGGACTCCATCTCCATCAAATCGGCCACAGAATCCATCCCGCAGAACACTTTGATGTCGTGGGATGCCAAGGCATCCTGCACCTGCTGGTATTTCGTCTTATCGGCAATAGCAACGGCATTGGGGTCGAACTCCAACGCCTGTGCTATCAATAGGTCGGCATTGCTACCGGCACAGAGCACCTCGACGGAAAACAGGTCGCGATGGCGACGAATCACATTCAGCGCCTGGGTTCCGATAGAACCTGTCGATCCCAATATGGCAATTCTTTTCATATCATTAATTCTATATGAATGGGTTGGCTGAGGGGAGAAAGAGAGACACCAGCTGCCTAACCTTTACCCTTAGCCTTTTTCTTCTCCTTATACCTTTTTTGTTTGGCCTCTATCTCCTTGCGCAACAAAGAGTCGGCCTTTGAATGTTTATACTGGATAGCCTCCTCCTCAATCTGCTGGGCCTGTTGTTGCTGTTCTTCGGTGAGGGGCTTGCCGCTGACGACGGCCTGAATGGCGGCAATCATCTGATCGTGGTCCTCAATAATACGTTCCAAAGAGTCGATGGTCTGGGCACTTCGGGCAATCTCCTCGCGCTGCTCAGGTTTGATGTAGCCAGGCACCAGGTTATGCAATGGGGTGAACGCGATAAGAAGCATGGAAAGGAGCAGCAACGCAATAACCGAGATGCCCACATAGGTGAAGATGTTGACACCGGTAAGCTCCATGGAAAACTTCTCCTTGAAGGTATCGGTATCCATCAGCACCAAGCGATGCTTATGGTGCATGCGCTCGCGAAAGTCCTGCCAATTATTAGAAAGGCGCAGCCGCAGGGCCGCGCCTTTCTCTTTTATCGTATTCAACCGTTGACTATCCATTAGAAGAATTTGATACGGTTGTCTTCAACCTTGGCATTGTCTTTCAGCACCTGCTGAATGCCACGCATGCTCTGCATGAAGGACTGCTCCTTCTGCTTGCGGATGGTCTCGACATCGCCGGCAGCGGGATTGTCCATCTTGGCGTTTACGCTGACCATATAGACACCGTTGGCACCCTGGATGGGACCCACCATCTTGTTGGCAGGGGTAGCAGCGATGGCGGCCTGAACCTTAGGCTCCATGCCATACTGACCCAGGAAGTAATCGTTGAAGGAAACGCTATCGAGGGTGTCGATGGAGGCGTTGACCTTAGCAGCAATGGCGCTGAGGTTTCCACCAGCTTTCTTAGCCTCTTCGAGGCGAGCTTTCAGCACTTCGGCCTTCTTCTCAATACGAACTTGGTTTTCAATCATAGGACGAACCTGGTCAAGGGAAGCATAACCGACATTATAGACGTTCTTCAGGGCAGCCACAATATACATGTCGTCGCCTTCGAAAATCTGATCGGCAACAGCACCCACCTCGGTGTCCTCATTGTAGGCCCACTGGACGATGCTGCGGGCATTGCTCACACCACCGATGCCATACTGCATGGCGTTGACCATAGCATTGCGCACCTGCAGGTTCTGAGCCTGAGCGGTGGCGGTCATCTCGGCATAAGTGCGATTGCTGCCTGCAAACTTATTGGCCTCATTGTAGATATTGCGTGAAGTGGCCTCGCTGGCAGCAATCTCACGAGCGATAGCAGCCACACGGTATTTTCTGTGAGGAGTGGTCTTTCCGGTAACCTTTACGAGGAAATAGCCAACCTCCTGGGGGTGTTTCTTAACAAACATGCCGCCTTCGGGGGTATTGACGACATCCTCATTGATGAAGCCGTAGCCACCATCGAGAGCCCAACCCATGTCGCCATTATTCTGCGATTTCTGGGGGTCATCGGAATACTGGTTGACGGCATCTTCAAAGCTCATGGCTCCGCTCTTAATCACATTCATCACGCTGTCGGCAAGCTGTTTGGCCTGCTCGTCGCTACGGGTGATGTTGCCACCGGCTTTGTCGTTGAAAATATAGATAGTGCTGGCACGCAAACTGTCGGGACGGTTGGCGATGTTGAGCACTTTGGCCATCATCCATTCGTTGCCGGCTATGCGGGGGCTGATAAAGCTACCCTCGGCGGCAGCCATCAGGGCGCTGTCCATAGGGCTGGCAAACTCGCTGGCCTTGCGGTAAGTGGAGTCGTAGTTGCGGGAAGACTCGGCATTGACAAAGAAAGTCAGCTCTTCGGGAGCAATGGTTTGGAACTCTTCCCAAGTCTGCTGCACCTCGGCCTGAATGTTGGCCAAGTCTTGCTGGGTGGGAACAACGGGATAGATGATATAGTCGATCTCGCGGAGCTCGTCGCGCAGACGGAACTCGGCTTTATGTTTGTTGTAGTAGTTCTGATAATCCTGGTCGGTGAGAGCTCCAACCTCTTCGTCGGGAAGAGACTGGTAGCTGCAGTTGATGGCGGTGACATTGCTGAGTTTGCTGCCCATCTCAACAATCTGGTTGGCGATGGCTTTGGGCATATACAGACCACGAGCAATCAGCGCACTATATTTCTGCTGTTTACGGTCTTCCTTCACGGTCTTCTCAATCTCCACCAACTGCATGCGCTGGGCGGTGTCAAGGTTTTCGAAATTGGACATATACTGCTTGACGGTAGCAGGATTGAAATTACCGGTCTGGGGGTCGGTGAAGATTTGACGGATGTAAGGGTGGATAAAAGTGCCCATGTACATGTCGTTCAATTCGGCAGGGGTAAGTTGCAGACCCAGTCTGTCGAATTCTTTGTCAGTAAGTGTCTCGGTAACCAGATTCTGCCAAACTTGGTCACGCAGCTGGTATTCGACATCGGTAGGAATCTGAGCGATGCCCTGCTGGGCCTTGTAGCTATTCTCCATCTCTTCAACCTTCTCGTTGAAGCGGTTATAGGTGATAGTTTGGTCGTCAATCTGACCCATATCGGGCACACCTCTATTGTTTTTGGCGAGGTCACCGATGATGAATGCAACAATAGCAATACCCACAACGGCAACTGCTATTCCGGAGTGTTTTCTGATACTTCCAATAATTCCCATATTAAGTATTAATTTTTATTATTATTCTTATTATTATTTTGCTTTTTAAGCGTGCAAAGGTACAAAGAAATTTTAGTGTACGAAACTTTTTCGCCGAAAAATATTTGGCAAAAACGTCTACACCTATGTTTCTCAATACTTTGTGTTAATACAATTTTTTCTATAGATTGGCATCAAAAGCGAAAGGAAGCAGGCTTTTCACCCCAGTAATCCTACGAATTCGCCCCCCTGCAAGATAGCAGAAAAGGGTAATCTCATTACCAAAGCGCAACTCATATTCCGACATCACTTGTCGACAAGCACCACAGGGCGAAGCCTCGGTGAAAGCCCCTTCGTGAAAACCGACCACGGCCAAGGCCTCCACGGCCAAATTGGGATATTGCGCCGAGGAGCTGAACAACGCCGTCCGCTCTGCACAAAGGCCCGAGGGATAGGCAATATTCTCTTGATTGCTCCCCCGTAAGATGGTGCCGTCGGCCAACCGTACCGCAGCACCTACGTGGAAATGTGAATAAGGAGCATAGGCAGTCTTGGTAGCCTCCATGGCGGCCTCCATCAGCTGACGGTCGGCTTGGGGCATCTCCTGCAACGAGTCGTACTCGGTATAGACTATCACTAATTCTTTGTTTTCCATACGGAATATCTTATTATTCTCTTTTTATTTGTATTTTTGCACACTCTTTATGGAAACGTTAGATTTTGGAAAATATTGTGTCCTTGGGCTTTCGCCCATGGATGATATCAGCGACATGCCTTTCCGCGAGCTCTGTAAGAGTTTTGGGGCCGACCTGCTCATCACCGAGTTCATCGCCTCCGAAGCTCTCAACCGCGAGGCCGAGAAAAGCTATCGCAAGATGCGCTTCACCCCTGCCCAACACCCTATTGGAATCCAGATTTTTGGAGCCAACGAAGAGGAGTTGGTGCAATGTGTCGATATCGTGGAGGCTCAGCAGCCCGATTTCATCGACATCAATTGGGGCTGCCCCGTTCGCAAGGTGGCCGGCAAGGGTGCCGGCAGCGGTATCCTCAAGGATATTCCAAAAATGCTGCGAATCACCGAGGCGGTGGTTCGTCGTGCCCACCTTCCTGTCACCGTCAAGACCCGTCTTGGCTACGACGCTGACGACAAACCCATCGTAGAACTGGCCGAACGGCTGCAGGATGTAGGTATCGCCGCCCTCAGCATCCACGGCCGCACCAAGACCCAGATGTACCAAGGCTCGGCTGATTGGACCCTCATCGGTGAGGTAAAGAACAATCCCCGCATGCACATACCCATCTTCGGCAACGGCGACATAGTCACTCCTCAGCAGGCGGTGGAGGCTAAGCAGAAGTATGGTGTCGACGGCATCCTTATCGGCCGTGGTGCCATTGGCAATCCCTGGATTTTCGAGCAAACACAACGACTTCTACGTGGCGTAACCGAACGTCCCATCACAGTTCAAGAAAGGGTGGACATTTGCCGCAGGCATCTTATAGCTGCCGTGGAATTTAAAGGGGAGCACACCGCCATGTTCGAAATGCGCAAACACTATGGCGGCTATTTCAAAGGACTCTACGACTTCAAGCAGTTCCGCATACCTTTAGTCAACACCACCACACTCGAAGAGGCAGAAGTGATTCTGGATAAGATTGCCCTGCATTATCAAGATAACAATTACAATGCCAATACCTTACGATGATATCGCAATAGGTAGCCACCTACAGGATGGTTCCCTGAAAACCCACAGTAAGAACATCATTTATATTACATTTAGATTATGTTTTGTTTATATTTTGTTTATACTTAGTTTATCTTTATTAATCAAAATAAAATCAAATACTAATCTAAATGTAAACTAATAGGTGGAGTTACTGTTGAGTTAGTGCGGAGTTACATACCAATTACTTTATTCTTGATGCTTGGATATGTACTTTGCGAAACTGGTGAAGAATCTTGCCGATTACCTACCGCATCTTCCTCATATCCAAATACCTTAATAATTCTTTACACCTATCACTTTGTATGATAGTGGTTCCTTGATTAAGTATCCATCCCCAGCTTTCGTCGGGCTGGAAGAGCTCCACGGCTCGGTCATCGTCGTGGCCGGCGTTGAGCGATGGCCATATTGAGTTCATCCAAATCTTGATACCGGCATTGCGCAACCGTTCTAAGTTTTGTTTGGCAGTTTCGTTGAACTCACTCATATTGCATTCAACAGCCACCGGTTTAACTTTCAGAAAGGCGGTGATAATATCTACACTTTCCGGCTGGTCGATGCTCACTACCGGCATATAGAGGATGCCTCGGTCGCCTATCTCTTCGGGTGACAACTGGTCAGCATGGGACAGCCTTTGCCCATAGATTATCATGGCATCTACCGCGGTGGAATGCTCTTGCGAGAGTTGGTGCAAAGGTGCACCCGACTTGACGACAACTTGCCCCTGCGTACCCGTTTTCTCCACCAATGCCAACACCTCCTCATAGTACTGGTATCCTTTGTCAATATTCACCAAAATCTTACCCTTGCACAACTCCAACGCCTCTTGCAGGGTGGGAACATGGTTACGAGTGAGGCAGGCCCCATGCATGGCCTTCAGCCTCAGTTCGGCAATCTCAGAGTAAGTGTGTTCGTCGACACGACCGTGGCCATTGGTGGTACGGTCGATGGTAGGGTCGTGCATCAAAATCAGCACACCGTCCTTGGTGCGTTGGAGGTCAATTTCCACCATATCCACACCTTGTTCAATACAGCTTGCTATGGCTGGCAGGGAATTCTCGGGATGATTACGCCAGTCGCCTCGATGGGCCACAACCAACACATACTTAGGGTTATGAAGCATCTGTTCGAGCAATATAGCCGACCGTTGTTGTGCCAACCCTCCAAAGGCCATCCAACACATCAAAACAAAAAGTCCAATCTTTTTCATGTTCAATACTATTTAAAACATATTCAATTAAATCACAATCTGTTCTAACCATTTCCCCTCACGAAAAACTCTTACTACAAGAAAAAGGGTCTGTCATCACTACAGACCCTAAAAACACTACATACTAACCATTTATTAATTGTTCAAAGTGGTTCAATTCTTGCCACAAGATACTTTGAAGATGAAAAGTCTTTTGACCTTTTTTCGGATGCAAAAATACAATCTTTTTCACGACAGGGAAATCACCATTTGTAGTGATTTTCGCCTTACCTATCTAAACTTGATTCCACCTCCAAACAACTAATAATGATCTTTAGGGCCTGCTCATCAGGGGGTTAGTTCTTTCTCTCTTTTTTTATTCTACATAATCCTTTTCCTTTACATAACCCATCATTCCACCTCGATGTAATTGACTACCTCACCGAGGGCATCGCGCTCGGGATATAGCGACCCTGTGGGGAAGACCCGACCGGCCAGTTCGGCCGTGCCTTGGTAGGCCTTTACGATGTCAGACGTCTGATGCTCCAATGGTATGTTCAACTCAAAATAGCCCTGCTCGTCGGAGACTGTTTCCTCCTCCCCTACCCTAATCTTCACGTGCGCCACCATGTGGTCCGTTCCGCTCTGGCGGGTATAACCCACCACATGACCGTAGTAGCTTGGCTGTCGTTTCACTACCAAAGAAACCTCTCGTTGCATTGTCACCATGGTATCCAACACTTCAAACCCTGGCTGCTCATAATGCAGCACTACCTTATCCCCTGCATATTTGCGCGGTATGTTGTTAAAAGTTAGGGTTGCCGGTAGCCCATGAATGGTGTCGGCATACACCGTTTCACTTAGGGTAAAGGTCACCACCCCTTCATCGGCAAAAAGGTTGGCGTTAATGGGCGGTAGCTCCGTTACTTCCAGCGTTATGGCCGTGGGCCTGCTGGCCAACACCCCTGTTCCTATCACCATCAGCACGGCAATGGCCATCGTGCCCATACGCACAGCCTTGCGACGCTTGAGGTTGCGCCGATAGCGTTGCCAAAGGTCGTCGAACTCCAACCCCAACATCTTGCTCACTATCTGGGTATAGGCACGCTCGCGCCACAGAGCCTTGGGCAACGAGGCCACCTCCTCATGGATGTTGGCGCCCAGATAGGCCATCGAAAGGTGCTCTTTGATGACTGGGTTGAAACACTCTGTGGCAGGGTCGCCGCTGCCGGGTATGCCATCCACCACAAAGAGCAAAATCTGGTCTTTACGCCCTGCTTCAATATAATACAGTATCTCTTTCCCCACCCACATCGATTGTGCCGAGGCAGGTGAGCAAACCACAATCAGATAGCGCGAACTGCTCAACCGTTGCTGCAATTCGTCGTTCAGATTGCCCGGCTGGATGTCGGTCTCGGCAAAAAAGACCGGTTTCATGGGATTCTTCTCAAGCGAGTACATCCGCATGGTGGTAGTGGGCAGCGAGTAGTGCTCCAACTTTTTCTGCAACCGGTAAGCCTCCTTAGCATCCTGATGATTATAAGAGATAAAGGCAAAATATTTATACTTATCTTCCATTGCAATACAATAATTCGTGGTCAACTCTTTCTGTCATCGTTTCGATAACTCACATTATTCCTTATCCTGATTGCCCAATGCCTCAAGGCATTCGGTCACCCTTCGCTGTATCTTCTCCACCTGCTTGGGGTCGGCATCTTCCAATCCTTTGACGATATCCAACGCTTGCTGACTCTTTTCCAATGCCCGACGATGGTCGCCCATCCTACGGTAGCATGAACCCATGCTGTAGCACACATTGGCAACTGCCATGCTGCGCTCGCCTTTCAGCTCCTGCTGCAAGGGGAGCAAGACCGCATATTCTTTCAAGGCCTCCTCATACTTTTCAAAGGAATAGTGCAGCAAAGCTATATGGTTGCGCAATACGGCTTCCTGGGTGCGTGAATCCTGGTTTTGCTGTGCATCCTTTTGTACCCAGGTCAACCCTTTTTGTAAGATCTTCAATGCCTTGGCATAATTGCCCATCCTGCGTTGGCATTGGCTCATGGCAACGTACTCACCAACCATTTCGGCACTTCCTTCTCCATAGATGGTCACCAGCTGGTGACAGCGGCGTTCATGCATCTTCAGAGCCATGGCATAATCCCTCCGACTAGAATAAAGTGAGGCCAACAGGCTATAGGTGTCAGCCAGAACCAGATTACCCTCGCCCTGCACCTTCTCCTCAATGGCAGCCGCCTGCTGAAAGAAGGCAATAGCCTGTGCCGTGTCGCCCTGCATCTGGTGCGTAAGACCCATATTTACCAGGGTAACAGCCAGCTGAGGATGTTCTCTGCCCAGTACTACTTGCTGTATCTTCATGGCCTTATCAAAATAGTTCTGTGCCTCGTCATATTGGTCTTTGTTGAAACTTAACGCCCCTAAATCCACATACGACAAAGCCACTTCGGCCGACTCCTCACCAAAGGTTTTCTGGCGAATGGAGAGGGCTTTCTGGCACATCTCATAGGCATGCTCTTGGTCGCCCTGCTCACGGTAGAGGTTGCTGATGTTGGAGTAGAGCGAAGCCACGTCGGGATGATTCTCACCTAGGGCTTTCACCATGATGGGTAGTGCTTTCTGCTGTATTTCAATAGCTTTATCCATTTCGCCACGATTGTAATAAACAGCAGCCATGTTGTTGTAAACGGTGGCCACACCGGGGTGGCCCTCCCCCAGCATCCGTTGCTGGAGTGCCAAAGCCTTACCATACATTTCCAAAGACTGTGTCTCCTTGCCCTGCTTGTCATACACCAACCCTATGTTTGAGTAGGTGACCGCAACAATGGGATGTTCTTCACCTACGTTTTTCAACGCTATGGCCAACGACTTTTGGTACATCTCTTGGGCTTTGTCGTACTCACCCTGGTTAGAATAAAGGAAGCCTAGATTGTTGTATATGGTTGTCATGCGGTAATCCTCTGCACCCATCAACTTCTCGCCTATCTTCAACGCCTTGAATGCCTGCGCCATTGCTTTCTCATGACTGCCAAGACTATAGTACACAGGGCTTAGGCTGGCATAGGTCATCGCCACATCGGCACTTTCCTCCCCATAGGCCTTGCGTTGCAAAACAAGGGCCTTCTCGTACATCGATGCCGAGGAATCATACTTGCCCAACTTGTCGTAAATGTTGCCTAAAATGAAATAGGTAGAAGCCTCTTCTATGTCCTCACGCTCTTGGCGCGACTGCTGAAGGGCGAGGATACGCTGTTCCAAAGCCAACGCCTCGGCATAATGGGCGGCGAAGTCGGTCAAATAGTCGGCATAGTCGCGTATTAGCCCAATGCTGTCGGGGTGGAAACCCATTCGGTTCTTGAGACACAGCGCCGCCGAGTCATGCTGTACCAACATCTTATACACATCAGCCTTGTCCTTCAGGTCTTCCATCAAATGCGCTGCCACAGCATCCTCCCGCGCCTGTTGCTCCTGACGCTGGAGCTTGTTGGCATTGTATTCAGCTGCCAGCTGTTCCACATTGTCGGGGATGACTATGATTTTTTGCAGTTCCTCCCAGTTGCCCTCGGTCTTCAGCCTCAGTCGCAACCGCGCCACCGAATCCAGCGACTGGTAGTCGATTGAGGCCAACCGTTCCGCCTCGGCCTCTATTCGGCTGTTGCTCTCGTAGTAGTCTTGGCTGAACTGGCGGTATTCCCGCTCCATGGCTTGGTAGCGCTCATTTTCGGCATAGGCCGCACCCAACACGGTTTTCAGCGAGTCCAATTGGTCCTCATACTGTGCTATCATCCTGCGATATTGTTTACGCATATTCCGCACATAGGCAGTTGAGTGGGCAGCCTTTTCTTCTTTGTTTTCCAGGATGATGACTACATCGTTATGGGCATCCAGCAGTTGGGGCTCGTTCAGCTGGGGCGAAACCAGCTGATAGCCTTCTTTCATGATTGAAGTGAAACGGAAAAAACCGTCGCTGGTCTTAACCACGGGCACCTGCCAACGGCCAGCGGCATCGGATGACACTTCGGTATTCACCTTTACACGTACGCCCTGCAACGGCACTAAGGTATTGCCCTTCGTGTCGGGGTAGGTTATCTTCCTCACCGTGCCCTTCATGGTCACGGTCTTTTGTGCTGAACCCATACAGGTCAAGCAACAAAAGGCGATTATAAGCAGTAGTTTTCTCATGGTTCATTGGTTATGTGGTGGTTGTTTGGTTATTTCTTTGTTTGGTTGATGACCTCTACCAAGCTATCCAACAGATGACGGTCCTTTTGGCGGTCTTGGTCGGTGAGCTGGTGATAGGGACAAATGTCGGGGTGGATGAAGTTATTCTTCAAAGTCTTCCTATCCATGGTGGCCAATTCCTCCTGAGAGGGAGAACGATAGCCTATCATCAGTTTCTCTGCTATCCAGCGGTTGTGCTCCACATCGGAGAGTACCCACTTGGTCGCTTCATCCACCTGGCTCCAGTTGGCTATGGGCGTCTCGCTCTGCGGGTCCCAACGCACTCCTGCGCTCCTCAGCTTGGCGGGGAGGTGACTGGCGTTGTAGATGCTCGACCAACGCTCGGGAAGCGAAGAGGCATTCCAATTCTGTTCGGTATTCTGACACTTCTGCTGGTCGCTGCCCCATTGTTTCATGTAGTACTGATTGATTTCTTTGGCCCATGCCACCTCCTGGCTGTCGCTCACCACATTGATGTGCGAAGAACCGAAGAGCTGTATCTTGCTGAACTTTGGCTGTTCCATGATGGAGGCCGCCACTGTCCTGCGGTAGAGCCATACCGGTATCTGTTGGGAATAAACTATTTCAGGAAGCGTGTGGGCGATGATGGTGTTGCGGCTGTCGTCGTCGAAACAAACGGCGAGGGTTAATAGTTGCTTGGGGTCCACCGCCTGTGCTGCCAGCTCGTCCTGCAACATGGGTGCCGGTATCTCCGACTGCACAAACTCAAATTCTAAGTCCACAAAGTCCTTTTCCTCTTCAACCGTGTTGACAAAACGTTCCTGCTCGCCCGTCATATCCAATCGTCGGAAGGTGTAATGGCAATACTGGAAGAGTGTGTGATGCCTGCCCACATAGTCCTCCATCCATCGGCGGCAGTCGGGTTCGACACAGGTCACTTTTGTTCGAACGCCTCGCAGCACATAGTTGGGATAATGGGCTATAAAAGCCATTTCGTTGGCCAAAGCCTCACCCATCTGCGACATGCCCAAAATAACCATGTGCACAAATTTCTCGGGATGTTTGTGAAGATTGTCCTCCTCCGTCCGCCAATCCAGCTTGCTGTAGCGGTTGTCGCCATCCACCAGCAACTCGCGCGCCCACGCCTCGCAGTAGTTGAAGGGATGAAAATTCTTCTCCTGTTTCAGGCCGTAGTTCTGTATTAGGGTAAAGAATGCCGGGTCGTCAATCATCACATAGCAGGGCGTGGTGGAAGTATCTCCCAGCAGTTCCATGCAGCACTTATAGCTCTCTACATTACGTATGTCGTGGTCTTTCTGCTGACGATTGCCAACGATAAAGATGGCCGAGGCCTTGCCCACATGCAACCGTTCCAAGTCGGCGTTGCTAATCATATCGGCATGTAGCACGGTGATGCGTTTGAAGACCTGTTCCGACAATCTGATTTGCAGCAGCTCTCGCACATCGTCCACCCCATCTTCCACCGCAATCACTATATTGTCCGACTTCATATCTTCTATTATCGGGGCCACGGACTCAGCAAAGCCCAGCATCAACACATGGTGGTCGAAATGATAGCTTACATCGCCAGATTTCACTTTTATCGAGCGGCTACGTATCATGTTGGTGATGGTGGCTATCAGCAAACCCTGAAACACCACGCCTCCCACCATTCCTGCCAAGGCGGCCAGCAGCATGGCCATGGCCGTGGTATGCCCGTTGCCGTAAGCTATATTCGAAAAATGTGCTGGGGTCAGTATATCGGCCAATGCTCGCGGTATCGACCTTTCAAAGCCTAAATTCGAAATCAACCAACTATAGAGCAAGACCAATAACAGCCAAGATGCCAGGAAAATAAACACAAAGAGCATCAGTTGTCTGCCCACTCCAGAAGAGAGGATTCTGTCTATATGGTGTTTAAAGTTTCTTTTCATGATGATTTATTTTTCGAGTTAACGGGTGTAGTCAAGTGATATAGCTATCGATTTAGCAGGCTTTGGAGTTGTCACATTTTGTGTTCAAAATAGCCTATCAGCTGTTCACATAAATTAATTTTTGCAAAAATACACAAAAACCCAGACATGGCAAAATCTTTTTTTCACATCACACCTTTTGGAACTGGTTTCCCTAACCCATGCTACTCATCAATTTAGGCAGCTCCTTCTCAAACATCGGCGTGAAGACCCCCTTCCCCAGGTTGGCTTTGATTTCCTCCATCGTCCAAAAGCGGCCACCTTGTGTCTCGGTGGGCGACGGCTGGGGCACGCCGTCATACGTAGCTGAGAATACATACACCAGCTCCCGCTCGATAGCACTCTCGTAGATATACTTCCTCAACAACCGAGGCTTGTATTGGTCAGGTGCAAGTCCTATCTCTTCCATCACCTCGCGAGCCAAAGCCTCTTCGGCCGTCTCGCCATAGTCGAAATGGCCTCCTGTAGCTGTGTCCCACTTGTCTGGCTGCACATCCTTCCACGTGGCACGGTGCTGCAGGTAGAGCTCGCCCCGGCTGTTGAAGAGATGCAGATGCACCACCGGGTGAAGCCGTTTCGTCCCGCTGTGTGCCTCTGCGCGACTCATTTTGCCAATCACATTCCCTTCGGCATCCACCACGGGGAATAACTCAGTTGCCTTATCGGCTGTCACCAAAGTCCTTTTCATAAGATTATTCTACATTTATTCATCTGCAAATATACACATAAAATTTGATTCACCCTGAAATCAATCTGCGCATTCTCCCTAAATCAATAACGAGAATGGTTCTTTGCTACATCTGCATACTGCAAATACGCTACGATTCCGCGTTCCGATACATGTGAGTTCTAAAAATACAAACATAAGGTTTTGCCCTTCAGGGTAATCTATAGCGGTAGCCCATAATCAATTTGATGATTCCCCCCTGTTTCTTGACCCATGTATTTTGTCATTTGAGAAAATTATAGTACTTTTGCAAAATACTTTCGTTTTTCAAATACAATTGAACGATGACAACTAAAGAAAAGATATTAGAGTTACTGGATGCTACTGACCGTCAGGGCATCGACGAGGTGATGGATTGGATGAAAGGAAGTCAGTTTTTCTCAGCACCCGCCTCCACCAATTTCCACGGCAACTATGAAGGCGGTCTGGCCGACCATTCCTACAACGTCTATACCGCAGCCATGCGCCTGCGTTCCACAGCGTTGCGGCTGAACCCCGCACTTGAAGAACAGCTGCCAGAAGACAGCGTGACGCTTGCCACACTCCTGCACGACATCTGCAAGGCCGACATATACAAGGAGGTAAAGAAAAAACGCCAGAACAGTTTCGGCCGCTGGGAAGAGTACGACGGCTACACGGTCGACTACAGCAATTTCCCTCTGGGTCATGGCGAAAAAAGCGTGATCGTCCTGCTCCGTCTGGGCCTAGACCTTACCGATGCCGAGATTGCTGCCATACGCTGGCACATGACAGCTTGGGACTTGCCTTTCCAAAGCCGCGAAGCCCTCAGCAACCTCAATGCTGCCAAAGACAAATATCCCTTATGCGCACTTGTTCAGCTCGCCGACGGCTTTGCCTCCTCCCTAATGGAAGACACCGTGCAGCTATAGCACACTATTATTTTAAACCCAAATCTGTAATTCGGATTAATGCCAGATTAGTATTCTTTCTGTTCCATGACGTTACTTGGTCATGAAACAGAAAGAAATGCTGAGATGTCATGAACAGACCTAAATAAGCGAGAAAGCAACCTAATGACCGATTGGGGTTTAACTAAATTACGAGGATTTCTATTTATCAAGGATTTGCAAATTCCACATTTCGATTTTAATAAAAAGTTAAGACTATTATTGCAAGCAATTAAGGGGACTCCTATAAATATCCCGATCAACAACGACTACATTTTGGCTGGTACATATCTGCCAAACTGCCGAACGAGAAACTGTCAAACTGCCGAACGAAAAAAAATATTTTTCTTTGTATATCAGAAAAATATCGTATTTTTGCAACGAGTAAATATCCATCAGTCCCAAAAACCTGATGGGCGACCTAAGCACCCTCGGACTTCTTTTCGAAACACTTGCTGTGCGCGACCTACGTGTCTTTGCCGAAGCAATAGACGGCAAGGTAAGCCATTACCGTGACAGGAATGGGTTGGAGTGCGATGCGGTAATACACCTCCGCAACGGTACCTATGGATTAGTGGAGGTTAAAATTGGCGGTGAAACCCTCATTGAAGAAGGTGCAAAGAACCTTAAAAAGTTGGCCTCAAAAATCAACACCGACAACATGGGCAAACCGGCTTTTCTTATGATACTCACCGCACTTGGCTCGTATGCTTTCAAACGTTCCGACGACATCTGGATAGTACCTATCGGAAGTCTAAAAGATTAAGTCCCGCCTAGTCTTTGCCAAAAAGAAAGTCACATATATAACCCTCATCGCCAGAAAAAAATGTGTGTGTTTACAGTTATCTCACTTGAGGCTTGCCCCTGCTACCTTCCCCAACTGTCGCGGTCGAGGGAACGGTAGGTAAGGGCCTCGGCAAGGTGGTCAGAGTTAATGTTGGGGGAGTTGTCGAGGTCGGCAATGGTGCGGGCAACCTTGAGCACGCGGTCGTAGGCACGGGCAGAAAGGCCGAGGCGATCCATGGCCAGCCGCATCATTTCTTGGCACTTGCTGTCTAAGGCACAATGTTGGCGAAAGAGCTTGGTACCCATCTGGGCATTGCAATGCACGCCCGGACAATCCTTAAAACGCTCCTCCTGTATCTTGCGGGCAGCAATGACGCGTTGGCGAATGACGGCACTACTCTCACCAGGCTGTTTGACAGAAAGCTCACTAAATGGGACGGGGATAACCTCGATTTGAATATCAATACGGTCCAGCAAAGGACCCGATATCTTGTTCATATATTTCTTCACAGCCCCAGGGGCACAGGTACACTGGATGGTGGGGTGGTTGTAGTAGCCACATGGGCAGGGGTTCATGGCTGCCACCAACATGAAGCTGGCGGGATAGTCAACCGTCATCTTGGCACGTGAGACGGTAACCCTGCGCTCCTCCATAGGTTGTCTGAGAACCTCAAGGACAGACCTTCTGAACTCGGGGAGCTCATCGAGAAATAAAACTCCATTATGGGCCAGGCTAATCTCTCCTGGCTGGGGGTTGGCACCTCCACCCACCAATGCCACATCGGACACGGTATGGTGAGGGGCACGGAAAGGCCGGACAGCTATGAGAGAGTCCTGATAATGCATTTTGCCAGCAACGCTATGAATTTCGGTAGTCTCTAAGGCCTCCTCAAGGCTGAGGGGCGGGAGAATGGAAGGTATACGCTTAGCCAGCATGGTCTTGCCAGAGCCTGGAGGTCCAATCATGATGACGTTATGCCCACCGGCAGCAGCAATCTCCAATGCACGTTTGAGAGACTCCTGTCCCTTCACATCGGCAAAGTCATACTCATACTGGTTGAGATGAGAGGCAAATTCGGCACGCGTGTCGACAATGGTAGGGGTCATCAGCTGCTCGCCGTTGAGGTGGTCGATGACTTGTCTGATATTGGCAGCACCATAGACTTCGAGGTTGTTAACAATAGCAGCTTCGCGGGCATTCTCCTGTGGTACAATGATGCCTTTGTACTGATGCCGTCGGGCCTCAATGGCTATCGGAAGGACACCTTTGACAGGACGGAGGGTGCCGTCGAGGGAGAGTTCACCCATGATGACGTAACGGTCGAGGTCGTCAGCACGCATCTCGCCAGAGGCAGCCAAGATACCGATGGCTATGGTAAGGTCATAGGCCGCACCCTCTTTCTTGATATCAGCTGGTGCCATATTAACCACTATTTTCTTACCAGGGATATGGAATCCACAATGGGTGACGGCGGTGGCAATGCGTTGTTGGCTCTCCTTAACCGCATTGTCGGGAAGGCCCACAATAGAAAAGCCGACTCCTTTGCCGACACTTACTTCTACGGTGACCAGCAGGGCGCTGACACCATAGATGGCACTACCAAAGGTTTTGACAAGCATAGGCAAATAAACTTTCGGCGGTCAACAGGCAGGTCCCAAGGGGGCATGCCTGCTGACCGCCGCAGTCAGAACTAACACAATTACTTCAGGCCAAGTTTCTTCTTGACGAGGGGCATGATGTCATCGCTATCTTGAGAATAGAGGACAGCACCTACACCAGCGTCGAAAATATAGGTATAGCCATTCTCCTTACCCACTTCTTCGATGGCGGCTTTGGCACGGTCGACAATGGGTTTAAGCAGCTCTTCCTGACGCTGTTCGAGCAGTTTCTGAGCGTTGGTTTGGAACTCCTCGATACGGGCACCCATGGCCTGGAGGTCGCTCTCTTTGGTCTTGCGGATGAGCTCGGAGAGCTGATCGCGCTTGGCCATGTATTCATTGACTTTGGTTTGATACTCATTTCTCATAGCTTCCATCTCTTTCTGGGCATCCTCAACATCTTTCTGGAGCTGGGCCATGGCGGTGTCGCGACCAGGCATAATCTCCATGAGTTCGTTGGAGTTGATGTGTCCGAGTTTGATGTTTTTCTGAGCCATAGCGCTGCCGCCATATGCCAACAGGGCTACCAATACTACGATAAATCCTTTCTTCATGTTGTTTTGTATGTTATTTTGTTTTTATTAATTATCTATTTAATAATGTCAGTAGGACTACCGAACCTCCTTGCGGGTATCGTTGCGCGAGCCTCCGCGACTGCTGCCAGCATTGTTGTCACTCCTGCTTGAGGAGGCTGGAGCGGAAGCAGCATTGTCAGCATCGGGGGTTGAGGTTGGTTTGATTCCCATCATCTCCAACACCTGGTTACTAATATCGTATTTCTCGCCCACATAGAGCACCGTGGCCGAGGCTGCCTTGTCGAAAACAAAGGCATAGTTCTTTTCGCGAGCAATACGCTCGATGGCGTTGTAGACACGGTCCTGCACAGGCTTCATGAGTTCGGCACGCTTTTGGTCAAGGTCTCCTCCTGCCGAGAAACGCTGACGCTGAAGAGCACGGAGTTCACTTTCCTTGTTATGGATTTCGTCCTGACGACGCTGTTTGAGATTGTCGGGCAGGAGATACGCCTCCTGCTGATAGCGCTCGCGCAGTTCGTCCACCTCCTGCTGCTTCGTTTCGAGTTCTGCTTTCCACTCGCCGATATATTTGTTGAGCTTGTTAAGAGCCTGATTGTACTCAGGCACATGGCGCATGATATAGTCGGTGTTAACACAAGCATATTTTTGTGCCTGCATGGCAGGGATGAGGGCCACGAGGAAAAGGAGGGTCAAGGAGAGTCTTTTCATGATAGGGAGTATAATTAGTCGATGCTCTGTCCGATACTGAAATGGAAGTGGGAACCACCGTTGGAACCATCGAAGCCATAACCCCAGTCGACTCCAATTAAGCCGAACATAGGCATGTAGACACGGACACCGAGGCCGGCAGAATTATAGATGTTGAACGGTTGGAAATCGCGGATGCTGCTCCATGCGTTGCCACCTTCAAGGAAACCTAACACCCAGATAGTGGCACTGGCACTCTCGATGATTGGCTGGCGGATTTCAATGGTGTAGCGGTCGAAGACAGAGGCACCGTCATCGGGGCTGAGGGAGTTGTTTTCATAACCACGCAGAGGCACCACCTCACGACCATCAAGCATCCATGAGGAGAGTCCATCGCCACCGAGGAAATAGCGTCCGAAAGGAGAGGTGCCGATACCTTTGTTGTAGGCACCGAGCCAGCCGAAACGAGCGCGGGCGTTGAGCACCACGTCGCCAACGAGGTTGAGCATCCAAGAACCACGGAGGTTGATTTTATAGTATTCCACCCAGCGGTACTTATCCTGAGCAGAAAGGGCAGAATAGTCTTTGTTGGAGAAAGCGGAGTAGGGTGGCGTGACATAGCCTGAGACGGAAATCTCAGAACCACTACGGGCATAGATGGGAGAGTCGAGGGAGTTGCGGCTGATGGTGAGACCATAGGAGAGATCGTTGGCCTTACCGTCGGTGAAAGCAGTACCGGCAAGGATGGTATAATTGTGGAGGTCGTAATGTTTATAGGAAAGACTGTGGGAAAGGATGAAGTAGTCGTCGGGCCACTTGAGTCGTTTGGAAAGGGAAATACCACCACCGGTGAGGCGGAGACTGTAGTAGCGGGAGTTGGTGTGGTCGGTAAAGTAGTAGCCGTTGCTATAAAGGTTGTGATAAGCCGAAACGCTGAGGGACTGGGGTCTGCGACCACCGAGCCAAGGTTCCGTAAAGGAGGCGTTGAGGGCATAGTAGTAGGTACCATTGGTAATAGCGTTGATAGAGAGTTTCTGACCATCGCCAGCAGGAAGGGGTTGCCATGCACTCTTCTTGAAAATATTGCGTGCAGAGAAATTGTTGAGGGTGAGTCCTATCTGTCCGATAATCATACCACTACCATAACCACCCTGCAGCTGAATCTGGCTGGTGTTGCCTTCCTCTAGCTTATAAACCACATCGACGGTACCATCTTTGGCATTGGGCTTCACATCGGGGATGATGGATTCCTCTTTGAAATAGCCAAGTGTGGCAAGCTCTCGGCGACTACGCATGATGGCATCGCGACTGAAAAGGTCGCCCGGACGGGTGTGGAGCTCACGCATGATGACGCGGTCGTTGGTGACGGTGTTGCCGTCGAGGACTACATTGCGAATACGAGCCTGCTTGCCCTCTATGATGCGGATTTCAATATCAATGGAGTCTTTCTCCACACCCACCTCAACAGGAGTGGCATTGAAGAAGAGATAGCCATTGTCCATGTAAAGAGAGGTGATGTCGGTACCAGAAGGATTGTAGGTGATATTCTGTTGTAGGAGGGTGCGGTTATAGGGGTCACCTTTATTGATGCGGAGGTGCTTGGAAAGCATCTCGGTGGGATAGATGGTGTTGCCCGAGAAGTTGATATTGCGAAAATAAAATTTCTGTCCTTCGTGAATCTTAATCTTGACCATAAGCCGATCGGTCTTAGTGTCTTCACGATGAACAGGATAGACTGTGTCTGAAATGATGCGGGCATCGCGGAAACCATTCTCATTATAGTAGGCAATGATGCTCTCAAGGTCCTCGTTGAACTTGGCTTCTTGATATTTGGAAGCTTTCCAGAAACCTGGGGTCCAGAAGAAGAGCTTCTTGAAATAATTGACATCATGGGTGTTCTTCATCTGCTGCAACAGCTTGTTGGTACTGATGCTGTCGTTGCCTTCAAAAATGATAGAATCAATTTTAACCTTGCGTCCAGTCTTGACATCGAAGTTTATCATGACGCGGCCCTCCTTGTTATCAGTAAGTGTATCGACGGCCGTGGTGGCGTTGACGGCGACATTGGTATAACCTTTCTCAAGGTAATAGGCACGAATCTTATTTTTGGAAGTGGTGAGGAGGTTCTCGGTAACTACATCGCCAGCCGCAATCTTCATCTCCTCCTTGAGTTTGTCTACATCATTCTTCTTCACTCCATCAAAATGGAAGTAGGATAGTTTAGGACGACTGCGGAGCTCAATTTCAAAAAAGATTTTATTGTCTTGAATGCGGGTAACATAAATCTGGACATCCTCGAAGAGACCCTGTTTCCAAAGCCTGTCAACGGCGGTGGCAAGTTTGTCGCTGGGGACACGGATTTGGTCGCCTACCTGAAGACCCGCAATGAGGAGAATCATACGGGTATCGTAGTTTTCGGCACCAGAGAAGGTGATACCGCCGATTTCATAGACCTTGGGGGTGAGGTAGTCGATGTCGTATTCCTGACTGCTGACAACAACCTGCGCATAGCTTGGGGCCGAGAACATCAGCACCAAAAGCATGGGCAGGATACAATATATCTTCTTCATTCAGTGTATTATAGTATTCTTTAAAGCTAACTAAAAGCGAAAGAAGGGCGAACTCTTTTTCCGCTTTTAGATAAACAATAACTCTATTTTGTGTATTTTATTATATATTACTTGCAAAAAAATATGCTTTTGTTAGGTATTTGGAAGAAGATGGCGCAAAAATGACGTCGGCTCACTTGGCTACCTGGTCGCCGGTTTTGCCGAAACGGCGTTGACGATTCTGATAGTCGTATACGGCATCATAGAAATTCTCTAAGCGAAAATCGGGCCACAGTTGGTCGCTAAAATAAAACTCAGTATAGGCCATCTGCCAAAGGAGAAAGTTAGAGATGCGAAGCTCGCCCCCTGTGCGGATGAGTAGGTCGGGGTCTGGGTAGTTCTTGGTAGTAAGATAGTTACGGAATGTTTCCTCCGTAATAGATTCGGGCGTGAGACGGCCATCGCGGGCATCAACACATATCTGACGCAAAGCCTTTGCTGTCTCCCATCGAGCGCTATAGCTGAGAGCAACTACCAGGGTCATGGCGGTGTTGTTGGCTGTCTCCTTCATGCACTCAAGAAGCTTATTGCGCGAGCGTTCGGGAATACGCTGTGTGTCACCAATTGTCTCCAGTTTGACACTATGGTCCATCAGGGTCTTCGTTTCATCGTGCACCGCTTTGATGATAAGCTCCATCAAGCCGTCAATCTCATCCTGCGGACGGTTCCAATTCTCGGTGCTGAAAGTGTATAGCGTGAGGTACTTGACCCCGCAGTTAACCGCAGCCTCCACAGCCTCATGCACGGCTGTCATGGCATGCTGATGGCCGAAAATACGCCTGTGGGCCTGCTTCTGAGCCCAACGTCCGTTACCGTCCATGATGATGGCCACATGCTGTGGCACGCGGGATTTGTCGATATCTTCGAGTTTCATATCAATAAAAAATTATTTCCAGTATTGAATAACAGTCATTTATAACTTCACAACTCACATGTCTTGCCTCGCATCCAACCAAAGAGCACCTCGGCAGAAAAGGTGACGGTGAGACAAAAGTAAGAATACCAATCGTCGAGGGCATCGTCGCCACGCTTCACCCCTACCCCATTGACATACCCCGGAACCACCTCACCACTACGGTCAGCGAGAGTAGCGGCCATAGAGGACCCTTGACTATTCAGCAGGTCAGAACCGACGTAGGTAGTACTCACATCATCAAGGTAATCAGTCCAGGTCCTACGCCATCCATATTCTACTGTAAGGTGCATGTTATCAGTCACTCGCCAACGATAACCCACACCAAATGGCATACTTACCTCAACCAATTTGTATTTCTGTCTGTTAGGATAGGCAGCCAGTCCTTGTCCCTCTGTACCAAGAGGTTGGAGGTCATACCATTCTGAGACGCCGCCAGTAGGATCGAAGTAAAGAGCCTGCGGGTTGAACTTGAAAAAACCTACCCCAACAAAGATATATGGGGTGGAACGTTTGAGGGTGGCCTTATGGGCTCCATAGGGGAAAAAGTTGAATTCGGCTCTGGCACCGGCCTCAGCCAGCATCGAACGAAAGCTGAGGTTGCGCCGGGCAATGTAATCTGTGCTCTCAATGTGACCATACGTGCCAAAGAGCGCAATCGACCAACGGGAGTCAATATTATAACGCGCCGTAATTCCGCCAGCCAAATTGACTGTGCCGAACATGCTCTGGTTGTTGAGGTCACCAATATAGTTCATGCCGCCGAAAGAGAGGCCCAGCTCGCTGCGGGAGAGGAAAGTTTGGGCTGTTGCCGCAAAAGCAGCCAGCCAGAAAGAGAGGAGGAGAAAAAGATATTTGTTCAAGTATCTGATTTTATGAAGTTACCACTTGAGTGACCAGCAAATGCTCTCCACCTGCATGAGGAGATCGCGTTTGGTCCAAGGTTTATTGCGAGGACAGTAGACATAGCCGGTGAGCATCACCACCTGTTTCTTGTCGGGAGAAAGGATGGTGTAGGTGACGAAAGGACCACCCATGAAATCGCCAAAGGCACGCCAACAACCACGGGTTTCAACAGCATACTCGCTGCTATCAAAGTCTACCACCTTAGAGTAGATGGGGGCCAGATAGTTGCCTCCTTGGTCGCGACGACGTTCTATACCCATGTAGCTGTTATCGGCCGATGCAGGGATATAGTGTTTCATCGTGGTGTCAAGGCGGTCGAGGATGTGGTTTTCATCAAAATCAGCTTTCGACTCATACGGAAAGACATCCACAATGACTCCGATGCCAAAATCCTTGGCTTCCTTACGCACCCATGCAAAATCAACATCCTCTTTGGCCAGGGAAAACTCGTTGGAGAAAGTCAGGCCGAAGCCGAATTTCTTTTTGATAGACTCGTTGACATCATATCCATTCATGCCTTTGAAAGCCTTTATCACACGGCGGTGTTCAGCCTTGTACAGCTCTCTGAACATGAATTCCTGATACTTGCGAATATTGTTTTGGAGTGAGTTGACATCCTTACATGCAAAGTCCACAATCACCTGAGGCGCAGCATATTCATCTATATGCATATACACCTTGTCAGGATTGCTGGGGTTGACATCAAGCAGAATTACGTTGCGGTGAACCTTGAACATCTCGGTATTCTTATACGAAGACATGGGGATATTGACAATGTCGAACTTCTTCTCCATCTGGGGCAATCCCAGCTGAGGAGAGGAAAAGATAGAGTCAATAAGCGCCTTGGTATCACCAGTATAGACATCTTCATTGGCCACGACAAGCAGTTCCAAAGTTTTGCCTGAGGAGCCTTTTTTCTGTACGGTGTTAGGGTCTTTCCCGTTTCCGCAAGAGCTTACCAACAAAGCAGTCACCAGCAAAAGGGATAAGACTCCAATGAAAGACTTTTTCATATCTTTTAATTTTTAAATTTATATAGATTACAAAAGTATTAACGGAATATCCCTAAAAATATTGCATCAAAAACAATCTTTCTCTACCGGTGGTTATACCAAGCAAAGAAATCGCTGATTGCATGATGGATAGGTGTAGACGGCATGCGCAGTTCGGTATGTGCCCTAGAAGCATCGTAGTACTCGCACACCATAAGCTGGCGTACATTGCGTGTAGAGACCTGCGTGGCTACACCAAAGCACCTGAGCACATCGCCCCCAAAACCGGCCAATGATAGCACCCAATTGGGTACTGTAAGAATCCTCTGTCGGTAGCCACAAGTTTGAGCTTGAAGCCTATAGAACTGACGGAGGGTGAGGTTCTCGCCTGTCAGCAGATAACGGTGGCCATGCGTGCCCATGGTGAGGGCGTTGACAATAGCCGTGGCGGCATCGGCCACATGAATGAAACTCTTGCCTCCTTTGGGGGCCACCATCAACGGTTTGCGATAACCCGTGAGCAGAAGGGTGCCAGAGCTGGGCTTGGTGTCGTAGCTTCCCACCATAAAACCCGGATTGACGATGACAATGTGCCAATTGGGATGCAGGGCAGCACCCTCTTGAAGGAGCAGCTCCCCTTCCCGTTTGCTGCTCCCGTAAAAGGAATCGGCAAAAGGAGGCTGGGCAGGGTCTTCTTCGGTGGCTCGATGAGTAGGAGAACCAAATCCAATGGTGTTGGCAGTACTTGTATGGACGAGGCTGATAATATGCTGTTGCTCCATCAGTTGTAAAATCCTCCCACAGAGGTCGCGGTTAACTGGCAGATAATCATCATAATGTAACAGCGACATATCGGTAACTCCAGCACAATTGATAATAGCATCACAACCCCGAGCGGCCTTGTGGAGGTCATCATCATGGAGGAGCGAACCCTGAAAGATATGGAGGGATTCGAGATGGGGGAAATCTGCGGTATGGAGGGCGGAGGGATTCCGCAGCAGGGCATGAACCTCATGGCCCTGCTGCAGAAGCTGCTTCAACACATTGTGTCCCAGCAATCCGTTGCCACCTAAAAGGAGTATGGCCATATCAACCCACGTTGCAGCCGGGAGTGACGAGCTGGCTGGGGCTGACGAGCACAAGACGGCCGTCTTTGTCTTCGGCGCTAAGAATCATACCCTGACTCTCAACACCTTTCAGCTTACGGGGAGCAAAGTTGGCAATGAAGCATACCTGCATACCCACCAGCTTTTCGGGTTCGGGATAGAACTTGGCTATACCGCTGACGATGGTGCGGGTGCCCATGCCATCTTCGATAAGGAACTTCAACAGTTTGTCGGCCTTCGGCACTTTGGTACACTCCAGCACGGTACCCACACGGATGTCCAATTTGCCAAAATCCTCAAATGCCACCGTAGACTTGACAGCTGCAGGAGCCCATGCGTTAAGGGCATTCTGCTTCTTTGTCTCCAGTAATTTGTTGACCTGCTGCTCAATGGTAGCATCGTCTATCTGCTCGAAGAGCAGCTCAGGCTTCTCCATCATGGTGTCTGCCGACAGCAGTTCGGCATTGCCGGCATCACGCCAACGGAGGCTATCACTCAAGTTCATCATGCGACGAATCTTGGCTGCGGTAAAGGGCAGGAACGGCTCGCAAAGGATGGCCAGATTGGCACAAATCTGCAACGACAGGTTCATCACCGTGGCGGTGCGCTCGGGGTCGCTCTTAATGAGTTTCCAAGGCTCGGTGTCGGTGAGATACTTGTTGCCCAAACGAGCCAGATTCATCATTTCTGCCAAGGCTTCACGGAAACGGTAGGTTTCTATGCTACGACCCACCTGCTCGGGAACAGCGGCCATCTCACGGATGGTTTCCTGCTCCAGTTCGCCCCAAGGGCCTGCTGCAGGAACCTTGCCACCATAGAACTTATGGGTAAGCACCAGCGTGCGGTTGACAAAGTTGCCCAGGATAGCCACTAATTCGGAGTTATTCTTTAGCTGGAAATCCTTCCATGTGAAGTCATTGTCCTTGGTCTCAGGCGCATTGCTGCAGAGGGTGTAGCGCAGCACATCCTGCTTGCCAGGAAACTCCTTCAAATATTCATGCAGCCACACAGCCCAGTTGCGGGAGGTGCTAATCTTATCTCCTTCGAGATTGAGGAACTCGTTGGCGGGAACATTCTGCGGAAGGATATAGCTGCCGTCGGCATGGAGCATGGAGGGGAAGATAATACAGTGGAAGACAATATTGTCTTTACCAATAAAATGAACCAGCTTGGTGTCTTGGTCCTTCCACCATTTCTCCCAATCGTCGCCCTTGAGTTGCTTGGTGAAGCTGATATAGCCGATAGGTGCATCAAACCACACATAGAGCACTTTGCCGTCGGTACCTTCAAGGGGCACTTTTACACCCCAGTCGAGGTCGCGTGTGACGGCACGGGGCTGTAAACCAGCATCAAGCCACGACTTGCATTGGCCGTACACATTGGTCTTCCAGTCTCCTTTGTGCTCCTCAAGAATCCATTGGCGCAGCCACGGCTCGTCTTCGTTGAGCGGGAGATACCAGTGTTTCGTCTCCTTCATGACAGGAGGATTGCCGCTGAGGGCAGACTTGGGATTGATGAGGTCGGTGGCATTAAGCGAGGTACCGCAGGCTTCACATTGGTCGCCGTAGGCGTGTTCGTTGCCGCAATGGGGACAGGTGCCCGTAATGTAACGGTCGGCAAGGAACTGGTGCGCCTCTTCGTCATAGTATTGCATGGAGGTTTTCTCCACGAATTTGCCGGCCTCATAGAGTTTCTTGAAATACTCTGCTGCCGTTTTGTGGTGCTCAGGGCTGGAGGTACGGCTATATATATCAAAAGAAATACCCAACTCTTTGAAGGACTCTTTGATAATGTTGTGGTAACGGTCAACGATGTCCTGTGGGGTGACACCCTCGCGGCGGGCCTTGATGGTGATGGGAACACCGTGTTCGTCGCTACCGCCGATGAACATCACATCCTCACCCTGGCTGCGGAGGTAACGTACATAGACATCGGCGGGCACATAAACGCCGGCGAGATGGCCGATATGCACGGGGCCGTTGGCATAAGGAAGGGCCGAAGTGACAGTATAGCGTTTAAAACGTTGGTCTTTTTCAGTGTATATCATTCAATATTAGTCTTTATAGGTTAAAGTGACGGTTTTTCCATCCTGGTCGGTGTAGGAGGTGGGGAAACCAATAGCATTATACTGATAGGTGCGGGTGAGCGTCTCGTCGATGGGGATATCCTGACCAAAGGTTTGTCCGTTGACCATGAGGTATATCATCGACCAATAAGAGGCATAGTCGGAGAGAAAGGCAGGACACTCCTCGGGAAGGGAGATCTTCACATTGAAACGCAAGTTACCCATGGCGTGTGCCGAAGTGAAGTTGTTGGCTGAGAGCGACATGGGTTGGAAGGAAATACCGCGATACCAAAGGCCACGATAGGGATTGTACTTGTTGTCGTAAGCATAATCCACATTCACGTCGCCCGTGATGGAGAAAGCAAAAGATGAGTCGCCCATGTTCTGCACAATCAAAGGCAACAAAAGACTGCCCATCGCCCCCAACTGGTCGGAAAGCATGTCACCCGCAACGGTAAAGAGGTCGCTGATAGAAATCTCACCGCTGATATTGGCGGTGACAAATTCTTGCTTCACGTTTTGGGCTTCATCCCAGGTGAAGACATCGCTCAGCGTGGGATTGGTGAATTCCAAATCGGCAGCGGAGAGGTCCATGCCCAGAAAATCGCTGGCATAGCTGCGTGCAAAATGCCAAATCAGGTCTCCAGAGATGTTCGAATAGTCGATACGGCTGATGTTGCCACCAGCATAACCCGTTGTGCCTTCAGCGGCAATGTTGCCGTTAAGGCGCACAGTCATGCGGTCCAAAGTACCTTCATCATATTCGTATGAACAGGTGATGGTGGTGCCATCGACGTTGATGTTGCTGGTTGCCATGCGGCCACTGCCCTTATAGGTGAAATTATAGTAGGTATGGCTACTGGCATCTGCTATACCCGTAAGCTGCTGTGGGTCGGTGTTGCTCCAGCTCCACTCCTCGTTGATGTCGTTGCCGACAACCTTGGAGAGATGTTTGCCGGGGTTGAAAACGCCTTCGACATAGGTGGGGTTGACATATTCGTCCTCGGGTTTTGGGTCTTTCTTGCAAGACACCGCGCCAGCCATCAGGGCCACAGCGCACATCATTACGACTATTCTTTTCATAAAATAAATGGTTTAGGATTAATATAAAAAAACGATGGTAAGGGGCTTTTCAGCCCCCTATCATCAAATTGCTTTCTTGGCGGTGGTGGTGCGCTTGGGAGCAGCCTTTGCCTGGGTGCTGGCCTTGGGCGCCACATTCTTAGGGACAGCGGTCTTCTTGGGGGCGGCAGCCTTGGCGGCTATCGGCTTCTCTGCAGGAGCTTCTTCCTTGACCTCTTCCTTCTTGTCGTCCTCGCTGGGGGTCAGCTTGCCGGCATTGAGCAGGATGTTGTACCAGAGAAAGAGTTTCTTGGCATCGGAGGCGTGGACACGCTCAGTATCATAGTCGGGAAGCACCTTGCCCAGCATCTCAAAGAGGGTATTGCTGTCGGCATGCTTGGGGTCAAACTCGGTGGGTTTGGCCTCCAGGAGCTTGTAGATGTTCTCGAAAATCTCCTCGAGGGGTTTCTCATCATTGGTGGTGTACATGCGAATCTCGCTCAGCTGACTGATGTTGCTGGTGGCAAAAACAGGGAATTTTGCGTTGGTAACAAGATTCTTAACAATAGCACCATTCTTAGTGCGGGATACCAATTCATTCAAATCGGGTTTGCCGGAAACGGCTAAGATGTTTGAAAGATCCATTGTGATGTTAGTTATTTATAAATTGTAATTTTCAAAAAAATAATAAGTAAAAACGGAAAAAGATGAATTAAAGTATATAAGTAATAAAAAAAACTTTTCTTTCTGCTTATTTTTTTCGGTGGTAATCGACCAAACCGAGCATCGGGTCACCCATCATCACGCCCAGCTCAACCCCCTTGCTGGCTGCAACTTGCGCCAACGTCTGGGCAAACGACTGCGTGACACCACCCACCAGATGCAAGCGAGCCCCCTGCCTGTAGCCATATTCTTCCAACTGGTCGAAGAACCTGCCAAAACAATCTGCCAGCACCGCAGCCACATAGGGCTCCTGTTGATGCCGGTCGGCAAAAGTGGCCAACGAGGCAAGGAACCGATTGGGATAAGGTTGGCGATAAAGCCGGTCAATCAACTGGTCGGTAGTCATCTGATAAGTATCATGGAACATGGCACTTATCCTACTTGGCATACGCTCCTCCAGGTAGTCCTTCAAGAGTCGCCTGCCTATATGGTTTCCTGAGCCCTCGTCACCTAAAATAAAACCGGTGGAAACACGCTGACGGACAATGTCAACACCGTCATAATAGCAGAGGTTGCTCCCTGTGCCCAGAATCCCCACCCAGCCAGCACTTGCGCCACAGGTGGCACGGCATGCTCCCAAAAGGTCACCCGCCACCTGCACTCGGCATGCTTCCACGCCAAAAGTGGCTTCCAACAATTGAGCCACATGGCTTTGCACTTCCCGAGTGCCACAGCCTGCTCCATAAAACCAAATTTCTTCCACCGCATCACCCTTCAAGAGTTCCCCTCGCACTCGCACAAGCGTGTCGCGGAAAGTGTCGTCGCTGGTGAGACGGGGATTGAGGCCTTCTGTAAACAATTCTCTCCCCTTCCCGCCGGCAAGACCTACCCAATGGGTTTTGGTACTTCCGCTGTCGGCCAGGAGTATCATATGATGCCTATGATGTCGTTGATGTCTTCTATCTGATGACGCTGACAGTAGTCTTCCAAGCCCTCCACAATCTTCACCGTGACGGTGGGGTCCATAAAGTTGGCAGTACCCACCTCGATGGCTTTGGCCCCTGCCATCAGGAACTCTAAGGCATCGGCAGCACAAGTAATACCGCCTAAGCCTACCACCGGAATCTGCACAGCATGAGCCACTTGCCACACCATCCGCACAGCCACAGGCTTCACGCAGGGGCCGCTGAGGCCGCCCGTGATAGTGCTCAAGTAGGGTCGCTGTTTCTCCACGTCAATCGCCATACCCAGCAAGGTGTTGATAAGCGACACACTATCGGCTCCCGCCTGCTCCACCGCCTTGGCAATATCTACCACACTCGTAACGTTGGGGGTCAGCTTCACAATCAAGGTCTTATGGTAAACCTTGCGGACGGCACTCACCACCTGGGCAGCCATGTCGGGGTTGGTACCAAAGCCCATGCCACCCTTCTTCACATTGGGGCAGCTGATGTTCAGCTCTATGCCGGGGATATTCTCCAACTCGTCAATCTGCTCTGCCACACTGCAATACTCCTCGATTGAAGAGCCGCTGACGTTGACCAGTATCTGCGTAGGGATGTCCTTGATGCGTGGATAAACCTCACGGCAGAAAGTGCCCACTCCCACATTCTGCAAACCCACGGCATTGAGCATGCCCATAGGGGTTTCAGCCATGCGGGGATAGGGATTGCCTTGACGACGCTCGCCCGTAGTACCCTTAACGATGATGCCGCCCAGACGCGAGAGGTCGATAAAATCGGCAAACTCCTCACCGTAGCCAAAAGTACCCGAGGCAGTCATCACAGGATTTTTTAGGATGATGTTATGTATCTTTGTCTCTAATTTTGCCATAGTTGCTTCTCCTTTCTAATTGATAACATGCGACTTTCACTCCAATCCCATCCACTTTTTGAGTTTGAGAGCGTCGAACACAGGACCTTCTTTGCACACGCATTTATGACCCTCGTCGGTGTCCGTCACACAACAGAGACAAGCACCTATGCCGCAAGCCATCATGTTTTCCAACGACACCTCGCAACCGATGCCCTTCTCCACGGCATAACGCCCAACGGCTTTCATCATCGGGGTGGGTCCGCAGGTGCAGATATGGTCGTAGCTGGCGGTGAACAGCGAGTGCTGGGTCACCATGCCCTTCTCTCCCAAGCTGCCATCCTCGGTAGCAATCAGCAGCTGACCATAAGGCTCAAAAGCCTCGCGCACGGGGATGAGCTCCTTGGTGCGGCCACCCAACAGAATGGTAGGCCTGACCCCTTTCTCGTTATAGCATTTAGCCAAATGCAGCAGCGGAGCAATACCGGCACCACCGCCCACAAGCAACGGGTGCTCGCCCGCCACGGAAAAGCCCTTACCCAACGGATAGATAAGATTCAGGGTGTCGCCCTCCTTGAGCAGAGAAAGCTGACGGGTACCTTTCCCCACGATTTGGATGAGCAACGTAAGGGTATTCGCCTTGTTATCAACGTCATGTATCGAAATCGGACGGCGTAACATCACATCGCGATTGTTACGAACCTCCACTTCCACAAACTGTCCAGCAGCAATCGGGGGCAGCTGACTGGGATGACGCAACGTAAGAGCGAAATAGTGGTCGCCCAACTGCTCACGTCTCACAATGGTAAAGTCGGTAATATGTTTCATCATTCACTATCTCTTTTTCAAACTGCAAAAATACACATTTTTTTGTAATTATCCACTAATACGAACCTCTTTCCACTTATGTTTAACCCGAATCACAGAAATAAAGTACAAAATGAGTCACTTATTGCACAAAGTATCTTACCGAATGAGTCGTTTTTTTAACAAAGTATCTTACCGAATGAGTCGATCTTTTAACAAAGTATCTTACCGAATAGACTATTATTCGTATATATGCAGGACATAAAAACACAAAACGAGATTTTATATTGTACGAAAACTACACAAATCGAGTATTTTCCGCCCCTCCGTGTCTACTTTTCATGGTGCAACATATCATAGTATTCATTGGTTTGTTTGCCAAAAAATTACTTCAAAAGGTAATAATCTAAAAAAAGTTGTATATTTGCATTTGAATTATAAACAATATGTAGGATGACAAGAGTTTACATAGAAAAGGTTCAAAACCAAGATGCGATTGTATTGCTTGCGTATGTCCAACAGTGTTCTGATTGTTGGCAATGGCGGAATAAAAAGAACCAAGACATATGAGGAGGACGAGAGCCTTAACGGGTATGTCATAACCTTGCAAAAACTAGACAAACTTCTTAATCATGCTATAAAAAGTGGTAAGGTGATTATTGAAGAAACCATGATATCAGGTATAGACAAAACAGAATTTGACCTATGAGCAAGACAACTGATCTTTTCAACGAATGTGTCGCGTCAACTCCACAGGACGTTAAACAGCGTGTCGATTGGTC
>JAEEHQ010000022.1 GCA_016280915.1 Bacteroidales bacterium
ACGGTGGCAGCGAGTTCCCGCACCACGGCTATGACATCTTCTATCAAGACAACGATCCTATGGACGACGATGGTCACGGCACCCACACCGCAGGCATCTTGGCGGGACAAGGCACGGCAGGCACCCAAACGTGCATTGCCCCTGGAGCCAAAATTATGTCCATCAAGGTTTTGGGCGAAGACGGCCAAGGTGAAGCCACCCACCTCATCCAAGGTGTTGAGTTTGCCTTGGAGCATGGCGCCCATATCCTCAGCCTCTCGCTAAGCGATGTCGGCGCTGGTCCCTGCTACTACTGCCGCGACGTCTTCGCCACCTGCCTCGAAGCAGGCGTGGCGGCTGCCGTGGCTTGCGGCAACGACGGCCAAACGCAATACACCTTCCCCATCCCCTTCAACATCAGCGCCCCAGGCAACTGTCCTCCGGCATGGCTCCACCCCGACCAACGGAACCTCATCGAAGGCGGCCTGACCTCTGTCATCAGCGTGGGCGCCACCGACTCCAACGACGAGCGCTGCGGTTTCGCCTCCGTCGGCCCCACCACATGGGCTGCAGGCCCCAATGTCGGCAACTATAACGACTACCCCTACGAAAACGGCGATGTCAACCAACCTGGCTTAATCCGCCCCGACATCTCTGCCCCTGGTTCCAACATCACCTCATTGAACTACCAGACCACCAACGGCTACACCGAGCTGGACGGTACATCGATGGCTACACCTTGCGTGGCAGGTGTGTTGGCTATGCTTTTAGAAGCCAATCCTGAATTGAATCCAGCTGAATTGGATTCCATCATCGAGCTCACCTCGGTGCGCGTCGGCAACACCATGAAAAACAACCGCGTAGGCTCGGGCCGCATCGACGCCTTGGCTGCCATCAATGCCTTGTTCCACCACGGCCCCACCAACCTCACCGCCGACTTCGACGGCGAGCAGGTCGTCCTCAACTGGACAGCCGCTCCCGAAGGCATCTCCTATGACGTCTATCGCGACGGCATACGAATCGCCAACAGTCTGACAGCAACCACCTATACCGACCACATCAACTACGCAGGCTCATACACCTATTATATTATCGCCCATCTGGAAAACGACCTGACCTCGCTCCCCTCCAACTATGTCACCCTGACGAAAGCGGTCGAGATTGAGGCAGAAGTCATCAACAATATGCGTGTGTCATTGTCATGGAACCTGCCTGCTGGCATTTATGATGGCTTTGAGTCGGGCGACTTCTACCAAAACATGTGGATCAACGACGCCACCAGTCCTTGGGTCGTCACCACCACGCAACCCAACACAGGTACCTATTGCGCCAAGTCGACCAATACAGGTATGTTCTCCAACAGCAAGATCTCGTTGGCGGTCAACCTGCCCACATCTTGTGTGGTAAGCTATTACGCCCGCGTCAGTTGCTTCCCGCTCAATGGCTGTGGTTTCTTCATCGACAACGTGCAATATGGCGAGACCTTAAAGGACGAAGTGCCGTGGACACACTACACCGTGGCCATTGGCCCAGGCAACCACATCCTGGAATGGAAATACGCTAACCAACTCGCTGAGGGCGAATACGACAACGCCTTCTATATCGACGACATCACCGTGGGCAACACCTACAGCATTTACCGCGCCAACTGCGATGGAAGCAATGCTGAACTGATTGCTTCAAACATCGCCGACGCCCATTACGTGGATTACGGTTGGGATGCCCTGCCCATTGGACAATACAAATACGGCATCAGCACTGATGGCGGAAACACTATTGCATGGTCAGAATGCGTGGACAAGGATATAATGGTCGTTGATGAAAATAACGCGATGGAAATCAAGGTTTATCCTAATCCTACGAACGGTATTCTGTTTGTAGAAACGTGCCATGGCGCGTCTCTACAGGCAGAAACCGAATACATCATCACCAACGTGACAGGCCAAACGCTGATTTCAGGCCACATTACCGAAGAAACCCAAAAGATTGATGTATCTGGTTTGACCGAGGGAATGTATTTCGTTAGGATTCAGTGCGATTGCGATGTAACAACAAAGAAGTTCACCATCGTAAAGTAATATCTCCAATTACGCATTGCGTCACTGCGAGGAACGAAGCAGTCCAGATAATAAAGCTCTTCATCTGGATTGCTTCGTCGTTCCTCCTCGCAAATCGAAGATTCGGCGGAGCCAATGCGCGAAGCGACGACAAGATTAATCCTCCTCTTCGAGGAAGAAAATCTCCTCCACCGATTTCCCGAACACCTGTGCCATTTTCAAGGCCAAGACCGTAGAGGGCACATAGCGTCCTGACTCAATGGCATTTATAGACTGTCGGCTCACACCGATAAGTTTGGCCAAATCCTCTTGTGTGAGGTCCATTTCGGCTCGCGCCACTTTCAAGCGGTTCTTCATTGTGCGCCTCCTTTGTTGAAACGATGCACCTCAATCCGAAATTTGATGATGAACAAGATGAGGAATACGAAAAACACCAAATACGGCACATAGATATAGGTGATTCCATAAATAAGCAAAGTCGCCACGATAAACAGTGCCGCAGTGATGTAAGTCGCCCAAATGAGGCTTTGGGCACGAAGA
>JAEEHQ010000121.1 GCA_016280915.1 Bacteroidales bacterium
GCCCCATGCCTTTAAAAAGTTCTGTCCTACCAACCGCCATGTGATACGTTTGTCACCCGCCTTCTGTCCGCACACGGGGCAGTAGTTGCCCGAATATGTATGTCCGCAGTTGGCGCAACAATGCTCTTCCAGTCCTTGGTCGGAGAACTGGATGGGTTTGCGCTGCCAAGCACGGAATCGGTTGATGTGACGCTTGATATTCATAGTATAGAGAATTAAGAATAGAGAATTGAGAATTGAGAAAAAGTGGCCGTATCCGGATATTTCTCAATTCTCAATTCTCAAATCTCAATTAGTTTAGTATCCGAAGATGTCTTCGAGTTTCAGCTTCTTCACCTTGCCGAACTTGGCAAGGGCGTTGAAGTCCATGTCGGCTTCCTTGCCGAGGCACATGTAGACCTTCTTCTGGCCACGGATGTACTTGTGGTTGAAGTTGACGATATCCTGCATGGTGACGTTGGGGTATGCCTCGAAGAGCATCTTGGCGTGGTTCTTCTTGGGGTTGAAGCCCATGCGCTCGTAGTAGAGGTAGCTGTTGATGATGCCCATCTTGGTGGTGCGGGCGGTGCGGATGGCACTGATTTGTGCATCCTTGGCCATTTGGAAGTTGGCCGGAGCTTCGGGCATCTGGTCGAAGAGTTCGTTGAAGGCATTCATGGCATCGATGAGCTTGTCGTTCTGGGTGGCGATGATGGCGGCGTTGGTGAAGTAGCCGTCCTTGTCGCCAGGAGTGGCATAGTAGCTCTGTGCGCTGTAGGCAAGGGAGCGTTTCTCGCGCATCTCTTGGAAGACGATGGCGTTCATCGAACCGCCGAAGTATTCGTTGAAGACATCCATGACGGCTTCGTTCTTGGTGTTGAATTTCTCGCCGCGGAAGTGCTCACGCATATAGGTCTGGTTGGCGTTGTAGTCGACAAAGTAGACGGTGTTCTCGTTGACGGCCTTGGGGGTAATCTTCTTGTTGGCCGGGGCCTTCTTGTTCATGGGGTGGGTGTACTGGTTGGCAAGGGCCTTGAAGTTATCGAGACTCTCGGGGCCGTAGTACAGCACGCGGTGCTTGTAGCTCATGAGGCTGTGGAGGGCATCGGTGAGCTGGTTGCAGGTCATGGATTTCAGTTGAGCCTCGCTGAGTTGGTCGAGCGAGGGTGAGTCGCTGCCGTAGACACCGTAGTTGCCCAAGGCGCGGAAGCAGCTCTGCTGGTTGTGTTTGGCGTTCTCACGGCCTTTGAGGATACGGGCCACCAACAACTGGAGGGCCTGCTCGTTGGGCTGTGTTTCGCAAAGGATCTCGTCCATCAGGGCCATGGCTTTGGTCATGTTTTCGCTCAGACCGCTGATGCTGATGTTGATGTTCTCAGTTCCCACGTTCACACTGTAGTTGCAGGCCAGTTTGTAGAATTCCTGCTGCAGCTGCTCGGGAGTGTGTTTGGAGGTGCCGAGGTATTCCAGCACGTCGGCGGCAAGGTCGAAGGTCTTACCCGTTTGTCCGGCGCGGTAGCCAAAGTCGAAACGGTAGACGAGGTTGAAGGTCTTGTTCTCGGTGTTCTGTACATAGAGCACTTCGGCACCGTTTTTCAGTTTGGACTTGGTCAGGTCTTTGCTGAAGTCCACAAAAACGGGCTCGATGGGTTTCACTTGGCGGGCTTTGATTTCTTTCAGGAAAGCACTCTCCTTGTCGCGACCCACTTCGATGGGGGTGATGGGGGGCTTGGAAACTTTCAGGATGGGTTCGGGTTCGCCTTTCAGTTTGTTGATGATGACGTAGTTGTTGTCCTTGAACAGACGGTTGGCAAAGTCTACAATTTCCTTTTTGGTAATCTTGGAGAGTTCGTTCACCTCGTTGCACACATCGCCCCAGTTGCGGTGCTCCACATAGGCGTAGGCCATCTGGCTGGCGCGGCTGTTGTTGCTTTCGGCGCGTTTCATGATGGCCAGTTTCATGTTGTTGATGGCTGCTTCGAGCATCCAGTCGTCGAATTTTCCCTGTTTCACCAGTGCAATCTGCTCGTCGAAGAGGGCCTGCACCTGCTCCAAGGTTTGTCCCTGGATGGGCTGGCCGCCGAACATGAAAGCACCGTAGTCGTTGAGGGTATAGGTGCCTGCATAGGCGCCCATGCAGCGCTGCTGTTGGTTGATGTTAAGGTCGATGAGACCGCACTTGCCGTTGTTGAGCACGCTCTCCAGCAGGTCGGCCAGCATGGCATCGTGGCTGCCGTTGCCGCTGTCGAGGCGGTAGGCGCGCACGGTGTTCTCTGCGTCAAGGCCAGAGACAGTCTTGGTGATGACGCTGGTGATGGGCTTTTCGCGCTCAAACTTTAGTTCGGGCACATTGCCGGGCTTCATGTTGCCCCAGTACTTGTCAATGATTTTGATAGCCTCGTCGGGATCGAAGTCACCGGCCATGCTGATGCAGATGTTGTTGGGCACATAGTAGGTGGCCACAAAGTTGCGGATGTTGCGCATCGAGGGGTTCTTCAGATGCTCCTGACTGCCCAGGGTGGTCTGATTGCCGTAGGGGTGGTGGGGGAAGAGGGCGGCGAACATGGCGTCGTTCACCTTGCGGTTGTCCTTGGTCAGGCTCATGTTTTTCTCTTCATAGATGGTCTCCAGCTCGGTATGGAACAGGCGCAGCACCAGGTTTTGGAAGCGGTCGGCCTGAATCTCGCACCAGGTCTCAATCTGGTTGTTGGGAATGTTTTCCACATACATGGTGTAGTCATTGCTGGTAAAGGCATTGGTGCCGGTGGAACCGATGGCGGTCATGGCTTTGTCGTACTCGTTGGCCACGGCAATCTTGGAGGCCTCATAGCTCAGGCTGTCAATCTTATGGTAGATGGCGGCGCGGGTTGTGGGGTCGTCGAACATACGGTAGGCTTCAAAAAGGTCTTCAATCTTTTGGATGAGCACCTTCTCCTTCTCCCAGTCGGTGGTTCCCAATTTCTGAGTACCTTTGAACATCATGTGCTCCAGATAGTGGGCCAGACCAGTGGTCTCGTGGGGGTCGTTGCGGGAGCCGGCACGCACAGCGATGTAGGTTTGCACTTTGGGCGCGTCTTTGTAGACGCTCATAAACACTTTCAGACCATTGTCCAGCGTATACTCGCGCACGTTCAGCGGGTCGTTGGGATAGGTCTTGTACTGATAAGTCTTTTGGGCCATCAAAGTGCCGCAAGATAGAACGGCCAAGGCCACAAAACAGACGATAAGACGAATTTTGTTCATATTATTGTATTGTTAATTAATAATTTATTTAAAAAATGTGCATATCTGTAAGAATACAAAAATACAAAAAATATTGAACAAAATAATATTCCAGATCCCAAAATCTTAGTTTTTCCCCTTCTAAACGATTCCTGCCAAACCTACACCTCCATAAAAACACACCAAGGGCGCCCTTGCGGACAACCCTCAGATGTGCAGTTTTGTGTAAACTTGTGTGTGTTGAAATGTTTCGTAACGATAGGGGGAAACCCTACTGCTGAGCCAGATTTGCCACTATTTGTTGATAATCAGCCTTCGAACTACTTTTTCATCGTTGCAGGCAATTTTTACAAAGTAGGCTCCTTGTGGCAGATGGGAAATATTCAGGCGGATGTTGCATTTCCCGTCGCAGTCCACTTGGCGTGAAATCAATTCGCGGCCAGTTAGGTCTGAGAGGGACACTTCTACCTGTCCTGCAAACTGTGGGGGCAAGTTCTTCAGGTAGAGGGTGGTGCTCTCCTTGGCGGGGTTGGGGGCAATGTCGACTGTGAAGCCATTTGAGTTCTCGGCGGGGTGCTCTATACCTTCAGTCGGGTCGGCTAAGGTGGTGAAGAATAGCGTGTCGCTCCATTCGCCTGCAATCTGGCTGGCACTACCACAGTAGGCCCGCACATAGGCTCCATAGGTGGTGAGAGGTTGCAGGTTGTTCACATGGTGGCTGCGGGTGGTGGTGAAAAGGCTTTGGTGGCGCTCGCCTACCACCCAGATGTCCAACTGCCAGAGTGAGTCGGCCCCAGAGGCATCCCAGACGAATGTGGCGGTGTGGTGTGTGAGGTTGGAAACGGTTAAGTTTTCAGGAGCTGGGCAGGTGAATTCATCGGTGGTGGCATCCACTCCCACCCAGTCGGAGTAGCCGAGAGCGCCTCCTCTGCAGCTCTGCCGCAGTTGTATTTGGTAGGTGGTGGAGGGCTGTAGGGAACTGAAAGTGTAGCTGTTTCCCGTAACGTCCACAGTGCCAAGACCGTTGAGGTCGGGACTGATGGTCAGTTGGAAGTCGGCAAAGGTGCCTTCCCAGGTGACGGTAATGTTTTCGTAGTCGGCATCAGTAGTTATGTTTTCGGGCACCTCGCAGATGTATTCATCGGTGGTGACGTCAATCGTCACCCAGTCGGAGTAGCCGAGACTGTCTTCTTGGCAACTTTGGCGTAGGTGTATCTGATAGTTGGTGGAAGGCAGTAGGGAACTGAAGGTGTAGCTGTTCCCCGTAACGCTCACGATGCCAATGCTGTTGGGGTCGGGGTTGATGCTTATTTGGTAGCTGGGGTAGGAGCCTTGCCAATGGATGGTGATGTTCTCGAAGTCGGTGGTGACTGACTCAACAGTGGGTGGGGTGCAGATGGGCAGGTTGCAAGTGTTGGTGTAAAGCCGCAGGTCCCCAATCGTAGAGGAAGAATAGCCACCCGAGTAGGTGTTGGCACTATCAATGTTAATGGGTGTGTCGTAGCTATAGATAAAGTAATTCCTGTTGGGAGCTGGGCCGTAGGGGTAGTGCCCATAGTAGGAGGTGGGATGGCCCATGCCGCCGTCGTTGCGCAAGACTGCCACCAGCAAGTTCTGGTGACCATCCCACATAAAGGGTCGGTCGAAGCTGTGCATCTGCCAGTCGTTGGTAAGGTTGTGGTAGAAGTTGGCAGAGTCGATGACCTTCACAAAACGGTGTCCGCTGTCGGGCAGGATGGGGCCTGTCGAGAGGTCGCTGTCGGCCACGTTGGCCAGATAGACGGTTATGTGCGACATGTGGTCGGCTTCGGTGAAAGAGGATGGATGGAAGGCCAGGGCGGTAATGCCCCCTTCCAAGCCAGCCAAATGAGAGGAGTCGATAAGGGTCTGCACGTAGCTGTATTGTAGGGCGTTATGACCTATGTGTGACCAGACAAGATCGCTTGGCACCATGGAGGAGTCGTAATTTTCTCGGTAGACGGCATCGGGGCAGGGGAGGGTGCCGAAGTTGCCATGTACCCACTGGCCGGTATCGTCCATGCCGCAAATGCTGCGCACATAGAATTCGATGTGCTCCATGCTTCTGAGCCCGCTAATGGTATAACTGTTGTTGGGTGTGCTGTCCAATGTGCCGGTGCCTTGAACAAGCCCCGCAGGACCGTATTCCACTTGGTAGAGAGAGGCTCCATTGCATTCCCACGTGATGGTCAACTGGTTGGTGGAGGGTGGCACCGTGGGGTCAAGCCGCAGTCGTTTCAAAATGCAGGTGTCGGGCACGCAGGCTATGTCAAGTTCAAATCCGCTGTCGCCGTAGTTGGCGGTCCAGCCATCAAAGACGAGGGTGAGGGAACCACTTTCTGAAATAATAGGGCCGAAAGTGTCGGCATAGATTTCGTGCTCGCGTGTCCACAGCACACGGCCAGAGGTGCCGATGCTGTCGTAAATGATGAGTGAGGAGATGTTGTTGATGTAGATGTTGCCGCTCACGGATACTAGGTTGCCTGGCTCTGTCGGTAGGATTACCAACGAAGAGTTCTGTCGGGAGAAATTGCCTGTGATTCCTCCGTCGTCGTAGAGCGATATGCCACAAGCCGCCAGGGTGTCGTGGCGGTATGGCCGCATGTTCCAGCTGCCGGGCATCACCGCCATGGGGCCTTCCCATTCCGAGGTGTCGCCTTTGTCACAAAGTGCGCGCACCCATGCATAGTAGGTGGTGCCTGCCGTGAGTCCGCCGAAGGTATAGGTGGGCGAGGTCAGCACCGTTCCGTCTGCCTGTGGCGTAGCGGTGGCAAGGGTGTCTATGTAGGTCTGCCAGCGGGTGGTGGTGTCGGTGTGGCTCCATCTCAGGGTGACGGAGGTGGCCGTGAGACCGGCTACGGCCATGTCGTTGACATTGGGGCACGGCCTCAGTTCCTCGATTTTCAGGTCGTCGATATAGGCCCGCCATTGGCTGTAGTTGCCGGGTAACGGACAACTCTTCAGGGTAATGTAGCCACCGGTGCCGCTATAGTTGCTCAGGGGCACGTCGTAGCGGCGCCATTCGTCGCTGGTTATCAGCACCGTGTCCACCAACTGGAAGGTGGAGTCGTTGGTGGGGTCGCTCATCACTCCCACCAGTATTTTGGCATTCTCATAGCGGTGGTAGAGGTTCATCTCATTTTGGGCCCAAAAACTCACCTGTAAGGTATTGATGGGATTGGCCGTGGTGTTGATGAGGGGCAGGATGGCACGCTGGTTGGTCACTCTGTCGCCGTAGCTCCAATCCCAACGCAGGGCTTTGCTGCCAGAGTGCGAGCCAGCTGTGAGATTGACCACGCAGGTGTTCATTTCTACTTGACCCGACCAACAGGGCAGATTGTTTGGATAGGTCATGGTGGCAAAGGCATCAAAGTTTTCGATGTAGGGGAGGGTGTCTAACGGACTGCACAAGGTGCGGAACGACCGCACCATCGACCAGTTAGCCGGGGTGCTGCCACAGTAGGGGCGCACATAGACATCATAGAGCGTGTAGGACAATAGGTCGGACAGCCTTAGGGTGTCGGTGCGAATGTCGGAGACGGTGCGACTGGTGTCGATGGTAAAACCATGGGGGCCATAGGCAACCTCATAGTAGACGGCTGCATTACTGTCAGTCCAATGCACCACAGCCGAGGTGTCGGTCACTTGGTCGATACTGACGCTGTTGATGGTTTGGCAAAGCGAGTAGCGGTTGACTTCTATGTCGTCAATATAGATGTAGGGATTGATACTGGCAGACATGATGGCTATACGGCCCGAAACGCCGGTGTAGTTGTCGAAACGTACTACGCAGGGATTCCACGTAGTGTAGCGCGAGACGGCCACGGTGTCTATTGGCACAAAGGTGGACATGTCGACAGGATTGATGACAATGCCCACATAGAGGTTCAAACTGCTGGTGGTGCTACCGTTTTTGGCCCAAAAGCTAAGCTCCAAACTGTCAGCAGGGGCATCGAATGGTGGTAATACTAAACTGCCGCTGTTCAACATTACTGAGCGGTTGGAAGAATGGCTGTAGCTGGAACTAATTGCTGGAGTGTTGGCACCACCGGTCCAGCCCCCTTCGCAGGTTTGCCAGCAGGCAGGTATGCTCCAGTTCTCAAAGCCTTCGCTATAGGGAAGTGTGGAGGGAAGGCAGTTGGTTAGCACATGATGCAGGACGCTGGTGAAGGTGTCGGTGCAGTAGGCTGTCAGTCGCAAGGTGTAGTGGGTATTGGGAGTGAGGCCTGTGATAGTGTAGGTGGTGTCGCCCCACAGCAGCCCACTGTTCCGCCAAGCCGTGTCGCCGTCTTGGATGGCCTCAACGGTCCAGGAGGTGTCTTGATAGCCCGGTGACCAGTTTACCCGCACCCCGGTGGCGCCTACCGAGTCGACCCGCAGCGTGGGTGCCGGACAGGTGGCTGCTGTGGTGGGTGCCGGTTGGGTGTGTAGTCGCATCACGTTGCGGTAGTGGACAACAGAACCACTGGAATTGGACGTATAATTGATGAGGGGGCCTCCAAAATAGTGCGACATGTCTTGCTTGAAATCGCAGTAGAAGGTTCCTCCATCGAAACCCCACCCGCCATATGGGCTGTCGAAGGCAATGACCAGGTTGCCCAGGCCGTTGTAGTGGAAGGGGGTGTCAAAGTCGTAGTGGTTCCACCCCACGGTACACACCAGCGAGTCTACTGCCACCTGCTCAAAGGTAGCCCCAAAGGGTACCATGCCCGAAGTGAGCTTGCTAACGTATGTGTTGGCCAGATAAATGGTGCAACCCACTCCGCGGCCAGTGCTGATGGTGTTGCTACAGTATAGGTCTATGCCTGTAATCATGGCCTCTCCTCCCAGTTCGCTGCCTAGTATCAGCTGCTGGGTGTAGCTGTAATTGTGCACATCATAAGGCAGATGGTAGTAGATACTCTGTGACATGCTGGTGGTGTCGCCAATCAGGATGGTGCCTGCTCCTGGCGACTGGGCCTTGGCGGCGGAGGGAATCGCCATGAACAAGGCTATAAGGATTAGGATAGTGCTGTGTTTCATGTTGTTTTATTCTTTATTTCTTGTAGAAAAGTTGTATGCTTTCTGGGTCGATGTTGTACCTTGAGTAGGGTGTTCCGGCAATACCGCCAAGGGTGCCTATCGTATTGCCTGAACAGTCCATGAGTTGTTGACAACCGTCATCGCAAGACGGACAAAAGTCAACAAGGAAACCTTGTTTGTCTTGCTCGTAGGTGCAGATGTAGATTTCCAATCCGTTGAGGCTGCCTACATTGCTTTCCACGATTTGGTTGAGCCATTTGAAATCCTCCAACGGGTTTTCTGTGCCACACCAAGCGCAAGGCGATTTGTAATATTTCGTTTTCGAACATCCGCTAGTCATGACTGTTCCTATGACCAGCAAGATAATCAGACCCAGCGCGTTGGCGCTGATAATTCTGGTTGTTTTGTTTGTTTTGATAGTTTTTATCATAGTCTTGTTTGTTTTTGTTTTGTTTGTTTTTGTTTTTAGGATATTTGTTTTTCTTATTTTACCTTTGCTATTAATCTGTTTCTCTTATAATTAACGCTGTCTCTCTTGCGTTTTATTCTGCTCTCTTGCGTTCTTAGTAGTAACTCTCACTTTTGTATGCTGTTTTCGGTCATCGCCTAACATGCCTTTTCGGTCAAACCACATTTATTAGACCCAATAGGGCCAAAAAAGTCACCCCTAACCCCCGATTATTTAACTTTTTTTATGAGTATTTTTTCGTTTGGAGTTTTTGCCCCTCAAGATATCCCATTTCATCCAACCCCCGCCACCAACACACTTTCATCAATAAGACACCAGTAAGTTGGATTTGCTGCAACCGACCACATATTATTATCTGCTACTGCCAGTTAAGTAATAGCAAAATGCAGATAAACAATAAGATAAGGATGATTATGGGCGGATTATTGACAGATGGGTCTCATTTGCCAGATACAACCTATTACTGTTCGGTATGATTTTGGATAATCCGGTGTAATGGACAATAATTTGGCTGTTTCTTTTACCGAGATTTGGCTATTCTAGGTATGGTTTGCTGATATGGTTTGTCACTTTTGTTAAGTTTTATCAACTGTTTTCTGCTGCCCAGGGTAATGTCTCATCAGGATTGAGTTGAAGAGGTGTCACTTTGGTGTGGATGGCGAAATCACTATTTCTCTTGAAATTTTCAGCTTGCTCAAAGATGGCTTTGAATACATCGTCGCGGGTGGCCGGTGGATATTTATGTTTGGCGAGTGTGAGAATGATTTGAACTTTTAACTGGGCTTTGATGTCGGCCTTTTTGTCCCAGTCGATATATTGAGTCTTGTCGTCCACCACCTCCTTCACATCTTTGGCAAGGGCAATGTATTGTTCCTCCGTGTACTCATCAAGAAATCCATATTGTTCAGCCACTGACTTCAAGATGTCGTAGAAAGCTTTGACCTCGATATTGGGAATGCCATCCGGCAATACGTTATCTTTCTTTATTTCCTCAAACAAATCGGCCAGTTGCTTGGCGACTTCCGTCACAATCTCGTCGGCCAGCACGATGTCGTCCGAACGGTCGTTGTACTTGTTAATGATACTGTTTAGCCGTTCTGTGAAGCTGACGGCCTTCACCTTATTTACCTTCCGCACGCTGTCGATGACCCTTTTCAACAGTTGTTCCATCAGCTTTACCTTCGTGTTCTTGTAAGGCAATTTCTTCAGTTTCTCCATATACTGTGAGGCCAGCAGGTCAATCTGTTTGGTGTCGTTGAGCTGCATGGTGTTGATGGCGACAACCTCTTCTGAAATCAACGCCTCGTTGACCAGTTTCAGCACGTGGTGGTTCATTTGAGAGGCATCGGGCGAATCACCTGTGTTGGTCTTATAGATGACCGACCGCACACCTGTGAAGAAATGCACGTCATCCACCTCAGCTTTCTCTATGCGCTCATCATTGTTGCACATGTTGTAGGCCGACTTCATAATGGTGGTGTGCTTCATAAAGCGTTTCTCCAGTTCGTCGGTCTGTTGTATGCGTTCAGCGGCCTGTTGCAGGGTGTCTAACTGCTCTATCGGAGTACCCGTGAAGAACTTGGTGTAGTCGATGTCGTGGAACATTCTCCGTAGCACATCCAGTTCGTCCTTGAACAGCTTGACGGCATTGTCGATAGTCTCCACCGGTGTCTCGTTCTGTCCACCGTTGGCGTACCGCTTCATCGCCTGGTTGAACTTCTTCTTGATGCCGAGGTAATCGACAATTAGGCCTTTGTCCTTTCCGGGATAGTTTCGATTCACACGGCTGATGGTCTGGATGAGGGTGTGCATCTGCAACGGCTTGTAGCAGTACATCGTGTCCAGACAGGGCACATCGAAGCCCGTTATCCACATGTCCACCACGATGGCAATCTTGAAGTTCGACTTCTCTTCTTTGAACTGCAGGTCCAGTTTCTTCCTATCTTCATCGGTGCCGAGCAGGTTGTACAGCTCTTCGGGGTCGTCTTTCTGACGGATGAATGCCAGCTTAATCTTCTGCATCGGCTTTATCTTTTCGGCCTCTTCTTTGCTGAGTTCTTCGCCGTCACCGCATACCTTCACCTCCGTCCATTCTGGTCGCAAGGCGACAATCTCCTTATAGATGGCAAATCCTATCTCGCGAGTGGCGCAGACAATCATCGCCTTGCCCTTCACTGTGCTGCCCTCTTCCACACGACGTTCGTAATGTTGTATGAAATCGACAGCCAGCCGGTGGATAAGATCGGGACTGTTGAGCAGCACGCTCATCTGGGTCATCGCCCGTTTGCTCTCCTCGATCTGGTAGTCGGTCGAGCCCTCTTCGGCACATTTGTCGTAGTAGGCTTCTATCTGCTTGATGAGCTCGCTGTCGGCAAAGACATGCGAGGCGCGTCCCTCGTACATGATGGTCTTGGTGATGCCGTCGTTCACGGCCTCGATCATCGAGTATTCATCCACGATGGGACCGAAGACCTCGAGTGTCGGGTCGATGGGTGTGCCGGTGAAGCCCACGTAGGTGGCATTGGGCAGCGAGTCGCGCAGGTATTTGGCGAAGCCGTACGAGCGGCGCACACCCTTGTCGGTTATCGCCACCTTCTCCTCCAAGCCCGTCTGAGAACGGTGCGCCTCATCGCTGATGCAGATGATGTTGGCGCGGTTGGAGAGCAGGTTGATGTCCTTGGAGAATTTTTGTATGGTGGTGAGGAATACGCCGCCGCTGGTGCGTCCCTGCAGCTTTGCTTTCAAGTCCTCGCGGCTCTCCACCTGTTCTATCACGCTGTCGCCCACAAACTGCTTGGCGTTGAGTAGCAGGCGCGACAGCTGGTCGTCGAGGTCGGTGCGGTCGGTGATGAGGATGATGGTGGGGCTGCACAGGGCTTTGCTCTTCATCAGCAATCGCGACAGGAAGAGCATCGTCAGCGACTTACCGCAGCCCGTGGCGCCGAAGTAGGTGCCGCCCTTGCCGTCACCACCAGGGTTGAGCTTGCTGTGGTTGAGAATATTCTGGTACAGGGCTCGGGCGGCGAAGTATTGCGGATAGCGGCAGATGAACTTGCGCTCGTCTTTCGAGGTGTCGGGGAAATAGATGAAGTTGTGGACGACATCGATAAGGCGGTCCTTACGGAACAATCCTGCCACCATCGTCTTCAGCGAGGGGATGCCGCTGTCGGCCTTGTCCTTGGCGTTGACTTTGCGCCAGGCATAGAAGAATTCGTAAGGAGTGTAGAGTGTGCCGAATTTGTTGTTCACGCCGTCGGAGATGACGATGAAGGCGGTGTATTTGAACAACGCCGGTATGTCGCGGCGGTAGCGGATGGTCAGCTGCTTGTAGGCATCTTCGATGGTGGTGTTCTGCTTGATGGCGCTCTTAAACTCGAACACCACGACAGGTAGTCCGTTCAGGAAGATGATGGCATCAGGGATGCGATGCTGGTTCCCTACGATGTCGTATTGATTGACAACCTTGAAGATGTTATACTTCTGTTGGCTCTCTTCGAAAGCATAAATGTCTTTTTATTTGATGGGGAATGATGATTGCTGTTGGGTGTTCATATTTTTTTTTCGCTATTTGCATTTTATATTGTATCTTTACAAAATAATCTGTGCCGAAATATCCGGTACAATTATCTTATATTCAATGAAATAAATAAGTACAGTACTATGGATAAAACAGAAAACTCGTTAGTTGAGGGCCTCGAGAGGCTGAGTTTGATTGCCTCCCGCATTCGTAAAAATGAGGGTTCCGTCCCACAAATTGAAATCGACATCATCTTGGAAGAGTTGCGTAACCTGTATATGGTAGCGCTCCAAATTGAGAAGGAAAAGACCACGACGCCTGTGCTCGACGTGTTGGAGTTTGACATGACTGCTGCCCGCGAGAAGGCTGAAGCCGACCAACGCAAGGCACAGGAGGTGGCTGCCAAGAAAGCCGCTGAGGAGAAACGTCTTGCTGAGGAAGCCGCTGCCAAGAAGGCTGCCGAAGAGAAACGCTTAGCCGAGGAGGCTGCCGCCAAGAAGGCTGCCGAAGAGAAACGCTTAGCCGAGGAGGCTGCTGCCAAGAAGGCTGCCGAAGAGAAACGTCTTGCCGAAGAAGCAGCCGCCAAGAAGGCTGCCGAAGAAAAACGTTTAGCCGAAGAAGCAGCTGCCAAGAAGGCTGCCGAAGAGAAACGTTTGGCCGAGGAAGCTGCTGCCAAGAAGGCTGCCGAAGAGAAGCGTTTGGCCGAGGAGGCTGCCGCCAAGAAAGCTGCCGAAGAGAAGCGTTTAGCCGAAGAGGCTGCTGCCAGAAAAGCCGCTGAAGCAAAACGCCTTGCCGAAGAGGCTGCCAGAAAGGCTGAGGAAGAGAAGCGTAAGGCTGCCGCTGCCGCCGCCGCCATAGCCGCTGCTGAGCTGAAGCCTGTGTTTGCCCCCGAAGAGCCTGCCAAGGCTGAGGTGCCCATCATGGAGCCCCAGATGGAGAAGCTGGCTGGCAATCCCAACGATGAGTTGTTTGCCGATGAGCCAGCCCCTGTCAAGAAAGAGAAGAAGAAGGAAACCTCGCTCTTTGACTATATCAGCAAGGACGCAGGTGGCCAGCCCAAACGTACCCTTGCCGACACCCTGAATCATCCTGCCCACAACATAGAAGAACAACTGGACAGTCGTGTGCGTTCCAAGAAGGTGGACGACCTGCGCACCATCATCAACATCAACGACAAATTCAGTTTTATGAGCGAGTTGTTCCACAACAACATGAAAGCCTACAACGACTTTATCATGCGACTGAACGCCACGACGGAGCGTGCAGAGGCCTTGGATTATGTGAAGACGGTTGCTGAGGAATACAGATGGGACGAGGGGTCTGTGGTGGTGCAGAGTTTCTATAAAATATTCGACCGCAAATTCTAACTATGAATAATCGTAAAGCTATTCTTTTTTCGGCCCCGTCGGGGAGTGGCAAGACCACCATTATCCGCCAGATTCTGACGCGGTTTGACTGTTTTGAGTTTTCCATTTCGGCTACCAGCCGTCAGCCCCGTGAGGGGGAGAAGGACGGGGTTGACTACTATTTCCTCACCCCCGAAGAGTTTGAACGTAGAGTGACCGCGGGTCAGTTTTTGGAATGGGAAGAGGTCTATGCCGGCGTACGTTATGGAACGCTGAAGTCCGAGATAGACCGCATTTGGGACAATGGCCACGTCATCATCTTTGACGTGGATGTCAATGGCGGCATGAACATTAAAAAATATTTCGGTCCTGATGCCTTGGCCCTCTTTGTGATGCCGCCCAGCGTGGAAGTGCTGGAGCAGCGTTTGCGCAGCCGTGGCACCGAGAGCGAGGAGGCCATTACCAAACGTCTGGCCCGAAGTGCCGCTGAGCTGAAAATGGCACCTCAGTTTGATGTCACCATCGTCAACGATGTCCTCAGCGATGCCGTTGATAAGACCCAAATGGTGATAAATAATTATTTAAGTCGGTGAGGAGGACGCTTACCCCAATCCCATCAACACAGAACAAATAATTCTAAACGATAAACATTGGAATCTTTATTAGCATTCTTAAAGCGATTTAATTATGTGTTCGTATTTCTGATTTTGGAGATACTGGCACTCGTTTTTATCTCGCAGAACAGCAATTACCAAGGTTCGAAGCTGGTGCATCTGGGCAACACCATCGCTGGCCGTTGCTATGGCGTGGTCTCCAAAGTGGGTGACTATTTTGGTCTGCGCAGCGAGAATGATCGCCTTGCCGCCGAGAACGCAGCCCTGCGGGCACAGTTGGAGAGTTCCTATATCAGCTACAATTCGCGCGTCTTCACCCATGAGGATACCGTCTACAAGCAACGCTACAGCTACACCGAGGCCCAGGTGGTGAAGAACTCTTGGAACAAGCGCGACAACTACATCATGATCAACAAAGGCCGCCTGCAAGGTGTTCGGCTCGACCAGGCCGTCATCTCCCCCCAGGGTATCGTAGGTGTGGTGGTAGGCCATACCGACAATTTTTCCACCATCATGCCGGTGTTGCATTCCAATAGTCGCAACAGCGTGAAGATACCTCGCATCAACACCAATGGCTCTCTGATATGGCAGGGAGGCGATTTCCGCTACGCCACGCTGATTGACATCCCCACCACCTATAAGCTCTACCGCAACGACACCGTGGTGACCAGCGGCATGGCCAACGATTTTCCCGAAGGGGTAATGGTGGGCTTTGTGGAGAGTGCCACCTCCGAAAGCGGTAGTGGCTTTTACACCATCAAAGTGCGTTTGGCCACCGAGTTTACCAAATTGGATCATGTTTATATTATCGATAACCATTTCAAGGCCGAGCAAGACTCTTTGATGGCCAGAACGCAGAAGGAGGGCGAGCAGAAATGACCAAACTGATTCTTTCTAACGTATTTCGCTTTATTGCCCTGATAATCTTGCAGGTGCTGATTCTCAACTACGTCTATTTGGGCGGTTATGTGTTGCCCTTCATCTATATTCTGGGGGTGCTTATGCTGCCAACCAATCTGGGCAAGATACCGACCCTCTTGGTGGCCTTTGCTGCGGGCGTAATCATCGACCTCTTTTGCAACATCCCCGGCTTCCATGCTTTCAGCTGTACGATGATGGGATTTGCCCGAGTGCTATTTGGTGACCGCATGCTTACGCAGGGCGACCCCGATGCCATCGTCGAGGCCCCCAGCATACATCAGGTCCCCTTCCAAACCTTCATGGGCTACGCCTTCCTGATGTCGATGGTTTTTTGTGTCACTTATGGTTTTGTGGAGGCTTTCAGCTTTGGCAATTTCTGGATGACCTTGCTCTCCATGCTCATCAACACCGTAGTGACCTGGGTGCTCATCATGCTCTTCCAGCTCTTAGTACCCTCAAAGAAATAACCGCTCATGAGAAAGATTTGTCCCATACTGTTCCTGTTGCTCTCCCTCGTCACCCAAGGCCAGGTAGCCATTGGAGAGTGGCGCGACCACAGCTCGTTTGTGGCAGCCCATCATCTCTGTGTAGGAGAGGAACAGGTTTATGCCGCCACCCGTATGGCCATGTTCTATTACGACAAAGAGGCCAACTCGACCCGTGCTATGACCAAGCAGACAGGCCTGACCGACGTGGGCATCAGCACCATAGCATACAACGAGGCGGAAAACTGTCTGGTGGTGGCTTATGACAATTCGGCCCTTGACATTAGACAGGACGGCACGGTGAGTCATATTGCCGACATCCGCCATAGTGGCATAAGTGGCGACAAAAAAATCTACCATGTCCGTTTCCATGACAAAAAAATCTACCTTGCCACCGGATTTGGCATCGTGGTGGTGGACATGGCGCGCAAAGAAATAGAGGAAACCTACTATCTGGGAGAGAACGGCACGCGAATGACCATATACGACATAGCCTTTACCGACAGCCTCATCGTGGCTGCCATCGACGGAGGCATCCTCTATGCCCCCAAGGAAAGCGGCAGCTTGCGTATTGCCGATATCTGGCAGCGCGACACCCTTGCCCCACTTCACGGTATGTCTGTGCGCATGCTTGAGGTGAATGGAGGCCGATTGGTTGCGGCAGCCTGCACCGACAATCCCGACAGCATGACCGTCTTCTACCAACAGGACCATGGCGACTGGGGTAGCTGGGGCAAAAGTCATATTGAGTCGCTGCGGTGTCATAATGGCTATATCCTGCTCAACCATTTCAATAATATAGAGATTTTCGACGACAACTACCAGCCTCTGTCCAACCTCACCACCCTGCCCACCTATGGGGTATCGGTTTGGGATGCCGAAATCGAGGCCGACGGCACTCTCTGGTTAGGCCACACCTGGGGAGGATTGCTGCGGGTGCCAAAGGGCTACGGTGATTGCTCCTCCTACCATCCAGCAGGTCCCAGCACCGACGACAACGTTTACAGCCTCACCACCACAGCCGATAAACTTTATGTCTGCCCTGGAGGCAAGAAACCCACTTACGAGAGTTCCTATATCAATGGCGGCATGGCCGTTTATGATAACGCCGAAAAAGCTTGGCTTTCCATGCAGCACGACAATATCGGTACTCCTTTCATGGATGTGCTGAATGTGGCAATAGACCCGCGCGACAAGAACCACGTGAGTGCCACAGCTTGGGGATTCGGAGTGCTTGACATTCAGAACAACGAAGCCCAGGCTCTTTATAATGAAAGCAATACTGACGGAGCCCTCACCCCTTATCAAGCAGGCGATTTCAAGCACCTCCGTGTGTCGGGCTTGGCATACGACGATGCCGGCAACCTATGGATAACAAACTCGCTGGTTAACAACGGACTGGCTGTCCGTTACCGCGATGGTTCCTGGGCATCTTTCAATACCGTGCCCTTGTTCAACGGCTTGCGCGACGAACAGCTGGAGATAGACAAAATCATCTGGGACAGTATCAACGGATATAAATGGTTTGCCGGCCGTGCCAATCGCATCTATGTGCATGATGGTGACGGCAAGATGGCCTATGTTAATCCCAACCACGGCAGCAAGCTTGAGACCCACTCGGTGAATTGCTTGTTGCAGGACCGCGCAGGCGACATCTGGTTTGGTACCGACAAAGGCATCAAGGTAATCTACGATGGCTATCGGGCCTTTGCCAATGGTGGACATGGAGAGCTCTCGCCAGTCAATTGCAGCAATATCCTTTATAGTGAAGATGGTATTTATGAGTACCTGATGGCCTATGAAGGTATCACGTGCATGGCTGTGGATGGAGCCAACCGCAAGTGGGTAGGCACCTCCAACAACGGCCTCTACCTGCTTTCAGCCAACGGATTGGAAGAGCTGGCTCATTTCACAACAGCCAATAGTCCTCTCTATTCCGACAAGATTGCCACCTTGGCAGTCCATCCAGAGACAGGCGTTGTCTATATCGGTACAGCTTACGGCCTGCAGAGCTACCGTTCCACCGCTACGGCTGCCGAAAGCCTGCCTGCCAGCAACATCTATGCCTTCCCCAACCCTGTGCGACCCGGCTATGATGGTCCTATCGCTATCAAAGGTTTTACGCGCGATGCTTTGGTGCATGTTACCGATGGCCGCGGACATGTGGTTTATGCCACCACGGCCCAAGGTGGCCAAACCATCTGGAACGGCCGTACCTCCCATGGTGACCGAGTGGCCAGTGGCACCTACTATGTCTTTGCCTCCGACAAAGCAGGCAAGATGCGCTCTGTGGCCAAAATACTTATTATCAGATAACGATGACGCCCACCCTCTCCACACCGGCTTTGGTGTTGCACACCACGCAATACAAAGAGACCTCGGTCATAGCCAAGATCTTCACCCGCCAGCTGGGGGTGCGCTCCTATATACTCAAAGGGGTGCGCAAGGGTGGAAGCCGCACCAAGCAGAACCTCTTGCAACCTCTCAGCTATCTTGATTTGGTGGTTTACAACAATCCCAAGACCCAACTCAACTACCTCAAAGAGATAGCCCCTCACATGGGACAGGCCCCTCAGATTTCGAATGATATGAGCGACGAGGCGGTGCACAATGCCCTCCGTTTTTTCATGACCGAGCTGCTCTATAAGGCCCTGCGTGAGGAGGAACCTATGCCCGAACTTTTCGATTATGTGGTCAACAGCTCTCAGTTTAGAGAGAGCGGTGTGAACCTTTCCAACCAACCCATTCTTTTTCTGCTGACGGTTTCGCGTCATTTAGGAATCGCACCCTTGGACAACTATTGCCAGCGCGAACCCCTCTTCGACCTGCTGAATGGTCGTTACTGCTATGGCGGTGAGAACACGCTGAATGCTAACATGTCGCAACTCCTACATTACTACTTGCAGTCGTCTAACGAGGGTGCCCCCGTGCCAATAACCACCCTGACTCAGCGTACCGAACTCATCAATTGCCTCTTGGAATATTTCCAGCTTCATTTGGCCGAATTCCGCAACTTCAAATCACACGAGATATTACATACGGTATTTCAATAATAATTATAAACCATGAGAAAATTTTTTATCACTCTCCTGATTGTGTTGAGCTGCCTGCCAGCCATGAGTCAGTCGTGCTACTGGGTATTCCTAACCGACAAACACGGTGTCACTTTCGACCCATACAGCTATTTCGATGCCAAGGCCATCGAGCGTTATCGCCTGAATGGTGCCGACCTCAACGACATCACCAACTATCCTCTCAATGGCAGTTATGTCAGCCAGATTAATGCCATTGCCACGGAAGAGGTTGGGCAAAGCCGCTGGCTCAACGCCATGGCCGTGATGGCTACTCCCGACCAAATCAGTCAAATTGAGCAGCTCGCCTTCGTCAGCAGCACACAACTCATTGCTAACGAAATGCAGCTTGCCTCCCACAAATCTACAGATTATTCCGATTGTTCTGATGTTGCGGAATACTCAGAGTCCTCCGCTCTTTCGCTCTCCAACCAGCTCCTTCGTATGCAGGGCGACCTTTTCCGCCAGAAAGGTATTGACGGCAAGGGAATCCGTATTGCCGTGTTCGACGGTGGCTTCCCCCGTGTCAATACCCATCGTGCCTTCAAGCACCTGCGCGAAAGCCATCGCATCCTCGACACCTGGAACTTCCCCAACAAGAAGGCCGATGTCTACGGTTGGAACAGCCATGGTCTTAGCACCCTCTCCTGCATTACTGGCATTGTTGGCAATCAGCAGTTGGGTTTGGCCACAGGAGCCGAGTTTCTCCTGTACCGTACCGAAGTGGAGGCTGAGCCTTTCAAGGAAGAGGTTTGGTGGATGCAGGCGGTAGAGCGTGCCGACCAGCATGGTGCCAACCTCATCAGCAGCTCGCTGGGTTATGGCAAGGAACGCTATTTCACCAAGGATATGGACGGCACTTCCTATGTTGCCAAAGCTGCCAACATGGCTGCTCGCAAAGGCATCTTGGTGGTTAACTCAGCTGGTAATGAGGCCGACACTCGCCAATGGAAGACCATCATCACTCCCGCTGATGCCGACAGCGTGCTCTGTGTGGGTGGCATTGAGTCCGACAACGAGCATTACCGTCATATCGATTTCAGTTCCTACGGCCCCAGCGCTGACGGTCGTCTGAAACCCAACGTGAGTGCCTATGGTCATGCCTTGGCTGCTACTAACGGTAGTGACAGCGCAACCGGATGGGTATATGGAACCTCTTTTTCCTGTCCCCTCACTTCTGGATTTGCCGCCTGTGCATGGCAGGTCTGTTCTGGCAAGACTGCCATGGAGATGATGGACCTCATTCAGAAATCTGCCGACCTCTATCCCTATTTCGACTATGCCCTCGGCTATGGTGTGCCGCAGGCATCCTATTTTGTCAATGGCTCTCAGGTGAAAGCTCCCACTTTCCAGTTTAGCCAGGACGAAGAGAATGTCTATGTCAACCTGTTGGAAGATGCACAGCTAGCCACGATTTTCTCCAACTTGCAACGTCCCGACGGTGGCTTAGAGCACTATTCAAGTGTTGAATACAGCAATATCACCACCACCGATACCATCTGTTTCTCCAAAGCGTGGATTGATAGTAACACTCTCAACATCAGTTACAATGGTTATACTGTGTCCTATCGCCTTCAACCCTCTGAGATAGAAAGTGTCCGTTCTTCAGTCTACCATGTTGGTCCTTATAATGCTAAGACCAGTTCGTCCATGGACTATGACTATGTTTACAACCGTCTCCCCGAAGACCTCGTTCCCGAAAAATGGGGCAAGAATGCCGAATGGGAAGGTGGATTCTACCTTATGTATGGCCTTTCAATCCCCATCCAAGCAAGTGAGAAACAAGTCAACTTCTGGTCGCCCACCTTCCACGTGGGTTATCGGGTCATGCACGCTTTATCCAAAGCCTACAAGATTGGTCTGGGCTTGGAATATGTCCGCGATAACTACAACTATCCCCTCGACAAGGCCAACCGTCTTGATAATCTGTTTAACGTTCCTCAGCAGGGACTTGATAAGAAACGTTTCAGCCGCAACGAGTTGGGTGTCGAGTTATTCCAGCGTGTGCGCATCGTGCCTTCTGGCGGACTCTTCGCCAACGGTGTTCATTGGGACTTAGGTGTATACGGAAGCTACGGTTGGAGCAAATACGCGTTGTACTACGACCAAATCAGTTTTGCCACAGAGGCTTCTAGGGAGTACCGCAACCCGAGCTTCATAGACAACTACCGCTTCAACTGGGGCCTCACCACCCGTATTACCTATGATTGGATTGGTGTTTATGCCCGTTACCGGATGACACATCTGACAACAAGTTATGATGTTGACCCCTTCAACCCCACTGGCTTCAAGATGGAACTTCCCCGCCTCGAAGTCGGCCTGCAAATCTGTTTCTAACATGAGTCACTCCACCATGTAGCGGTAAATACTGCCGGAAGAAAATTTTGGTTGTTCCAATTATTCTTCGTATTTTTGCATTTTGAAATGGATAAGGATAGTGTGTTAAATATGATACGTTCAACAGGATGTTGGTGAGGAAATCAACACACTTGTATATACAAAGGATCTGTGGAACGATGCTCTGCCATCCCTATTTAAATATAATGTTAGAGAGGAGGGTAATAAAATATGAGCCTTACAGAAGAAGAACGGCAGGCTATCGTATTCTATCGTCTGGAGAAAGCGCGGCAGTCATTGGACGAGACCCGGAAGGTGTACCCTTTGGAGGTATGGAATATCATTGCCAATAGAATGTATTTTGCATTGTATTCGACAAGGTTGTGACTACGACGATTTCATCGATGCGACGGAGGAAGATATGAAGAGGTATTTGCCACAGGTGGAATCTTTGATAAATAAAATAATATCGCTGATTAACAATAAATAAGCATAATATGACACTCGAAGAATTTCAGAATGAATTGCGCCAGGGTATTCCCAATCCCCTGCCCGAACCCCAACCGTATGACACTACCGTCAACCACGCTCCTAAGCGTAAGGACATCCTAACAAAGGCTGAGAAAGAGCTGGCCATCCGCAACGCCCTCCGTTATTTCGACCCTAAGGACCACGCCATGCTGGCTCCCGAGTTTGCCGAGGAGCTGAGAAAGTATGGCCGCATCTATATGTATCGCCTGCGTCCTACCTATCCAATGTATGCCCGTCCCATCGACGAGTATCCTGCTAAATGCCGTCAGGCAGCTGCCATCATGCTCATGATCCAGAACAACCTCGACCCAGCCGTGGCACAGCATCCTCACGAGTTGATTACCTATGGTGGTAATGGTGCTGTCTTCCAGAACTGGGCTCAGTATCGTTTGGTGATGAAGTACTTGAGCGAGATGACCGAGGAGCAAACCCTTGCCATGTACAGCGGTCACCCCATGGGACTGTTCCCCTCGCATAAGGACGCTCCCCGTGTGGTGGTTACCAATGGTATGATGATTCCTAACTATAGCAAACCCGACGATTGGGAACGCTACAATGCTCTCGGTGTTACGCAGTATGGTCAGATGACCGCCGGCAGCTATATGTATATCGGTCCTCAGGGTATTGTGCACGGTACTACTATTACCGTCCTCAACGCTGCCCGTAAGCTTGGTGGTGGCACCGCAGGCAAGCTTTTCATTACTGCTGGTCTTGGTGGCATGAGTGGTGCCCAGCCTAAGGCAGGCGACATCGCTGGTGTGGTCTCCATTACCGCCGAAATTAATCCTGCTGCAACCCAGAAACGTTTCGATCAAGGCTGGGTTGATGAGGTGCATGCCAATCTTGACGAGCTCTTTGTTGAAGTCAACAAAGCCATTGCTGCCAAGCAGGCACGCTCTTTTGCCTATCAGGGCAATGTGGTAGACCTCTGGGAGTACTGTGCCGAAAGAGGTATTCATGTTGACCTCGGTTCTGACCAGACCTCGCTCCACAATCCTTGGGCAGGTGGCTACTACCCTGTGGGTGTCACCTTCGAAGATGCCAAGGTGATGATGGCCGAACAGCCGGAACTCTTCAAGCAAAAGGTGCAGGAGAGCCTCCGTCGCCATGTGGCAGCTGTCAACAAGCTAACCGCCAAGGGTATGTATTTCTTCGACTATGGCAATGCTTTCCTCCTGGAGAGTAGCCGTGCAGGTGCTGACATCATGGCTCCCGATGGCATTAATTTCCGCTATCCCTCATACGTTCAAGATATTATGGGACCAATGTGTTTCGACTATGGTTTCGGTCCTTTCCGTTGGGTTTGCACCAGTGGCAAGCCCGAAGACTTGGATAAGAGCGACGAGATCGCTATGGAGGTCTTGGGCGAAATTGCCGCAACAGCTCCCGCTGAGATTCAGCAGCAGATGCACGACAACATCACCTGGATTAAAGGTGCTAAGGCCAACAAATTAGTTGTGGGTTCACAGGCTCGTATCCTCTATGCCGACTGCGAAGGCCGCACCAAGATTGCTGCCCGTTTCAACGAGGCCATCCGCAAGGGCGAAATCAGCGCACCCATCGTGCTGGGACGTGACCACCACGACGTTAGCGGTACCGACTCTCCCTTCCGCGAGACCAGCAATATCTATGATGGCTCCAACAGATGTGCCGACATGGCTGTCCAAAATGTTATTGGCGACAGTTTCCGTGGTGCCACTTGGGTCTCCATCCACAACGGTGGTGGTGTAGGCTGGGGCGAAGTGATTAATGGTGGCTTCGGTATGGTGCTTGATGGCTCTGCCGACTGCGACCGTCGTTTGCGCTTGATGCTCTATTGGGATGTCAACAACGGCATCAGCCGCCGCAGCTGGGCCCGCAACAAGGGTGCCATGTTCGCCATCCAGCGTGCTATGGACCTTAATCCCAACCTTAAGGTTACTATGCCCAACCTCGTGGACGACAGGATCCTCGAAGGACTTTTTTAGATAATTGAAGTAGCTATAAGTGCTTTATAGCTCTTTACGATATTGCACTCTCGGGCCGTCCCATCTCGACGAGGTCTTGGCTTTGGAAGCTGAGGTTCTGTCAGAGTTGGAACGACCCGATTTGCTCCGTCGCAACACGGTAGACATGTGGCGAGCATGCCTCCTTCCACCGCACACCGCGTTGGGTGTAAGGGTGGGGGAGAAGTTGGTGGCTTTGGCTGTGCTGTATCTTCCACAGCCATGCGACGAAGAAGACCTCGCCACTAAATTGTTGGGTGTAGAAACGGAAGAGATTAGGTCGGCCAACTATAAGATATGTATGGTATTGCCCATCTATAGGGGTCACGGACTCCAGCGACTTTTGGGCGAACGACTCGAAAAGATTGCTTTTCATCAGGGTGTTACGTTGCTTTGTTCCACGGTTTCTCCCCATAATGGAGCCAGCATCACAAGTTTGTTGCGGTTGGGCTATCGCTACAATCGGACGCTGACCAAATATGGTTTCGAGCGGAATCTTTATTACAAAATCATTTCAACGGGCGATAGTGCCAAAGAATGATTCCGACCAAACGGAATGGCAAGTCTTCTTGCAAGTCATTTGCAAAGTAGTGAGAGTGTGGTTGAAAATAGCCACCGAGTCATTTTTTTTTCCTATTTTTGCAATCTCCATGAAGGATTAACTCCATGGGTTATTCTGTATCAACAAACATGATATGAATCATTTGGCAGCGAAAATACTCGTCATGTTGGCATGTTCGGTAATCATGCTACATGCCTTTGTGCCTCACCATCACCATGACTCAGAAGCTGGTAGTGGATTGATCTTTGAGACTGAGTTGGGTTGCCATTGCGATGCCGACGGCCATGACCACAGTTGCCATCATTCCCATTCGCACCATCCTTTCGACTTCTGTCTGCTGCAGGAGATGCTTTCCCATCTGGTTCTTTCCACCAACGATGACCAGTTCTCGTTGTCGAACTTGATAGCGGCTGAGTCCAACAATTACCTATTGTTGGACTTGCTCGATACCCATTGGGTATCATCCATGGGTTTCCTAGCCTTCCTGCCTTTCAGGTGGCCACCTAACGAAGTTCCACTCTCAGCCGCGCCTATGTTGGGCGCCACCTCTCTGCGAGCTCCTCCTATATGGGCGTGAGTTTGCCAAGAGTCCTCTCGTTGGCAGTTGTCCTTATGCCTATTGCGGGATGCAGTTGGTTTAATATTTTTTTTATTTCGACAATAATCCTTTATCTATGAGAAAATTAGTCTATATATTGTTCATGTCAATGACCTTTTTTTTGACCCCTGCGTGCCATCATGCAGGAGACGAACATGAACATGAGCATCATCACGATGCTGTCCAATATACGGCCTATGGGGCCGACTTTGAGCTTTTTGCTGAAGCTGCGCCATTCTGTGTTGGCGAGGCTTCTGAGGTCACCGTCCACCTTACGTGGCTTTCTAATTTCAAACCGCTCGATTCCACCCAAGTGAGAATCAGCCTAATTGTAGCCGGGAAAGTATTCACCGAGACGCTCGACCATCCTGAGCAGCCAGGCATTTACAAATGCCATTTCACTCCCACACAGGCTGGATGTGGCGAAATGAAGGTGGAGGTGATGCTGCCCAATAGAGTCTCAGAGGTCTGTTGCCACCATGTGCATGTGGCAGGTAGTCATGCAGAACTTCACGAACATACGCATGAGCATGTTCACGAGCATTCCCACGAACACTCGCATGAGCATGGCGATGCACATCATCATGGTCATGAGCATAGTCATGAGCATGGCGACGCACATGAGCACAGCCACGCCAACAATGCCACCAACGCCATCACTTTTACTAAGGAGCAGAGTTGGAAGATTGATTTTGCCACTGATACGCTTCGTCTACAGCCTTTTGGCAGCGTTATCAAAGCTGCTGGTCAGGTGCTTCCTTCTCAAGGAGATGAGTGTGAAGCCACCGCCACCACCTCAGGCGTGGTGGTCTATAGCAATCCCAATTTAGTAGAGGGTACTGCCGTCAAGGCTGGTCAGCAATTATTTGTTATCGAAAGCCACGGCATGGCCGACAACAATATGAGTGTTCGGCTTCAGGAAGCCACAGCAGAGTATACTGTGGCCAAGGCCGAGTATGAACGCAAGCAGCAGCTAGCCGAAGACAGAATCGTCTCGCAAGCTGAATTGCAGCGTGCAAAGGCAGTTTATGAAACTGCTAAAGCAGCCTACGACAACCTCAAGGGCAATTTCTCTCAAAAAGGAGCTATCGTGCGCGCCCCCATGAGTGGTTACATCCAGCGCATCAATGTTAGCAATGGCGGCTATGTAGAAGCAGGCCATTCGGTGGTTACCGTCTCGCAGAACCGTGACTTGCTGATTCGGGCAGAGGTGCAGCCACGTTATTACAGTCAGTTGGCCAACATCAGCGGTGTTAACTTTAGAGTTCCAGGCGATGAGCATGTCTATTCTCTTGCCGAACTCAATGGCAGTTTGGTCTCTTATGCCAAGGCTACTGACTTAGACTGTCCGCTGGTCTCCGTCACTTTCCGCGTTCGCAATACAGGAGGTTTGCTCAGCGGAAGTTTTCTCTCCCTCTACATTACCACCCGTTCCGATCGTCAGGTAGTGACCATTCCCAACCAAGGCATTGTAGAAGAAATGGGTAATTATTTCATTTTTGTACAGCTGACACCAGAGTCCTTTGAGAAAAGGTTGGTCACCTTGGGAGCCACCGATGGCTATCGTACCGAGGTGCTCTCTGGCGTTGAACCAGGCGAACGCGTAGTTACTAAAGGAGCCTCCATGGTTAGATTGGCACAAAACGGTGCCGCACTTGACCCCCATGCAGGCCATGTCCATTAATGCTTAAACATTATTTGTTATGAAAAAGCTAACTCTTTTGCATATATTTTTAGCCGTTTGGACTCTTTTAGGCTCTCCGGTTCTTTGGGCTCAACCTCATTACGCTCAGGTGCTTCGGGATGTGGAGGAGAAGAATCCCACCTTGTTGGCTGCTGCTAAACGTTCCGAGGCTAAACAGGCTGCCGTCCATGTGGGTGCGTTGATCAACGACCCCAAGGTGGAAGCAGGCTATTTTTGGGGTGACCCTGCTCAGAACGGCATCCGTTGGGACTTGAGCGTTTCTCAGTCCTTTGATTTGCCTTCGGTATTGGTGCGTCGTGCCCGTCTGCGCGATTTGCAGCAGAATGCTGCCAGTTTGGATTACCAAGAGTTGCGCTACCACACCCTGTTGGAGGTTCAGCAACTTTGTGCCGATCTCATATACTATCGTAATGTGGCCAAAATCTATGACCGCCGTTGTACTGCTGCCATTCGGTTGGCACAACTCTACCAGCGGCGCTTTGAGAATGGCGACTGTTCCATCCTCGAGTACAATCGTGCTCAGATGAATATGGCCGACATGCAAAACAAATCCACCGAGGCCAACTACATGGAAGTCCATCTTACCACCGACCTTTGCCGGATTCTGAATGACGACAATTACTATTTCTCGCAGATTGACTATGATTCAGTATGGGTGGAGCCCTACTTTGAAACGTGGTATGAACAGTTGGAAATGAGTCAACCTGTCCTCCAGCTACTTGAAAACCAACTGTCAGTTAGTCAACAAGAGGAACAACTCAGTAGAGCTCTTTGGCTACCACAAGTTACGGTGGGATATGCATCAGAAAATGTGGTAGGATCCACCTGGCGGGGAGCCAAGGTGGGACTATCGTTGCCTCTTTGGAGCCAGCAACGGGCTGTCAAAGCAGCCAAATTGCAGACCATTGCCTCGCAGGAGGCCTTCATCGCCAAGCGTACCGAGCTCTTCAACCAGCTTCGTTGTATGTTTCACCGCCACGAA
>JAEEHQ010000004.1 GCA_016280915.1 Bacteroidales bacterium
ACACAAGGCCGTGGCCATCCCCTCCGCCACCCTGCTGGGCAGGCGCGACGTGGAGCTGCTGACGACGCTGGCCGACAGATGCGCAACCCAGTTCCACATGTACCCCGACCGCGACGCCCCGGGCGAACGCCTCTTCCTGCAGCTGAGCCAGGTGCTGCCTAACCTCACCCACCACCAGCTGCCGGCGGGCTGCAAGGACTTTGGCGACTGCTACCTGCTGGGTCTGGACGAAGAATCGGGATAGCGGCATGACGCTCGTCGGTAAGGTCTCTGTTTGTTCGCTCGCCGACGAACAACCAGCGGCCGCCGAACGAGGGATGAACGAAGAAACGGAGGCATTGGAACGAGGCGTTGCCTCACGGATAACGCGGAAAACGCAGAAAGGTTATTGCTTTACGGATTGCAAATCCTTATAGTATTTTGCGTCAGATTGCAAATCTGCCGCAACTGAAAGCGCAGAAAGCGCAGAGTTTACTCTCAACTTTCAACTACTCTAAACTCTCAACTTTCAACTTTATTGTGCCACGTATCACATGTATTACACGGATTTGGCAAGCTGAAGCTTGGTTTTTATTAACACGAATTATCACGAATTAATCATGAATTATCCATTAATGGCTGGCGCGGACTTTTATTTCTGAGAGTTATTGCTTTACGGATTGAAAATCCTTATAATAGTTTGCGTCAGATTGCAAATCTGCCGCAACGGAGAGTTATTGCTTTACGGATTGAAAATCCTTATAAAATAGTTGGCGTCAGATTGCAAATCTGCCGCAACAGGCGTGCGATGTCAATTATTTTTGCTATTTTTGCATTTGATTTTTAATGAAAGTATGTGCTATGACAAAGAAAGAAGCTGGCATTTTTAGTAGGACGGAGCTGCTGATGGGGAGCGAGTTTATGCGCCGCATGGGTGAGGTGCGGGTGATTGTGTTGGGGGTTGGGGGCGTGGGCTCATGGTGCGTGGAGAGCTTGGTTAGGAGTGGCATTGGACATATTACGCTGGTGGATTGCGACGTGGTGAGCGTCACCAATGTGAATCGACAGCTGATGGCTACCAGCAAGACGGTGGGGATGGTTAAGGTGGAGGTGCTGAAACAACGGCTGCTGGATATCAATCCCAGGGTGGAGGTGACCTGCCTGCAGAAGGTCTACCAGAAGGAGAATGCCGAGGAGTTCCATCTGGAGACTTACGACTATATTGTGGATGCTATCGACTCGCTGAAGGATAAGCTGAGCCTGATCCTGCACGCCACCCGACTGATGAAGGAGTGTCCCCGCATTAACTTTTTCAGCTCGATGGGGGCGGCCCTGCGGACGGACCCCTTTGCCATAAGCAAGGCGGAGTTTTGGGAGGTGACGGGAGACCCCCTGGCACGGATGTTGAGGAAACGGTTTAAGTCGATGAAGGAGTACCCGGCACACAAGTTTACCTGCGTGTACAGCACCGAGTTGCCGCGCGAGAACATGGGGGATGAGGTGGAGGAGGTGGCCCCTGCCGATTTGGGGGCCAAGGCACGCATCAACGGCACCATGGCACATGTGACCATCATGTTCGGGACCGCGTTGGCGGGGTTGGTTGTCAATGATATAGAAAAACGACTGAGGGCGCAGAAAGCCTGACGCGAATGGGGCGGAGGCCGATGGGTGACGAGCGGGGGGAGCGGAAAGGACTTTGGCGTAGAAAAAATGCGTGGAGCGGATTTTTTTTCGTATCTTTGCATTTACTTTTATTATATATAATAATTCTATGCAAAAGGGTATATTGTTGTCGCTCATGCTATTGTTGTTCCTGATGACGGGAACGGGCAATGTGCTGCGCGGACAAATCGTGACCGACTCGAACTGGGTGGATGAGGTGAAGACGGTGACCCTCTACAAGAACGGGGTTGAGCTGGAACAGCCCGTGATGGTGCTGGGTGGCGACGACCGTTTGCTGCTGCGTTTTGACATACTGGGGGCCGAGACCGAGAACTACCGTTACCGCATACAGCATTGCGACAGCCGCTGGCAGGTGGACGACATGGAGCCGTATGAGTTCATCAACGGATTTGAGGAGGGCCCCATAGAGAATTACGCCAGCTCTTTCACCACCCTGCAGCCCTATGTGAACTACTACCAATATATACCGGCCCAATACAGCCAACTGCTGATTTCCGGCAACTATGTTGTGAGCGTTTTCCCGCAGGACTATCCCGACAGCATTTTGCTGACACGCCGTTTCTGCGTGACGGAGGGCTCGGTGAAGGCGGATGCGACGGTGGGGGTGCCCTACGACAATGCCGCCATCTTTGAGCGGAGAGAGGTGGACGTGACGGTGGAGAACAACAACGACTACACGGGGAGCATGATTCCGCCCATGCTGAATCCGGCTTTCTTCAGGGTGGTGGTGCAGCAGAATGGCCGTATAGACAACCTGCGGCAGCTGCAGTTTGGCGGCTATGACCGCGGAGCCCTCAGCTTTAAGAACCACGCGGAGAATGTGTTCTACTGCGGCAACACGTTCCGCTATTTCGACATCAGCAATATCCGCACGGCCATGTATAACGTGTGGCAGATAGATGAGTATGGCGGGGAGTGGTATGCCATGCTGAAGCCCCTGGAGGACCGCTCGAACAAGGTGTTTATTACCGAGGTGACCCTCAACGGGGGGATGAAGGTGAACGTGTGGGACAGGACGAACAAGCAGACGGAGGCGGATTATGTGTATGTGAACTTTTCGCTACCGATGGATTATCCTTTCCTCAACGGCAACATTTATGTGGTGGGCGATCTGACCCAATGGAAGATGGACGAGCACAGCCGGATGGAGTATAACATGGAGCTGAAGGCCTACACGTTGCGGCTGCTTTTGAAGCAGGGCTATTATGCCTACCAGCTGCTGTTTCTGCCCGTGGGGGAGACCCAGGGACAGACGGCCGTGCTGGAGGGCGACCACTATGAGATGAAGAACACCTACACGGCTTATGTCTATTACCGCGCGCCGAACGACCGCTATGACAGGCTGGTGGGATATGTTAGAAAATAAGATTAAAAACATAAAAAAAACTGACGATGAAAAGGATATTGACGTTGCTTGTTTTGATGATGCTGGGCGTGGCCGCGATGGCTGCCCCTGTGACCAATATGCCCGTCCTGCGCGTGCAACCCAATGGCGACACGTTGCGCTGCTGGGTGTCGGGGGACGAATTTTTCCACCGGCTGCACGATGCCGACGGATACACCATTGTGCAGAATGTGAAGACGGGAATGTATGTGTATGCCGCGTTGGAGAACGGGGTGTTGGTGCCCACGGAATATGTGCCCGGGAGGGTCAATCCCGCCCAGGTGGGGCTAAAACCCAATCTGATGCCTTCGGCGGAAGAGCTGAAACGGCTGCACCACCTGTGGGACATACCGGAACCGTATAGGGCGGAAGCTCCCAAGACCAGCGGATATAACCACGGGACGTTGAACAATTTGGTCATCTTCATCCGCTTTAGCGGCGAGGACAGCTGCACGAGCGATTCTTTTACTACTATCGATGCCATGTTCAACGACAGCACGGCGGGGGCAACGTCGATGTACAGCTACTTTAAGGTGACCAGCTACAACAATCTGGCCGTCAGGACGACCTATCGTCCCGCCCCCCTGGGCGACAGGGTGTTGTCGTATCAGGACACGCTGAGTCGCGATTACTATATGCCTTATTCTTCGGTGAATCCCAACGGGTATGTGGATTATGCCCAACGCGCAGACAGAGAGTTCTCGCTCTTGGCAAGAGCCGTGGAGTGGGTGAATGCCAATTGTCCGGTTGACTCGAATGTGAATCTGGACATGGACGACGATGGATATGTTGACAACATTTGCTTTGTGGTGAGTGGCAGCAACGGGGGTTGGAACGATTTGCTGTGGCCGCATAAGTGGGGCCTGTATGACCGCTATGTGTATATTAACGGCAAGCGGGTCTATACCTTCAACTTGCAGTTGGCGGGCTCGGGCGACCATTATTTCGGCGTGAGCACGTTCTGCCACGAGATGACGCACACGCTGGGATGCCCCGATTTGTATCACTACTACAACTATACCCATATCACCCCGGTGGGCAGCTGGGACTTGATGTGCTCGAACCAAACGCCTCCGCAACAGACCAACTCGCTCTTTAAATTTAAGTATCTGAACTGGTTTGACAGCATTCCGCAGATTACCGACAGCGGCAGGTATACCATCCGGTCGCTGGCCACGGGCCCCAACAGGGCCTATAAGATAGCCTCCAGCCATCCGCAACAATGGTATATATTGGAGTATCGCAACTCGTTTGACACGTTTGATTCCTCCATACCCAACAGGGGACTGCTGATTTGGCGCTATAACGATTGGCGTTATGCCAGCAATGCCCAGTTTAACAACGCCGATACGATGCACGAGCTGTGGCTGTTCCGCCCCAACAGTAGCGACGACATCACGCTGGGGAATGTGGTTCAGGCAGGTTTTGGCCTTTATGACCGCACCTGGTTCAGCGCCTGGAGCGTCGACACCCTCGGGGTGTCGAATCCCTATCCCTACCTGTGCGACGGTACGCCCGACACCTCGTTCAGCCTCACCGACATACTGGTGAGCGACGACGACCAGTCGGTTAGTTTTACTTTCGCTCCGCATCATCGAACCTGTGGGGCGGTGACCTCTTTCCCGGAGAAGATGGACTTTGAAGAGGGGACCACGGGTTGCTGGCGGGCGGATGCCTTGTCGCTGTACAACTATGAGATGATGGGGGTGATAGAGGAGGAGGTGGTAGAGGACGAGCCGTCGAGACCGAGGAGCGGAAACTATCAATTCCGATTCAGCAGCTATAATGATGGCGTGGAATATGACCAATATTTGATTTCGCCCCGACTGGAACCATCCAATCCGCTGCACATGGTCTTTTATTATCGTACGTATCCGCGGGGCTATTGTGGGCCTGATGTGGGCGTTAGGTACTTGAGTGTGATGTACTCCACCACGGGCGATGCGGTGGAGGACTTTACGGAGGAGCTGTATCGCGTTTTACCCGATGTGCCGTGGGGCTGGGACAAAATAAGCGTGTTGGTGCCGGAAACGGCCAAGTATGTGGCTATCAACTACTGGTCGTATGATTTATGTTATGTGTATATAGATGATATCGAACTGCGGGACACTTTGCAGCGGGACACCACCTATGTTTATGTGCATGACACGTTGTACTATGCAGCCGCCGACACGGTGGTGGTGACGGTGAGGGACACCCAGTTTGTTTCGCCCCACTATTATGAGGTATTGGTGTTTGCCGACGAGCCGGAGAGAGGGACTGTGATAGGCAGCGGAGTTTTTCCGGAAGGGACGGTGGTGGAGATTGCCGCCATAGCCAACGAGGGTTATGTTTTTGAGCGTTGGTCGGATGGAAGACTGGACAATCCCAGAAGGGTGCGGGTGAACGACGATGTGCTGATGAGCGCCTTCTTTGTGGCCGACTCGGGAACGGGCGGCGGGACAATGACCCAATTTTTCCACGACACCCTGATTGTACGCGACACCATTTGGCTGCTCAATCCGAACGAGAACCCCTTCGTGAGGTATGAGCACACCCCATTTGAATACGATTCGACGGTTTACTGCACGCTGACGGCGTTGTCGGCCGATGCCGAGAGGGGCCTGGTGGCAGGCGGCGGACGTTTCCCCAAGGGGACGATGGTGGAGGTGGGTGCTTTGGCCCTGCCGGGTTATGACTTTTGGCGTTGGGAAGACAATAGCACCGAAAATCCGAGAACGGTTGCAGTTGTGGGTGACATGACTGTGCGGGCTTTCTTTAAGTCAGAAGGGCCGGAAGAGGTGACGGAGGCCGAGGGCAACCGCGCGAAGATTTTTGCCCGAGGCAGCCGCCTTGTGGTTGAGCTGGAAAAGGCAGAGCCGGTGGCTGTTTATACCATTTTGGGCCAAGAGATATACCAGGCGCCTACGCCACAGCGCAGGACCCAGCTGAACGGGCTGCGGAGAGGAATCTACCTGGTGAAAGTGGGGGAGAGGGCTGCCCGAAAGGTGGTCGTGTTGGGAGAATAGTTAGTAACTAATTATCAATCATTATAATACTGATGTCGAAGATTTACATAGAAACGTATGGCTGTCAGATGAATTTTGCCGATAGCGAGATTGTGGCCTCTCTTTTGCAGAAGGAGGGCTATGGGGTGACTAAGGAGATTGCTGAGGCCGACTATGTGCTGATTAATACTTGCGCCATTCGCGATAACGCCGAGCAGCGCATACGCAAACGTTTGAGAGAGCTGCGCGCCCAGCAACAGCATAATCCCCAGCTGAGGATTGGTATTTTGGGCTGCATGGCCGAACGTTTGCAAAGCCAGTTGATGGTGGAGGAGGAGAATGTGAGTTTTGTGGTGGGTCCCGATGCCTACCGGCGGTTGCCGGAGCTGCTGAGGCAGGTGAGGACGCTGGGCGTGAAAGCGGCCGAAACGGAGCTGAGCACCACAGAGACGTATGACGATATTGAGCCGGTGAGACTGAACAGCAACGGTATTTCGGCCTATATCTCCATCATGCGGGGATGCCAGAACTACTGTGCCTACTGCGTGGTGCCTTATACCCGCGGACGGGAACGTAGCCGCGACCCCGAAACCATCGTGGCGGAGGCCCGCAGTTTGTGGCAGCAGGGCTATAAAGAGGTGACGCTGCTGGGACAGAATGTCAATTCCTACCGCTGGAAGGATGGAGAGAACACGGTTGATTTTCCCGAGCTGATGAGGCGGGTGGCCGAAGTGAGCCCGCGGATGCGGGTGCGTTTTGCTACCTCACACCCGAAGGATTTGAGCGACAAACTGCTGGAGGTGATGGCGAGCTATGACAATATTTGCAAATGCATCCACCTGCCGGTGCAGAGCGGGAGCGACAGGATGCTGAAGCTGATGAATAGGCACTATGACTCGGCTTGGTATTTGGACCGCATAGCCGCGATTAGAAGGTATATGCCCGACTGCTCGATAACGACGGATGTGATAGCCGGTTTTTGCAGCGAGACGGAGGAGGAACACCAGATGACGTTGGAGATGTTTAGCAAGGTGCGATATGACTATGCCTATATGTTTAAGTTTTCGATGCGCCCCAACACCTATGCCGAAAAACATTTGGTGGATGATGTGCCCGACGAGGTGAAGACACGCCGATTGGAGGAGATTATTGCCCTGCAGGGTCAGATTGCGCTGGAAAACAACCAGCAGGAGATAGGCAAGACCTATGAGGTGCTGGTGGAGGGCGAGTCGCATAGGAGCAAAGAACAGCTTTTTGGCAGGAACAGCCAGAACAAGGTGATTGTTTTCGACCGCCACGACGTGCTGCCGGGACAATATGTTAGGGTGAAAGTGGTGCGCTGCACGGCCGCAACCCTGATTGGCGAACTGGTAGATGCGTAGGCATACAATAAAAATAACAACCTCTCGTTATAGAAGTCAATATGGATAAGGAATTCTTTGTTAAGCACCCTCTCGTCAAGCATCTTATTTATATGCTTGTGGTGTCAGTTGTTATAGTGATTCTGGCCTTTCTGTTCATCAAAATGGTGGCCCGTCAAGGTAAAGAGTATGAATTGCCCGACTACCGCGGGGTGGCATTGGTGGAAATGAAGCGAGATAATCCCTATCATCTTGAGTATGTGGTGATAGACTCGGTGTATGATGCCGAGCAGGAGGGCGGCATTGTGTTGCAGCAGGACCCTGAACCGGGCACGATGATCAAGACGCACCGCAAGGTGTATGTCACCGTGACCACTTTTGCCCCATCGGATGTGGTGCTGCCAGAGCTGTCGAATATGACCGTGCGCAGCGCTGTGTCGGCACTTGAGGCGGCGGGTTTGCGTTGCGGTAAGTTGAAGTTTGTGGACAGCCCATACAGAAATGTGATTTTGGAATCGACCTGCAAGGGCAAGATGGTTTATGCCGGCGAGAAGATGAGCACAGGTGCCGTGGTGGATTTGACAGTAGGCCTGGGTGAGACACAAAAGGGTACGCGTGTGCCCTTTGTGATTGGTCAGGTGCCCGCCAAAGCCCGCAGGGGAATCTTGTCGGCCTCGATGAATGTGGGACAGGAATACTATGACGGCGTGACCGACCGGAGCCATTGTGTGTGCTATAGGCTGAATCCGGACTATACGGGTGTTACGCGTTATCCGCTGGGGACGTATGTGGACGTTTGGTATTGCGATGCCACAGAGGCTGACGTGGAACGTATTATCTCGAATTTCCAGGTGGACTCCTCGAAGATTTTCAGGACGGAGTTTGACGATATGGAAGATGACTTCGACCCCTATAATGATGTGGATGATCCCGATTTCGACGATGGTTGGGATTGGTAGCGAGGAGTGGTTATGCGACGTGGCTTGCTTATAATAGGACTTTTGTTGAGTGTGCTGAGCGTCTCGGCACAGGAGGTGCTGATGCCTTTGAAACATCAGAGAGGTGCGCAGAGGAAGTCGGCTGAGCCCCTTCTGCTTCCTTTTTTTGATGATTTCTCCGACACCACCCTTTCTTTTGCACAATGGAATTTGGGAGGAGCCAATGTCAATCAGGGCTATGCCCCTTTGCCCCCCACGATAGGCATGGTGACCTTGGATGCTTTTGATGCGGACGGAATGCTTTACCCCACGGCGACCAGTCAGCTTTTTGGAGGCGACACGGTCACGTCTTGCCCCATCAGGCTGGACTCGATTTTTAGCCCTTATCCGCGCAGCCTGACTTCGGGGGATTCGGTATACCTGAGTTTCTTTTATCTGCCCGGAGGGGGCTACGGCAATATGTGGGAGCGGCTGGGCGATATACCGGAAGAGGTGGATTCGCTTATCTTGGAGTTCTATGCCCCCAACACGAGAACATGGCATTATGTTTGGAGTGTGGCGGGTTGTGAGGCCGATTCCTTATTTGCCCACACGAATAGCTATTGGCAGTTTGTTGGGTTGCTGATAGACGATACGGCTTTTTTGCAGAAGGGTTTTCAGTTTCGTTTTCGCAATTACTGCAGTTTGGACAATGTTACCAAGAAAGGTATACTGAGCAACGCCGACCAATGGAATATCGACTATGTTGTGCTGAATGTGGACCGCCATCGGGGCGACTCTACTTCGCGGGATTTGGCATTTGTCAATCCGGCAACTTCTTTGTTGAGAGACTTTCAGGCCATGCCTGCAAAACAATATGTTGACTCGGAAATGAAGGATTCGCTGTCGCTGACGATTACGAATCTTTTTGCCGAGGAGCTGGCTTCTAATTATGGTTTCCGTATTGTGGATGAGGCGGGTGTGAGCGTTCACGACTATGTTGGAGGGTATGAGAATGTGCCGGTTTATTGGCGAGGGAATCAATATCAGGCTTCGCAGCCGCATGCCAGACCTGTGTTGAACTATGCTTTTCCGCAGGGTATGCAGGCGCCAACCTATTATACGGTTGAGCATGGGGTGAAAGAGGGCGTGCGGGGTGATGCTTATAGTCAGAATGACACGATACGCTTCACGCAGGTGTTTGACAATTACTATGCTTATGATGACGGTACCCCCGAAAATGGATATGGCATCACGTCTACCAGCTCGAGGGTGCGCTTGGCTTGTCAGTTTCGGTTGAATGTGGAGGACACGCTGACAGCCGTGAGGCTCTATTTCAACCGTACGCTGAACGATGAGAATGGGGACATTAGGTTCCTCATTACCGTGTGGGATGATGCCGGCGGACGACCGGGGAATATTATCTATCAGGACTCGGAGAGGAGAAGGCCGCTCTTTCGGGGCCTCAATCAATATGTGCAGTATAACTTGGAGGAGCCGCTGGTGTGTAGTGGCACGATCTATATAGGTCTTGAACAGACATCGGCTGATTATATCAATCTTGGATTTGACCGGAACAACGATGCTTCTTCGCATGTCTTTTTCTTGACGAGTGCGTCGTGGCAGACGAGTATCTTGCGAGGAGCGTTGATGCTGAGGCCCTATTTTGGACAGCAAGCGCTCGTGTCGCTGGACAGACCGGATGATTCGAATACCAAGGTATATGCCGAAAGCGGCCATATTGTGGTGAATACCGACCAGATGGGGATGGTGTGTGTCTACGACATGTTGGGACGTGAGGTTTACAAGTCGGCTTTGAAGCAGGCGGGAACGAGTTTGCACACCCCCTCTTTGCCCCAAGGCGTTTATCTGGTGAAGGTTGGGAAACAGGCAGCTAAAAAAGTGATTGTATTATGAATGAAGAGTTAGAAGAACTCCAGCAACAAGGTGATTCTGAGCTGTATGAGCACCATCGGATTGTCGTGGACAAGGGCCAGGCAATGTTGCGCATGGATAAATATCTCCAGATGCGTCTGGAGGGTGTTTCACGTACCAAAATACAGGCTGCCGCTAAGGTGGGTTGCATCTTGGTGAATGATAAGCCCGCTAAGTCCAACTATAAGGTGAAGCCTTGCGACGTCATTAGTGTGCTCCTGCCAGAGCCGCCTCACGAATTTGAGGTGTTGCCGGAGCCGGTTCCGTTTAATATTGTGTATGAGGATGATGATGTGCTGGTGGTGGATAAGAAACCAGGTATGGTGGTGCATCCGGGTTATGGCAATTTTACCGGTACGTTGCTGAACGGGCTTCTGTATTACTTCCAGGATAAGCGGTCGAAGAGTGGGGAGCCGGTGGTTCCCTATTTGGTGCATCGTATCGATAAGGACACGTCGGGTTTGTTGCTGATTGCCAAGAATGAGGAGGCTCAAGTGTCGTTGGCGAAGCAGTTTTTTGACCATACCATCGAAAGAAAGTATAATGCGTTGGTTTGGGGCGGATTTGACGATGACAGCGGTACCATTATTGGCAATTTGGAGCGTTCTCCTCAGGATAGGCGTGTGATGCATGTTACGGATGATTCGGAACGCGGCAAATATGCCGTTACCCATTGGGAGGTTCTGGAGCGCTTTGGTTATGTTACTTTGATTGAATGTGTTTTGGAAACGGGAAGAACCCATCAGATTCGTGCCCACATGCAGCATATTGGGCATCCCCTGTTTAACGATGCGGCATACGGTGGTGACAGAATCCTGAAAGGTACGACCTTTTCTAAGTACAAACAATTTGTGGATAATTGCTTTAGCCTCTTGCCTCGACAGGCATTACATGCACGTATTCTTGGTTTTGAGCACCCTTCTTCGGGACAACATTTCCATTTTGAGAGTCCGTTGCCAGCAGATATGACTGCTGTATTGGAGAAATGGCGCAATTATGCTCAGAATAGTGCTGCGATAGGGTAAACCCAAATCGGTCGTTAGGCCGACTTCTTTATTTTTTAGGTTTTTAAATACTAATTTAGCACTAACCCCAATGACAGATTTGGGGTAAGCCACATTTTTACATGATGAAGGAATCAATATTCCCACATGTCTAAGGAAATATTCATGATTTCCTCTTCAATTCTTTGGGATTCTAACAGCGCGTCTTCACCAGTTAGATAATCATGTATGGCTCGGTTGTAAACGTTGTCTTCACGTGTGATGAATGAACTATACATGAAGGAATTGAATGTGTATTCCCAAGTGGGTAGGTGGGTGAGGTTTTCTTGACAATAGGCCTCTTTTTTTGCAAATAATACCCTTACTTGCCAAGAGAGCATAGGTACCCAGAAGAGGGTGACGGTGCCCATGAACTCGGTCTCGCCATCGATTACTTTGTAGCGTTCCTCCATGGGAGCAAGACCCAGTTTCATCACTTGGATGCCGCTTCGGGCGCGATCCATGTAGACAGCTTCCTTGACCGCGTATTGGTAAATGTTATCGGATGTGAATTCGTGCGGGACAAATACGGTCATATAGTCGGCTTCGCCATAGTCGTCGTAGACTTCCATTTGGACTGTGTCGCTTCGGGTAGCCCTGTCGATGACTTTCTGAGGGTCAAGCGGAATCTTCATTTCGTCGTCCTCAAAGAGCTCTATCTCGCCAGCGTTGATGGCATCCCACAGCACATAGGCTAAGTTCTTTCTGCCACGTATGCCCTCTGGGTTGTTGGGATAATAGAAGAATTGATTATCCTTTTCGCGAACATCAATAATGCGCCACAATAATTTGCCCCAATAGACATCGGCTTCCCTCACGAAACCATATTTTTGGGGTTTCTGCTCCCATGTCATGGTTCGCTCATAATAGTCGGCGGGTTGCGTCTCGACATACTGAGCCTTTAACCCACCCACGAATGCCATGCAGGTGCAGAAGGTGATTATTATTTTGTTGATTTGGCGCATTCTTAAGGTGGGTTCTATAAATTGCTTTCAATCGATTTTGTTCTTATTTCGAGCAGATTTCCGTGCGGAAGGAGGGAGCAATGCGGTGCATTGTAACCGACTAACAATCGGAAAGATGCCGAAATAAGGGCAAAAGCGCTGAAAA
>JAEEHQ010000122.1 GCA_016280915.1 Bacteroidales bacterium
AACAGGCATTATCAGATAATATTCACCGTCTGTATAATACTTCAAACCGCAACCAAAGTCTAGGTCTTTGTAACTGGCACCAGCCACCAAAGAAACCCCGGGTAAAACAAAGTTTGTTAGACTAATTCTCAAGTCAAACATCGCCACCCAGTTGGCATCACCTGTATAGGCACGAACACCCAATGCGCCTTCCAAGCCATCACCAAAACCGACACTCATGAAGGTCTGCACATAAGGATTGATTTGATAGCCTAAAGAGGCGAAAAACCCTCGGTATAATTCCGGACGGATAACAAATCCTTGTCCACGAGAGAATGAGTTTCCTTCACGTGGCATTAGACTATATTTCTCTAATCCGTCAGTTCCTTCGAACACCGTGTTTACGATTGTTATTGTTTCAGTGTTTGTTGCTAACATCTCATTACTACTAGCTTGAACTTTGCCTTGTGCAGTAATCAACATTGCTACTACAATCAGAATTACTTGTTTCTTCATTTTTTATCATGCCCTTTTATCCAGTGGGTCTTCTGGTCAGATATTATTGGTGGGTTCTTATTAATTCATTTTAGTGTCATCCAAACAAACAGAACCCATTAATCTGCAGGACAACTGTTCGATTATCATCAGTCGTTTTTCGCCTCGGCATAGGGCGAACTCTGCGTGATTTGCTCTATACGATCGGCTTATCAAAAACGCTCGGTTTATAGGTGCAAAAATACGACTTTTTTTTCATTTGACAATAGACTGTTTTTCACCTTTTATTTAATATGGGTGTAATTAATTGAAATTAGTCTATTTGATGCTCCTGAAGGCCAAGGGAAGATGCTCAAATTCCCGTCGCGGAGGATGTTCTCAGTTGCGACCCGTTGCGGCAGATTTGCAATCTGACGCAAAATACTATCAGGATTTTCAATCCGTAAAGCAATAACTCTCGCAGAAAACGCAAAAACGCAGATTTTACTCTCAACTTTCCACTACTTTAAACTCTCAACTTTCAACTTTCAATAACCAATAACCATTAACACCCATAACCAATAAACATTCAACTATAGAACATCGAAAAACACGAAAAAACACGAATGTGCAAGCTAAAGCTTGGGAAAACTCTCGCAGAAATCGCGGAAAACGCAGAGCTTACTTTCAACTCTCAACTTTCAACTACTTTAAACTCTCAACTCTCAACTTTCAACCCTCAATAACCAATAACCTATAACCAATATACTTTCAACCCTCAATAACCAATAACCCATAACCAATAAACATTAACCTCAATAACCAATAACCTATAACCAATAACCATTACTCTCAATAACCAATAACCTATAACCAATAAACATTAGTACCAATAACCTCTCAACTCTCAATAACCAATAACCAATAACCAATAAACATTAGTACCAATAACCCATAACCTTTCCCTCTCATGCAGCAAACACGACGACCCCTATGAAGATTACGAGCCCTTCGAGTGGAGATGGCAACTCCAACCCGCCAACGACGAGCCCACAGCGGCCCCCTTCACGTCCAATCCCTATATCCAATTACTCCTTTTTAGCCAGTATTTTTTTGAACAATGAGTCAATATAACTTTTGTCAGATTGGAAGATGACGTGGTTTTTGTCAAAATCTTCCTTGCTTTTCCCCCAAAATTCCACTTCGTTGTATTTGGTGTTGGAAATGATGTAACTATCGAGGATAATATCATCATCATTTAACGAAGGTTTCACTTCGGTCTTCAGCTGATTGTAAAGCTGAATCTTGGGGTCTTCTAATCCTTTGAGGTTACGTATACCCTTAGGGTCGATGAAGGTTACGTGTTGTTTTTTCCCTTCGTTCACCCATAGGATGAAATCGGGATAGAACCCGCTGGATTCAAAGAATCCTATACCTTTGCGGCTCTCGTTGCGCAGCAAATAGATTTCCTTGCCTTGCAAAGTGTCGTCCTTATGCGCCTCGTAATAATTACGGATGTCTCTCACAAAGGTGTATTCTCCTCCATTCAAAGCCACAGGCGATATCTTCACCAAAGGCTCGTTGGTGTGTTCGTCACGATACAGTTTCCGGCCAGACCAGTCTTTTTCACTCAGGTAAAGTAATGGATAGAACAGGTGGCGATCGAAAAGCATCGCCTGCCATTCGCAATCGATTGGGAAATCGTCCTTCAACAGCCCCGATGTGATTGCTTCTCGCAACTCGTTCAATTTTTCTATCCACACTTTTTTGTCGTTGCGTACCTCTACGGCGTATTCTTCGAAGAAATTGGGGTCGTTGGGCGATAGCCAAACAGTTTCTAAGTATTTCGACTCCCAACGGCTTTTGCTCCGCTTGTAAGCTCTATCGATATAGGCTCGTAATAATGCGATGGTGATTTCTTCCCACCTCGTCACATCGCGTCCATAATCGTGGAATTCCAGATCTGCTTTTTCTATGGAAAGCTCGTACCATGTGGGCGACATCATCAGTTTTTTCAGCACATCCACACTTATCTCAAGATTGTACCAGCTCCGCTCGTTCTTCATCTGCTCTATGGCGAAGAAGATGCGGTTCCAGTCAAGCAGGTTGAGGTGCTCAGAGCTAAGCGTCTCTATGTTGCTCTCTGCAGTCGTACCCGATTCACGTTCTCCTGGGCTCGAAAGGGCTTTTACCTTGGGCAGCCAATCCACCTTCACAAAAATGTTGTCATCTATCTTGTCCAAACGTAACGTCACATCCTTCTTGAAGTCAAATCCCTCTTTCAGCCTCACCACCTTCAGCTTCTTGTCGCCAAGCAGATTGACCGTTGGTATCTTCACCGATGTGTAGCTTTCTTCGTTGGCTGGCAGTCCTTCGTCTTCCAAGTATTGGCGGAAGGTTTCCATATAGTCGGCCCTCACGCCGAAGATGTTCAGCGTCTCTATCTCACGAATCCCTTTGGGAAGTTTTCCGGGATTGTAACTGCTGTCAAGCGCCGAACTGCGTTTCAGCGAGTATTTGAATCCCTTCAGTCGCACTCCACGACCGAACAGCTGGATGATTTCCGAGCCCTCGCTGCGACCCACGTTCATCAGGCCCATGGCACTCACACGCCAGCTGCTCCAGCCTTCGCTGAATTTCTTGGAACCTATCAATATGTTGATTGGTGAGTCTTCTTCGTTGATGCGGCTGAACAGCGACGACTCTCCAAACTCTTTTGTCTCACAATCCAATCCTTTGGCCTCGCACAGCTTCACCAGCGAGTCGCTATCGCCCACATTAATCACTCCGAAATGCTCGGCATTGCCAATCCGCAGCCCTATCTCTTTGTCGCCACCCTTCTGTTTGTCGATATGAAGCTTTTCCCCCACATTACCGTGGAATAGTTTTTCTATCACTTCGCGGTATGTCTTTTGGGCAACGGCTTCCTCCTCACCAATCTTCATATCTTCCTTTATCTTCATAAAGCTGTTGGCAAACATCGGGTATCCGTGTGAATTCCTGATTCCGCCTTCTGGATCCAACAGGCGTTTGATATACCCTGTGAATTCTTGCGGCCTATCGACGAAGGCTTGAAGGAATAGCAGTATCTGCACCACATCGCTCACCTCGAATCCCCTGACTTTTCTCACCGCATTCACCGAGCCGCCCACAAAGATGCCCAGCGGCCGCGCTATCAGGAATCGGTTCTTGATCAAAGGTGTTGACTCATACACCAACATCTGCTCATAGAGGCTGAGCAGGTAGGCGGTCAGGTACATGTTCAGCAGCTCTTCATTGTCCCATGATTCCATATTCATGATGCGATAGTCCTTGCCGTAGCCGTCGTTGTAGAAATAGCGGTAGCTGTAGTCGAACAAGGTGGCTTTGCCGTATTCCCTCAGCAGGGCATCCCTGTTGGCACCTGACTGTGCGGCTATGGCCTGCCCGAATGTGGCAGAATATTCAAACGAGAAGCCTTCCTGCGTCAGCATATTGCGATAGCCTTTCCACACCTCGCCGCCGCTGCCTTTGTGGCCTTCGTCCACCAGCACCAGGTTGTTGCCCTCAAAGCTCTCCACAGCCACCGTCTTGTCGCCGTCGGTATCTGCCAGTTTGTTGATGTCTATCACCTCGATGTTGGTGCCGGTCATAAAGCCCCCGCGGCCATGTTTGCTGAACAGCATGGCGCTGAAATTAGACTCATTCAGTTCTTTCAGGTGCTGCGCCGAGAGACCTTCGTTGGGCGTCAGAATCAGTATGCGGTTCAGCTTCTTCGCGTGGTATTTCTCTGCGTAGTATTGGTACTGTTTGATGTTGATGTGCATCATCAGCGTTTTCCCCGACCCGGTGGCGCACCAAAAGGCCAGCTTGTTCAGGTCGTCGTCGGTGAAATCCGGCATCCCGTGCCAAGTCTCAGAACGCATATTGAATTTGTCGTGCAGGAAGGCATTGATGTCCTCCAGCAATGCCTTCCTGTCGCTAAAATAGCGGTCGAGGTATATCTCCGTGAACAGCAACGCCAGATACTGGTAGTACTTCCATTGTATCTTCTCTGTGCGCCGTTCGTTGATCTCGCGGGTGTGGCGCACGATGTTTTGGTCGTATTCATAGAGTTCCTTCTCCGAAACGCGGTAGCCCCCATACAGATGCCCTTTCAGCGCATAGTAGATGTTCGAGGTACCCTCTTCGTCCATCCCTTCCAATGCGGGGTCTTTCAGGTCTTGGCTCAGCGCCTCAAGGTCGTTGCATCCCAAGAGACTCAGGATATATTTGTGCAGTACCAGAGCCTCTTGCAGGCGTGCTGGCTGATTTGTTTGTCTTCGTTGTCTTGGCATCGATTTCATTTTTAAGCATCCAACATCTTGGTATCGTCAAGGAACTCGTAGATTCCCATCAGAACAATACCCTGATCATCCCGTCGTAGTTTCATGCGTTCACCCACTATCACTATCTTCTTGAACGAATCACTAATCTGTTGCAGCGAACGCTTTTCCTGCTGCATTTTCTCTTTATCGGGCAACTTGTAGGCCGACTGCAGATAATATCGGCGCGAGCCGAGGTTGCAGACGAAGTCCACCTCCAGAGTCGCACGCTGCCAGTTGCCGTTCTCGTCCTTCACACGGACATACACATTACCCACATCCACCAGGAATCCACGATGGCGCATCTCATTATAGATAACGTTCTCCATCAGATGGTTCTCCTCTGTCTGGCGAAATGAAAGAATGGCATTTCGCAGGCCCAAGTCTTTGAAGTAGTATTTAGGCGTTGTGCCAATATACTTGCGGCCTTTGATATCGTATCGTTCAGACTTCTCAATCATAAAAGCATCTTCGAGATAACCTATGTATGTCTCAATAGTCTTGTCTGTGATGCTGTTCAAGCGCTTTACGCTCTTAAAAGTATTGGCCAGATTGGTGGGATTGACGGGACTGCCCACACTTGATGCCAATATACGTACCAGTTCCTCAAACTCAGTCTTGTTCTCGATGTTGTGACGCTCGTAGATGTCGCTCAGATAGACAGTCCTATATAGGTTTCTCAGATAAGTCGCTTTTTTGTCATCGCCCTTGATAGATAGAATTTTGGGCAGCCCACCGTATGTGTAATAATCCTGCCAACCATCCACGATATCGCCCTCGTAGGCCGTCATGTATTCTTTAAAGGTGAGCGGCCATACATGAATCTCGTCGCCACGACCACGGAACTCGGTAGCGATGTCACTTGACAAGAAATGAGAGTTAGAACCTGTCACATATACATCGACATTCTCCTTAATCACCAGCGAACCCAGCATCTCTACAAAATCGTTGACCTTCTGAACCTCGTCGATGATGATGTAGTACTGCTCGTCATCTTTCATTTGTGCATCCACCCAATCCAAAAGGTAATCTGGGTCGCAGAATGCCTTCTGTCTCCTGTCTTCCAAATCAATGATAAGGATATGGTTCTTACTGACCTTTTCTGCCAAAAGATATTCCTTAAACAGCGTTTTCAGCAGATACGACTTACCAACGCGCCTCAGTCCGGTCACTATCTTTATCAGCCCATTGTCTTTAGATTCAATGAGCTGCTGCATATATATTGGCCTTTCTATCTTCATGTATATCAGTTGTTCAAATCTAATTAAGCATATTTTTATTACGGATTTTTGGCAATATAGCCACAAATCCGTTATTGCTCTTCAAACATACGTTTCGCAAATTCTTCTTCTGTCAGCACCACCTTCCAATGCTCTTCGTCTCTGCGCATATTGGGCAGGGTGTTGTCTCCGTTCACATAGATGAGGTCAAATTCTGTATCGCGTGTGCGGAAGTCCATCTTGTCGAAGAAATTGCAGAGCTTTTCGTTGTCCACCTCCTTGCAGTTGCGCCAGATGACCAGCGTCTTCAATCCGTCGCGGTGGGTCTTGCCTTGCACCACGCAGATGTTGTCGTCCATGTGCCAATCCTCCGTCTCCACATTCAGGCCTATCAGGTAGTTGAAGGTCTCCACCATATCCACCTTGGTTTCTACCAATTCGTTGTCCTTGGTGGTCTTCAGCGTCATCGTGAAGGGGTTCTCAAACCATTTCAGGTTCAGCAGCGACTCGCGTGTCTCCGTGTCGAGCAAATAACTCAGCATATAGCTCTCCTGGAATTCGTTCGACGGGAACTCCAACTCTTGTTTCTTGATTTTAAGATTGTTCAGCGTATCTTCGTATTGCTCCAAGCGGATATATTTGAAGCATTGGGAGATACCATCGCGAGAAACGGGCTTGCCATTCCTCCATTTAGAAGAATAAATAGCCTTTATTACACGTGACCTTGTTGCAACATCAAAGTAATTATTTACCTCTACAAGATAGTATTTCCTGTTCTTTTGATCTGCTCTATTCATTTCGATTACCGCATGACCTGTTGTGCCTGAACCTGCAAAATAGTCAATAACCATCGCATTTTCACCTATATTTAACACCTTCAAACTGTCTATTACAGCATATAAAGATTTGGGGTAGGAAAACACATTATCAGCACCAAATAGGCCTTTTACCAAATTCGCACCATTTGATGTTGAAGAATACTCACTTTTGTCCCAAATGGTAAGAGGAAGAATACCTTTGTCATTTAATCTAGACTTGATATATACCGCCATTTTTCCTGTTCTATCATTTTTGACTTTCATATTAGATATTTCAGACAGAGCCCTATCTAATCCCCACTTCCATCTTCTTGGTGTTCCTTCTTCATCAATCGGATATAATACTGTCTCACCTTCATTACAAGATTCAAGTATATCATATTCACCAAGATCCCCGTTCCATTTCATTTTAGGAATCCTAATTGTAGATTTGGTAATATATATAGGATAATACATTGTAGGAGCATCTTCTTTCCAACCTCCATGCTTTCTGAAATTCACCCATTCAAATTGGCCTTCATCATCTTGTTCTCCATATCTGTCATTTTGTTCTTGTGTTCTCTCTAATCTGCCAATTTTTGTGTCTTCATCTAAAGAACAGAATATTGCATATTCATGAGCAATAGAAAAACCGGATTCTGTTGAACGACCAGAAGGGTTGTTTTTTATTGCAACAGTTCCTTTAATGTTGTCTTCTCCATATGTTTGCTGCAATATGTAATATAGTTCATGTAATTGGAAATCATCTATGGTAACACAGGACAATCCATCTGGCAAAAGAAGATTCTTTCCTTCATTAATCCTGTCAATTATCATCGATGCCCACGAACTCTTTTTATAACTGTTTTTATAGACAATTTCACTTGCAGAGGTATTGTAAGGAGGATCTATATATATTCCATTCATTCTTTTCATATACTTCTCCTGCAACAATTCTAACGCCTGGAAGTTCTCACTATTAATCAGCAATCCATTCGTCTGCTCATCAATATTCTCCATACTCTTTACCAGTTGGTGCTTGAATTTGGCATCGAAGAATGCTGTATCCAACACCAGGAAGGGATTCTGCTTCAAGAATTCTATTGTCAGCGGATCACTATAACCCACCTTATGCAAGTCGCCCTTAATCTCATCGATGGCAAAAAGGCGTATCCATTCCTTGCGCTGGGCGTCGTTGGCAACAATCTCTGGGTAGAGTTTCTCGGGCACACGGTCGAGGGTGATGCAGTAGTCGCTCTGCACCACGAATTTCTTCTTCAGCCACAGCTTCTTCTGGAAGTTTTCCAGCTGCGCCAGCATCTGGATGATTTTCTGTCCCACCTGTTTGATGGCCTTCACGATGGCTAACTGGCTGTTGATATGCTGGGCATCGAGGTCGTCGATATGCAGCACCTCGTTCTTGATATAGAAATCCAGCTCGCGGCTGAGGAATCCACCCAGGTCTTTGTGGATGAAGTAGTCGAACGAGTTCTTGGCTGTATAATCCGTCAGATGCTTCTCCAGTAGGGTGCGGTTGGCATTGTCCTTGGTGGGCATCTTTGTTGAGAGTAGTTCTATGAAGTCGGCAGGAATCTGTGGTGTGATGGATTCCAATGCGTTGTTAATCAAATCTTTCTGCTTGGTAGCCTTCGGCATCAGCTCGTAGGTGAAGTAGATGTTCAAATCACCCTCAGCAGTTACTTCAACAACCTGTTCGCCCTCATTCTCGGGTTTCCAAAGAGCAAACCGACGTTCCATATTGTTGGCAGCCTTGTTGTTGTTTTGCTCGGTTGTGGCATCCTTCAGCACAAAATGAACCTTGCGCCTTGAGGCAGGCAGCACAAAGGTATAGTCGCGAAAATACTCCGATGTCTTGATGTAGTATTGGTCGCTGTTGGCCCAATGCAGCTTCACCTCCTCGCCATTGTAGGGAATTGCGTATGTATTATCCTTATAACGCCGTTTGGATATAAAATCTCCACCATCGTAATAACGGCTAAAGAAGGTCAACAGATGGTTGAATACATCGGCCTGCATTTCATCGCTGTTGCCGTCCTGAGCCAACTGCGCTTTCAGTTTCTGATATTCAGCAACATTGGGATTTGACTCCGGTAGCGTTTCAATATTCATCCCGGCAAACATTTTTTCAATCTCGGCCATCCGCTTCTTGGCGGCATCAGCATCGCCCGAACCGCCCTGCAAGGCTTCCTTCACCTGCGGCAGCAGGTCGTGTTCTAGGAAACGGTTGATTTCCTCGCGTTTTTGGTTCATGATGCGATAGATGCCGAAGTCCAGCTCGGCATGGTCCATCATAAAGATTTCTTGCAGCTTCTCTTTAAACTTATTGTAGTAATCGGTTGCCATATCCTTTTTGTGTTTTAATCAATAGTGAATCGTATGGTGAACAGATCCTGGCTGGCGGTGCTCTGTATCATTCTTTTTTCTAAGTCGCCTATCATCTTCTTACGCTGTGCGCTGACTTCATCCTCACGCTCCTCCAGTTCGTTGCGCAAACGGCGACGCTTGCGTTTCAGCTCCTCCACCTTCTTTTCCAAGGTAAGTTTCTCAGCTACCGTTTGGGCATTACGGGCATCACGCTCCGCACGGAGTATCTCGTTGCGTATGCTTTTTATCTCCATCTCAAGGCTGTCTACCACATCATGCTCCCAGGCGAAGATACGGTCTTCCTCCTGTTTGAAGTAGGTGGTGTTGCGGCTGTCTATCTCGCGCAGGGTGGCGGTGGCGTGCTGTTGTTGGTTGGATTGCAGTTTTTCTTGTGTTGCCTTTTCTATTGTCGCGATAGAGGATGCCTGCCTTCCCGACAGAAGCATCAGGCGCTCACATTCCTCCTGTGTCAGGTGGCGGCCGTCGTCGGTAAAGGCGGTGAAGAGCAGGTGCTGCTCCTCGTCGAGCGAGTCGACCTGCAGGCGCGAAAGCAACAGCCAGCCGGAGCGATAGCGCAGGTCGTCGGGCAGCTGCACATTGAGTTGCGTGGTGGTGGGTGAGAAGGTAAGTGCGCCGGTGGCATCAACAGGTGTCGAGAGCGCCTGGCTCAGCACATGCTGCGCCAGCGGGTGCGACAGGCGATAGGCGATGCCGTCGCCCTGCTGCGAGAAGAGGCGATAGAGGCCCGACGGAGAACCTGCCACAGGCTTCTTCAGCATGAAAGTGTGCTGCTCGTCGTTGAAGGTGGCATCGGCATGTAGTACATATTTGGTCAGCTCCCAGAAAATATACTCGTAACGGTTCAGGAAGAGGCCGGTGGTGTCGTGCGTCATTCGCAGATGTTCCTGCACATCGATGTCGAAATTCTCCAGCACCTCGTGGCGCACGCTGTCCATACGCTCGTCGATTACGTCTTGCATATCGGCCTGCAGGCGATTGAAGGCAGCTTTTATTTCGGCCTCCGTGCGGCATTGCTGGTAGATTTCGTAGATGCGGTTCTCTATGTCTATCGAGTCAACTCGGCCAAGCACCTCGTCGCTGGCTCCAAACACGTCGTCGAAGAGGTGGAATTTGTCAGAGAGCAGATTGAAGACTCGCACATCGGCAAAGTTGCGGGTGTTGATGAAATTGACCACCACCACATCGTACTTCTGCCCGTAACGATGGCAGCGGCCTATGCGCTGCTCTATCCGCTGCGGATTCCAGGGCAGGTCGTAGTTCACCACAAGCGAGCAGAACTGCAGGTTCAGGCCTTCGGCAGCGGCTTCGGTGGCAATCATAATGTCGGCCTGATGCTCGAAATAATCCACCACAGCGGCTCTTCTGTCGGCCGTCTTCACTCCGCTGACTCGGTCGGGATGATAACGGCACCAACGGTTGTAGATGTCGGTCGTCTGAGGGTCGGAAGCTCGACCGTTGAAGATGACAAGCCGTCCGGCATAGCCGTGCGCCTCGAGGAAATTGACCAGATAGGCCTGTGTGCGGGTGCTCTCGGTGAAGATGATGGCTTTGCGCGGAGCACCCTCTTCGGCCTGCTGCTTGAAGGCTTTGGCAAGGGCTTTCAGCAGGGCATCGCTCTTGCTGTCGTGGTCGATGCCTCGCGCCATCTCTATGAAATGCTCAATCTGCGCTATCTCTGCCTTGAGCTTGACGGGGTTCACTTCATCTTCGCCCTCCACGATGTCTTCTTCCAACAGCTCGTCAGGTTCATAAAGCTCGGTCTCTTCGGCGGCAATGTCAACCAACTCTTCGGGGTCGAGACGTTCAACCTGCAGGGTTTTGAGCATCCGCTGCAAACGCTGCTGGATATGGGTGAGGGTGAAGATGAGCGCATAGGTCGACGAGGCCAGAATCTTGCGGATAATCATCGTCGTCAGTTTGCGCTGCTGGGTGGGGACAGAATAGATGTCGTCGCGCCGCAGGAATTCCGACAGCTCGCTGTAGAGCTGCTGCTCGTTGTCTGTGGCTTGGAATTTCTGGGTCAGGGCATGTCGGTTGGTATAGTTGATGTATTCCCGCACGTCGCGACGCAGGGTGCGGGTGAACAACGGCGCTATGCGGCGACGCAGGTCGGGCAGCTCGTCGCCTTTGCCATAGGTGGCACGGAACGTTTTCTCGCTGCCGAAAAGTTGCGGATTGATGATGCTGACAAGCCCATAAAGCTCCATCAGCGAGTTCTGAAACGGCGTGGCGGTAAGCAACAGCTTCTTCGAGCCGCTGAGGGCATCGCTCACGGCAATGGCGGTCTTCGCGCTGCTGCGGTACACATTACGCAGTTTGTGGGCCTCGTCGACCACAGCCAGAGCAAACCCCTGTTGAAGTATGTCTACCTTATAACGTGCCACAAAGTTGTAGGAACAAATGACAATCCTCCGATTGCCGAAACCCACCTGGCGATAGTTGCGGCTGTCGACGATGATGTTGGGCAAGCCGAATTTGTCGGTCAGCTCGGCACTCCATTGCTTGCGCAGGGCCGCTGGACAAACTATGATGATGTTGCGTTTGCCCGCTGCCCAATATTGGCCTATGACCAATCCTGCCTCGATGGTCTTTCCAAGACCAACTTCGTCGGCCAGCACCACACCCTTTGAGAGTGGCGATTTGAACGCAAACAAAGCTGCTTCTACCTGATGTGGATTGATATCGACAGCGGCACTAAGCAACGACTGTGAGAGACTTTCCAGCCGGTCGCCCACCGAACGCGAGTTGAGCAGCTGGGCATAGTACTGAGCTTGTTGAGGTGTGATTGTGGGCATATAAGAATCGCAAATTATTACTTACAACCATTTAAGATTTCCACGAACCCTACATCAGATAAGTATTGCCCGCAATACTCGCAGGCGTTAAACGCATTACTCTGATGTATTTGAATTGTGGAATTGCAAAAAACACAGCGTAAACGCTTTTATTATGTATTAATCTATTTTTCTGAGTTTATACTTCTTTATATTTTTTTTTATTTATTTGTAATTAATATTTTCGAGTTGCAAATTTACACATTTTTCTTCAATTTGCAAAATATTGTAAATGAAAGGAACGGAAATGGCGAAAGAATTTGTTTTATGTCGACTTTTAACTCTGGTTAGCAAAGAAGTATGGCTTTGAATAATATAATGTTCATAACTTAGCTTCCGCGAGCCCTTCGCGGATGATGTTCTCAGTTACGACCCGTTTCGGCAGATTTGCAATCTGACGCAAAATATTATAAGGATTTATAATCCAATACAATAATCCTTATTTAATTACGATAGACCCGTTGCAGCAGATTCCTGTCCTTGTTGGACTTTGTCACCATGATTTAAAGGATAATAAAGATAGAACGGATTACAAATCTTTCGACCGATCATGATTTGCAATCCGCTTTGTTTTTATCATTCTTAACCTGATTTTAAGCGAATCACAACTGCCAACTGAAGGTGTATTTTTCGGAGAGGGTTGTTTATCCATTTGCAAAGATACTAATTTTAAGCGAATCACAACGACTCTCTCAAAAGCAATTGCGACTTTTGGTTGTTTATCCATTTCATTTGCAAAGATACCGCCAGTTCCTGCCGTGCTATATCCAATTGGCTTGCCTGTCCCTTGGTGCCCTCATTGGGTGCTTTCGGTACCTGAAAAACGAGAAAGGGAATAAAAATCGGACTAATGACCGATTTGAATTGAAGAATATTTAGGCCATAGGAGAGCCCTGGCAAGGGGAACGCAACAGAATTTATGGGAGCCCACGGGAATCAATCGGTAAAAAACGGAAATGATGGGAATAAAGCGGAATAGCAATCAAAAAACGGTATTACTTTTGCAACCGATTTCGAGCAAGAAAGCACGAGTTCTTTGACATTTGGGTTAAACATTCATTTCGGTTTTATGGCACAGATGCTTCTTCTGACGGGCTCTTTTTTGCGTGAGGCTTTTTTGATGTATATTTACACGAATTTTCCTTGAATGGCTGGCGCACCAAATTGTTGCGACAAAAAATTTATGATTCATTCATGGTAATTCGTGTGAAATCATTCCCGTGAAAGACACTCCCGTCGAAGGACATTTGTGTAAATCCCCAGAAGCCAGGGGCGGAATTCGCCGCCTTGGGGCTACGGGGTGGGCGAAGAGAGTCGCCTGCTTCGATCGGTTTCGATTACCGCCTGGGGAACAAATGCATGCATGTTGGCCCACTACCAGCCAACATTGACCTTCACGGCCGCTGGAGGATTCGGTAGTCCCGAAGGTGGCCTTTTCTCAACCTTCTTATTTAGAAAGGACTTTATTTATGATTTCTGATCATTTCAATTCCCATCGTCACCCCA
>JAEEHQ010000123.1 GCA_016280915.1 Bacteroidales bacterium
AGAAGGATTCCAGTGGACGGAGAGATGCGTAGTGTCGGCATCCGTCAATTCAACCCACGGCACATACTCGCAGGCATTACAGTCGTTCATCACCGTGGCGATGGTGTCGCCGTCGTAGAAGTCGTAGTTTTCGCCCTGTGCTAATAGGCGGTGGCTGAGGTCATATACCAAAAACTGGGCATCATAGTCCTCGCTTGCCTGATGCCACACCAGAGTCACACTGTCGTGGCACAGCGGCACATACACAGAGTCCATATACCCATTATCGAGTGTCACGAAGTCCAACAGGCTGCCGCGTTGGTACACCTCGATACCGTTGCCTTGCCAGCCGTCCCAATTAAAGTCGCGCACAAAGAACAGCATGTCGCAGGTGTTCACGCCGCACAGGGTGGCGAATTGGCCAAAGCGGGGACTGCTTGTCTCGCTACCGCACGTGGCGGTCACATATACGTCGTACGTATGTGCCGAGTCGAGTCCCGTCAGCGTCACGGCTGGGGTGGTCACAGTCAGCGTGGTGCCGCTGCCAGGCGTGAAGCCCGCCTGTCCATACTCCACCAACCACGATGCAATGGCGTTGTTGTTCCAAGCCAGCACTAGTTGGTTGTGGGTGCGTGAAGCCACATGCAGACCGCTGACACGCGGGCAGGTGGGGCACTGGTTCATTGCAACGGCGAGGGTGTCGCCGGTACTGTAGCCGTAGGCGTTGGCGACGCTGAGCAGCGTGTCGCCGTCGTCGTTGAGCACATAGAAAGAAATCTCGCTGTCATAGGCTCCATGCTGCCAGAGGAAGTAGACCGAGTCGGTACAGACCGATATGTCGGTTTGGCCATTGCTGCCTTGAAGTATCGTGGCGGTGCCACGCAGGACGGCTCCTTGGTAGACAAGAAGTTGGCCGTTGTTCCATCCGTCACCGTAGCTGTCATGCATGTAGACGTGGAGCTGGCAGGAAGGGGTCTCGTCCGGACACTGAGCAGCGAGGGGGCCGGAGAGGGTCCAGAGGAGAGTGAATAGAATAAATAATATACGTTTTTCCATAATGTAGGGTATTAGAGGGGGTTATGGGTAATATAATAGGAATAATTAACTAACTTTAAGATAATTGTTTATGAACAATTAGGTGTTGATAAATCAAATGTTACGATGTTGCAAATATAAATAAAAAAAATGATACGTGGGAATTATTTGTTTTCGGTGAAGTCTTTATGCAGGATAGGGGGCTTGGTAAAGTGTTTTTTTGGGGCTGGAGGATTTGCAGAATGGAAAAAAGTGTGTATTTTTGCAAAAATTTTAAAAGGATTGCTTTATGACTTCGTTTGCTGATGTGGGTGCATGGGGGTGGTTGATTCAGTTTTTTGTGATTGTAGCGGCGCTGCTGGTGGCCAATCTGGTGCGCTGCTATGTGCCGCTGCTGCGGCGCAGTTTGTTGCCCACGGCGTTGCTGGCGGGACTGCTTATTCTGTGTGTGAAGCCGCTGGGGTTGTTTCATGCGCTGGTCGACAAAGGGTCTATGGAGGTAATCACCTACCATGCGCTGGGCCTGGGATTTGTGGCCATGGCGCTGAAGAATAAGCGTATTAAGAGTCGCACCTCTACACTTAAAGTGGTGGAGACGGGGGCGGTGACAGCCAGCACTTATATCGTGCAGGGCATCGTGGGGCTGGCGGTCACTATCCCGCTGTTTCTGTGGTGGAACCGCCACGATTTCTTTTATGCCTCGGGCCTGCTGCTGCCCATGGGCTACGGTCAGGGGCCAGGACAGGCACTCAACTTCGGCGTGACTTACACGGGTTTTGCTGCTGACCAGGGCATCGCCTTCCACGGCTCGGACTTCGGCCTGAGCATTGCCGCCACAGGCTTTTTGTTGGGCAGCCTCATCGGGGTGGTGTATATGAACGTGCTGCGCCGCAAAGGCCGTCTGACGATGAAGACGGGCGACTACAAGGAGGTGTACACCCTGGCCGACTATGAGTCGGAAAACGAGATACCGCATGCCGAGTCGATCGACAAGATGACTGTTCAAGTGGGTCTGGTGCTGCTGGTCTACGCAGCGGTGTTTCTGCTGATGTATGGGGTGCAACAACTGGATTTGGGCGACTTTGGCACCAAGACCCTCAAGCCTATGTTTTGGGGGTTCAACTTCCTGTGGGGCACCATTTTCGGCTCGCTGCTGAAGGTTGTCATCAACCGTGCCCGCCGCGTACATTTAATGGAGCGCGAGTATATCAACAACTACACCCTCGACCGCATTGCCGGCACCTGCTTCGACTTTATGATTGTGGCGGGCACCGCTGCCATCGATTTTGCCAATCTGCGCGGCATCTGGTTGCCCTTGCTGCTGGTGTGTGCCTTGGGCGCGGTGGTAACCTTTGTTCACGTGCGCGCCTGTTGCAAGCACCTCTATCCCGACTATCAGTACGAAGGTTTCTTCTCTATGTTCGGGATGCTCACCGGCACCGCCAGCAACGGCATGATTCTGCTGCGCGAAATCGACCCCAAGTTCGAGACACCCGCGGCCAACAACCTGGTGCTGCAAACCATTCCTGCCATTGCCTTCGGATTTCCCGTGCTGCTGCTCATGGGGGTAGGTCCGCAGAGCATGAAGAGCTGCCTTATCACCCTCGGCATTTTGGCGGTGTGCTTTGTTGCGTTTGCCTTGTTTATTTTTAGGAAGAAAATCTTTAAGAAAAGAGAATTGAAATCATCAAAACAATTGATGCCATGAAAAAGAATGTGACACTTTTCGCTTTCGGTTTGGCCCTTTTTGCCACGTTGTCTTTGTCGGCGCAGGATAGTGCCAATGTGCGCAAGGGATGGACATTCGGTGTGCTGCCCAGTTTTGCCTACGATGCCGACCTGGGGCTGCAGCTCGGACTTCTGTCCAACGTCTATTACTTCGGCGACGGAGCCATCTATCCCGACTATTACCATTCCTTCTACGTCGAGGCAGCCACTACGTCAAAGCACTACGGCCTTTATCGGTTTGCATACGACTCCAAGTACCTCATCCCTGGCCATCGTTTGAGCATCGACCTCACCTATCTGCCCGACCAGATGTGCGATTTCTACGGTTTCAATGGCTACGAGTCTCTTTATCGACCCGAGTACTCCGACCAATCAAGTGCGCTTTACCGCACCCGTGCCTACTACAAGTTCAAACGTGACATGTTTCGCTTCAGCGCCGACTTGCAGGGCACCATTGCCAAGCCTTGGTACTGGAATGCGGGCATTGGACTGCTATACTACAACGTGGGCACAGTCGATGTGGCCCGGCTGAACAAATATACTAAAAAAGAGGCCGATCAACTGCCGGAAGGCGTAGGAACGCTCTATGACGAGTATGTGTCGTTGGGCTATATCAGCCCTGTCGAAGCCAATGGGGGAATCCATCCCTATATGCACGGCGGCTTCACCTTCGACACTCGCGACCGCCAGCAGAATCCCCGCTGCGGCATCCATGCTGATGCCTTCCTCACCTATTATGCCGGCATTGGCAACATGAGGGATTACAATGACCTCATGTTCAATGCAGCCTGGCGGCACTATCTGCCCATCATTCCCAACCGCCTCACCTTTGCCTACCGCTTGGGCACCCAACTGAATGTGGCGGGCGAGAGCCCCTTCTACCTCAACACCTACCTCAACCAGCTCTACATGCAGCGTGTCATCTATGAGGGACTGGGTGGCGCCAACTCCATTCGCGGCATCATGCGCAACCGCATCCTCGCACGAGGAGTGGCCTTCGCCAATGTGGAGTTCCGCGTGCAGGTGGCGCACTTCAAGATTGGCAAAGAAAACTTCTATATTGGCCTCAACCCCTTCCTCGATGCCGGCATGGTGGTGCAGCCCTACGACCGTGTCATCGCCGACCCCGTTCAGGCAGCCCTGAGCTCAGAGAACCCCGACGACCTCTACGACGACAGCCGCCTCTATAGTCCCCACATCTCTGCCGGCTGCGGCCTCAAGGTGGCCATGAATGACAATTTCGTCCTCAGCGTCGACTGGGCCACCGCACTCGATAAGCAGGACAACGCCAAGCTGAGCAACCTCTACATCAAGATGGGGTATATGTTTTAGAGTTGATAGAGAGGATAGAGGGGATAGAGTTTAGGGTTTATAATATCAACTATCGGCTTTTTCTGGGCTTAGGCCGAAGTTGATGGTGTCGTCGCCGAATTTTTTGTTGAGGGCGTCGGTGATTTGCATGAGCTTGCGGTGGCGTTCGTCTTGAGGCTCGGAGAAGAGGTCGAGCTGCATGCCTTCTTCTTCGGTGATGTTGGTGAGGATGACACCTGCCTGTTTGAAGAGAAATCCTTCTTTGTAGAGACTGTGCAGTCCTGATACTGCGGCTTTGACGATGGTTGGAGTGTCGGCCGTGGGTGAGGGGAGGTGGATGCCGACGCTGTTGCGATATTGGGCCAAGTCCTGCCGGTGGCGGTTGGTGGAAAGGAAGACTTGGACGGTGCGGCAGACACTCTGCTGCTGGCGCAGTTTGGCAGCGCAGGAGGCAGCATAGGTGCGGATATCCTGCTCAATGGTTTGCAGGTTGTCACTCATATGGACAAAGGTGCGGCTCTGCATGATGCTGCGCTGTTTAGTAGGGCGGTGGAGATCGATGCAAGGGGTCCCTCTCAGTTCGCGCCAGGTGTTGAGTCCAGCAACGGAGAAGATGCTGCTAAGAAACTTTTCGTCGCAATTCACGAACTCCTGTGCGGTGTGAATGCCTAGTGCGTAGAGTTTGGCTCGGTTCTGCCGTCCGATGCCCCACACATCGGCAATGTCGAGCAGGGAAAGTGCCCGCTGTCGGTTTTCGGGCATAAGCAGGCACACCCCGTCGTAGCCTTTGTAGTGCTTTGCGTAGTGGGTGGCCACCTTAGCCAAGGTGTAAGTCTGCGAAAGGCCGCAGCTTACGGGGATGTTGGTGCTTTGAGCAATCATCTGTTTGACCAATGTGGCATAGTGGCGCAGCTCTTCGGGATTGTCGGAGGGGAGGGTGCCAAAAAACTCGTCGACAGAATATTGAACAAAGTCCTGCACGATTTCCTGCCGCTGCACATTCTCCATGATTTGGCGTGAGATGCGGCGATACTTCTTGTGGTCGACAGGGCAAATGACCACATGGTTCATCTTGATGAGGTTGCGCACTTGAAAGAGGGGGATGCCGCGCTTAAGCCCCAAGGCTTTGGCCTCGGCGGTGAGGGCGAGGATGATGCCGCCTCCGTTTTCGTTGTCGTTAGCTACGACCACGGGTTTTCCTCCCAGTCCAGGACGGGTGGCCACTTCGCAAGAGGCAAAAAAGGCGTTGCAGTCGATGTGGAGGAACATGGGGAAGGGTGTGTGGGCGTTGTTATGGGTTACAAAAAGCTTGCGCAGAGTTATTTACAACCTGCGCAAGCTTTTTGTAGGGCGAGGGTTGAGGACTATTCGTCGAGGGGGCTGAAATCCTCCTTACCCACACCGCAGATGGGGCAGACCCAGTCGGAGGGGATTTTTTCGAAGGGGGTGCCTGGGGCAATGTTGCTGTCGGGGTCGCCGTTGATGGGGTCGTAGACATAACCGCAGATTTTGCAAACGTACTTTTTCATTTTTTTGTTGTTTTTAAAGGATTTAACATAGTAGTTTCGGCTTTGCCTGAGACCGGTGAGGTGGGGCGGGGCCGACATATTTTTTTACGGGTGCAAAATTACTATTTTTTTTGAGATTGGGGATTTTTTTTTTTTGAGATGGGGTGGAGGGCAGAATTGGTAGAGGGGATAGAATTGATAGAAAGGGTAGAATTGATAGAGGGGATGGGGGGGAGTTGGAGGGGGCGATGTTTTTTTTCTTTTGGTTGGGGCAATATTTTGGGCGCGGGGTCGTTACTTAGTTATATTAAATTGTCTAACGAAATGAGAAGTACACGAAAAGTGATTAGCACGTTGCTGATGCTGCTGATGGCAGGAATGGCTGTGGCACAGACTAATATCACCATCCAGGGTGAGGTGGTGGACGGGGCAGGCAGGACTGTATATCTGTATCATTATACCGACATGCTGACCCTGACGGAGGAGCTGGTAGACCAGGCGACAATTGGTGAAAACCACCATTTTGAGCTGAAGGCCTATGCTAACTATCCCACGCTGATGATACTGCAGATAGAGAACTACAGCCAGTCGTTCTTTGTGGAACCGGGGCGCGACTACGAGGTGTATGTGCCCCGTTTTGACTGGAATATTGATGAGAAGAAGAATGTTTTTCTTGACCCCGAGGTGCTGCCGCTGGAGTTTGTGAACATGCCCAAGGATGAGTTGAACGGCCTGATTTCGAACTATGAGGCTGTGGTGGCTCAGTATCTAGACGACCACCGCATCCATTTCGACGCACGTTTTAGACCGCAGAAACGTTATTTCGACAGCCTGGAGGTGGAGGTGCGCAAGAAGGCCCCCGATACGCGCAACGAGTTTTTCAACCGCTACAAACGCTACCAGCTGGCCAGCCTGAAATACAGCCTGCATTTCGACAGCCGTCGCAACATGGTGAACTGCTACATAAAGGACCAGCCTATTCTCTATTACGACGACAACTACATGTCGTTTTTCTGCACGCTGTTTGCCAACACGCTGTCGAAGGGTACGAACAAGATACCGGTGTGGCAGCTGGCCCGATGGGTGAACGACCTGAAGGTGGATGTGTTTCTCGACTCGATTGGTACCGACACGCTGCTGCGCAATGAGCAGGTGCGCGAACTAGTGGCGTTGCAGGCGCTGCAGGAGGCTTTCTACCAGACCAGCTACTACGAACCAGGCAAGGTGGTGGGCATGGTGGGCCTGATTGGAAACAAGAGCAAGTTTAAGGAGCATAAGGTCTTGGCAAAGCGCATTATAGAAAACCTGCGCCAGAAAGAGGAGGGTGCCGTGATGCCTACCTTTGAGCTGCCGGATGTGAACAAAGAGATGGTCTCGCTGGAGAAGATGAAGGGCAAATGGGTCTATCTGTCGTTTGTGCGCGTGGGCGACCCCAACTGCATAGCCGAATTGGAGACGATGGCCCATTTTAAGGACAGCATCTATGCCAAGAGCAAGAATGTGGAGTTTGTGACCATATGCTGCGACCGCGAGTTCCAGAAGATGTATCATTTTCTTAAAAACTCGAAGAGGGGGTCTCAGTACAACTGGACGTGGCTGCACTTTAACGGCAACTACAAGCTGCTGGAGCACTACCAGGTGGTTTCTTATCCCCATTTCATACTGATTAATCCCGACGGACAGCTGCAATACACCGTCACCCCGACGCCTGCCAGCGGTTTCCTGATGCAAGGCCCTTGGCAGAAGAGGACGGAGGAGGAAGGAGAAAAGCCTTTCTTCCTACGCTATTGAGGCAGGAAGCAGAGCTGCAGACAAAGGGGTGGAAGCGTGGCTTCCATCCTTTTGTTTTGTGGTGGTGCAAATGAGGCAACTAACACTCGGCTGTTGACAAAAAGCGGGTGGGGAGGAGGTTTTATTATATTATTATTAGTATTTTTACTCTTTGAATAAAGTAATAATTGTTTTATGCAACGTATTAAAATTCTTTTAATTATGGTGCTTTTGGTGCTGTCGGCTCCAACTGTTTTGGCGCAAAAGTCGTCGCAGGAGGAGGCTGTCCGCCAGCTCTACCGTCAAGCACTGGACCTGTATCAGAAAGAAAAGTATGCTTCGGCCCAGAACCTTTTTGACAAACTGACCGTGAGTGCTGCCCCCATCGACGAGCAGATGGCGGGCGACGCGTGCTACTACGCGGCAGTGTGTGCCGAAAAGTTGGCCAACAACGATGCCGACTTCCGCCTGACGGAATATCTGCGCATATACCCCCAGAGCGTTCATGCCAACATGGCCAATTTCTATTTGGGCAACTACCACTACGGCAAAGGCGACTATGAAAAAGCCCTGAAATACTACAGGAAAGTGGTGTCGCGCGAGGTGGAGTACGGCCATCGCAGCGAGTACAACTTCAAGGTGGGCTATTGTTATTTCAACGACCAGGACTACAACGAGGCGAAGAAATTCTTTCAGCAGGAGATTAACGGCAAGTCGAAATATACCAATGCCGCCATCTATTATTATGCCCACATGCAGTATATGGACGGCAAGTACGACCTGGCCCTGCGCAATTTCAACAAATTGCAGTCGGACCGCAAGTTCGCCAAGATTGTGCCCTCCTACATAGCCCGCATTTACTACTACCTGGGCAAGGACGACGAACTGCTGCAGATGGCTCCGACGCTGCTGCTGGAGGAGGATGTTTTTAAAAAGAATGAGATACGCCAGATGGTGGCGGAAGTGTATTTCAATCGCGGCGAGTATAAGAATGCCCTCGACTACTACAATGCCGCCATGCGCAACCGCGACGACAACGACGAGGGGGACCCCACGCAGACTTTTGTGGGCAGCAATGTGAAGGGTACCAAGAAAAGCAATACAGTGGGGTTGGTGGCGTGCACGCCACAGGACAACTACTATCAGATAGGTTACTGTTACTACATGCTGCACCTGTACGATTCGGCCCAGTTCTACCTGAGCAAAAAGACTGCATGTGTGGACAGCGTGGCGCAGAATGCCCTGTATGTGTTGGGAGACGTGGACCTGAAGTTGGGTCGCAAGAACGAAGCCCGCAGCATGTTCCTGCAGGCGTCGACCATGGACTTCGACCCCAAGATAAAGGAGGATGCGCAGTTCAACTATGCCAAGCTTTCCTACGAGCTGAACGCCAACCCCTATAATGAGAGCATCCGTTCGTTTGAGGACTACCTGCTTAAGTACCCCAAGACCTCGCATAAGAAAGAGGTGGAAGAAATACTCACCTCGCTCTATTTCAGCACCCGCAACTACAAGGATGCCCTCACCCTCATAGAAAAAATACCCGACCGCAGCGCGGTGATGAACCAGGCTTATCAGCGCATTGTTATTAATCGCGGCATAGAGGTCTTCAATACCGGCAACCTGAAGGCCGCCTCCACCTATTTCCTCAAAGCCACCAAGATCAATGCCCTGCCTAAATATACCACCGATGCCTACTACCTCTATGCCGAGTCGAGCTACCGACTAGGCGACATGGAGGCTGCCGGTAAGACATTGGACCGCTTTATGGTGAGCACCAATGCCACCACCTCGCCATACTACCGCCAGGCACTCTACACGCACGGCTATATCTGCATGAAGCGCAACAATATATCGGATGCTACCGACGACTTTAAGATGTTTGTGAGGCTGGCCGACAGGAGTATTGATGCCCACCAGGTGAACGATGTGTACAACCGGTTGGGCGACTGCAGCTACCTGAACAGCAAATATGCCGATGCCATCAAGTACTATGACCGTGTGATAGAGGCCAACGACCCTGATGCCGACTACTCTACCTACCAGAAGGCCCTTTGCTATGGTGCTTTGGGCAAATATGGTGAGAAACTGACCTACCTCAATCAGATTTTTGAACGCTACAAAGAATCGCCGTTGGCAGCAAAAGCCCTTTTTGAGGTGGGCAATACCTACTTGGTGAGCGACAACAACAGCATGGCTTTGCTCTATTTCAACAATTTCCGTGAGCAATATCCCACCAACAGCTTGGTGAAGACCGCCCTTCTGAACATAGGCCTTATCTATTATAATACCGACAGGAATGCTGAGGCACTGGAGGCCTTCGACCAGCTGCTGACCAACTATGCCGGCACCGATGAGGCCCGCGATGCCCTGAGCACCGTGAAGAATATCTACGTCAGCCAGAACCGCGTGGACGAATATTTCGGCTACGTCAAACGCACCACCAAAAACACCGTCTCCACCGTCGAGCAGGATAGCACCCTCTACATGTCGGCCGAGAACCAATACATGAATGGCGACTGTGAGAGCAGCGTGAAGAGTTTTGAGAACTACTTAGACAAATTTCCCGAAGGCCTCTTCCACCTGCAAGCTCATTACTATGCAGCCGACTGCCTCTTCCGTACGGGGCAAAACGAGCGTGCACTGCCGCACTATGAGGCTGTGGCTAGTGCCGGACGCAACAGTTATTCAGAGCGTTCTTTGCAAAATGCCGCCAACATAGCATACAACCTTAACAATTTCACCAAAGCCCTCGACCTCTACAACCAGTTGGTGGGTATGGCCGAAAGCGACAACAGCCGCATAGCAGGCCGAGTGGGCTATATGCGCAGCTGGATTCGTCTGGACATGCGCGACAGCGTCATTGCTTCCGCCCGTCAGCTCTTGGGCGAGGTGAAGATTACTGACGAGTTGCGCGATGAGGCCCGCATCTGCATGGCTCGTTGCTACTATGAGAATGTCACCACCTATCCTCAGGCAGACAGTCTCTACTCCCTCTTGAAAAACTCGACCAATGGCGACTATAGCGGCGAGGCTTCCTACCGCATTGCCGAGATGCGCTATCTGCAGCACGACTATGATGGTGCCGAGCGTGCCATTGAGAGTATTGCCGCCGACCCCGCGAGCGACTATTGGCTGGCTAAATCTTTCATCCTCTGGGCCGATATCTTCCATGCCCGTGGCAACAACCTCCAGGCCAAGCAGACCCTGCAAAGCATCATCGACAACTACGATGGCGACGACTTGGTGCAGCTGGCCCTGCAGAAACGCAACGCCATTCTGGAAGAAGAGAAACCTGCCCAGCAGCCCGAAGAGGAAGAGGTTGTGATTGAACTTGAAAATGAGTCTGAAACCGATAATCAATAGTAACCATGAGATACGCTAATTCTTTTTCCGTACTGCTTTGCCTTGCCATGCTGGCTACTGGCTTTGCAGGCCGTGCCCAGACGGACAGCAATGTTTACAACGAGCGCGTTGTCGTTACGAGCCGTTACAAGCCTGTGGTGGAGGAAATGCCCAAAATCAATGTGGCCCCTACCATTACAGACACTGTCTCTACCATCAACAAGTCGTTTACCTACGATATCAGCACCCGACGGCTCACCTCGCTCTATGAGCCGTCGCGCATCAAGGCCGCCCGAATCATCGGTGAACCAGCTACCCGTCTCTATAACAACTACATCAAGCTGGGTGGCGGCAACTATTGGTCGCCATTGGCCGAGCTCTATTTCAACTCGTTACGTAGTCCAAACAAGAGTTATGGCATGCGTGCGGTGCATCGCTCCTCGTGGGGGTCGATAGGTCGCCCCAGCGACGAAGAACCTTCGTCCACTCATTTCGGGCAAGCCCCCTTTTCCTATACCGATATCAATCTTTTTGGCAAACTCATCACGAAGAAGAATTTGCAGCTGAGTGGCGACATGGGATTCCAAAATGACTTTAACCGTTACTATGGATTCAGCGACAGCACGCTGCATGCTGTCATGGGTCTGCCGCGCGACTCGGTTGAGAAGAGTGACTATAACGCTGTTTACAATATCGCCTCGGCCAATTTTGGGCTGAAGACCCTCAACACCGACGTGCATGCTTTGGGCTATGAGGTGAACCTGAATGTCACCGACCTTTTTGCCTCCTATAGTCAGAATGAGCTGAACTTGAATCTTGACGGAAATATCCATTACGGTTTCACTTTGGCGCAAAAATACAAGGGTGTGGCCTATCTGCACCTCACATACAACGGATTCTTCAACAATTTCAATCCCCTCGAACTGCCCTTTGGTGCAGATAGTCTCTATGCCGCAGGGCTGCTTGACCGTGATGAGGTTACGGGTCGCTCGGTATTGGCAACCCGCAGTTCGCACCACCTCTATAAGGCAAATCCTTATCTCGACTTCATCTTCTCGGGGGTCCAGATTCATGCCGGGGCCGTAGTGGCAGTGGATGCCTTCAACAGCAATAGGAGCAAGGTGCATGTCTATCCCGACGCAACGGTCACCAAATCCTTTTTCAACGAACTGCTCACCGCCACCTTATCCGCTCAGGGCAATATCGATGCCTACAGCTGGAACCAAATACGTCTGGTCAACCCATATGTGGCACCTGGCAGCCAGGTGCGCGCCCATAGCCATTACGACTTTGCCGCCAAGCTTCGTTTCAACCTCAGCAAGAAGATCGACTTTGGTGTGTATGGCGTTTACAGCTCCCTCGACGATGACCTCTCCTTTGCGCTTAACGACCATTACACTCTCCACAATGTCTTTACGCCTGTATATGATAGTCTCACCCGCATCAAGGTGGGTGGTCATTTTGCCTTTGTCAACGACGAGATGCTGCGCTTAGAGGCCAAGGGCAACTATTATATATATAGAAATAAGCGTACCGTCATACAGGGTGACCAGCGCGTGGAGCTGCCACTCTATTACCGTCCCGATTTCGATGCCGGAGTAGCTGCCACGATTAACTACCACGACAAAATCATCGGTCGGCTGGAACTGCAGCTTATGGGACGCACCCCATACGCCACCGCAATGGCCACCGATGGGGCCGACAGCACCCTCTATCTGCCTCTGCGTTATGGCATGAACCTGGAACTGGAATATCGCCACAACAAAGCCCTCAGTTTCTTCCTCAAAGCCGACAACTTGCTTTTCCAACGCTATTTCTACTGGCAGAACTATCCCAGCTATCGGGGACTCTTTCTCTTGGGACTCACCTACACCATTCCCACCAAATAACCTACCCGTATGACTTATCAAGAAACACTTGACTATTTATTCAACAGCCTGCCCATGTATCACCGCATTGGTAGTGCTGCCTATAAGGCCGATATTTCCAACACGGTGCAGTTGATGAACCATCTTGGCAATCCTGAGAATAAGTTCCGTAGCATCCATGTGGCTGGTACCAACGGCAAAGGGTCCGTCTCTCACATGCTTTGCTCCATCCTGATGCAGGCAGGCTACAAGGTGGGACTCTATACATCGCCCCATCTGGTTGACTTTCGCGAACGCATCCGCATCAACGGCCAAATGATACCTAGACAGCGGGTGTCAGATTTTGTGGAGCAGCATCGTCCCTTCATGCAGTCTCTGCAACTCAGTTTCTTCGAGATGACAGTGGGCCTGGCTTTTGACTATTTTGCCCAAGAGCAGGTGGATGTGGCTGTTGTGGAAGTGGGTATGGGCGGAAGGCTCGACAGTACCAATGTTATTCGTCCTGACCTTTGCGTCATTACCAACATTGGTTACGACCACACCCAGTTCTTGGGCGACACCTTGGCCAAGATAGCGGGTGAAAAGGCCGGCATTATCAAATCGGGAGTACCAGTAGTGATAGGGGAGTCTCATCCCGACACCAAGCCAGTCTTCGAGGCTAAAGCTGCCGAAATGGGTGCTACGATCTTTTTCGCTGACGACAAGTATACCATCGTTGAGACCAAATTGCCGGCCGACAATGGTTTGGACGACTACGACCCCAATCTTCAGTTCACCGTCAACGTGGTTGGTTCTACTCCGCAGCTATTGGGGCAGAACCAGTTCCTATCGCCTTTGAGTGGCAGCTATCAATTGCATAATATCGCCACGCTGTTTCAAGCACTTGAGGTCTTGTTAAAAGTGAGATACCAAATAAATGCCGACCATGTTAGAGAAGGTATTGCCCGTGTGGTTGCTGACACAGGCCTCCATGGCCGTTGGGAGGTTTTGGACCGTCTGCCGTTGACTATCTGCGAGACGGCTCACAACGCCGATGGAGTTGATGCCATGCTGCACAAACTGGCAGAGGTGCCCTATCGACATCTTCACCTCATTTACGGCTGTGTCAACGACAAGGACTATCGCAAAATCCTCCGCATGTTGCCACATGACCAAACCACCTATTACTATACCCAACCCAGCGTGCCTCGCGGCCTCCCAGTGGAGGAACTTGCTGCAGCTGCTAAGCAGGAGGGTATGCAGGGTGCCTCTTTCTGTACTGTGGATCTTGCCATAGATGCCGCCCGTCAGGCCGCTGACCCGCACAACGACTTGGTGCTTGTAACAGGTAGTATCTTTTTAGTTGCTGACGCGTTGGAGAAAATACTAAAAGAATAGATAAATAGCTGTAAAATGTGGAAAAAGAAGACCGTCGTCATCAATTGGATGGCGACGGTCTTTGGCTATTTGGAAATCCTTCCTTAAACCCAAATCGGTCATTAGGCCGACTTCATTATTAATTTAAGTTTTTTAAGTCTTTTTGGGCCATCTCAGCATTTCTTCCGGCATCTTGACTTCATCCCTGCCTCGTCGTAGCTTTGTTCTCCGCTTCGCTATCGAAACCATCCACTGGATGCTTTCTTCACGCCTTCGCCAGCGATGCGGCCAATCTGCTCGAAACAAATACTAATCTGGCATAAACCCTAATGACCGATTTGGGTTAAAGGGATTTTTGCTGTGCGGTTACTGAGCTGTACCCAGGGCGTTGAGCAAGGTGATAATAGAGGTGATTGTGTTGACGTTCTGTGAGATGTTGGAGGCGTTGACGTTGAGTCCGGTAAGGTTGTTCATGGTAGTGATGACGCTGTTGACATTGGAAGAGGTGATGAGAGAACCACCTGCGGCGACCATACCAGCGGCAAAGGATGTCTTGTAGCTGCTGTTGGTTTGGTTGTTGCGATAGCCTGTGTAGCCAGTAGCGAGAGCAAGTGCATTGGTGAGGTCGGTGGTGTTGCTGAGGCTGATGGTACCATTGGCCTTGTATGAACGGTAAAGGCCAAGGATGGCGTTGGCGGTGCTTTGGCCAGTGGCTTTGGCAGCGGAGTCGGAAGCGGCGATGGTACCGAGGCTGCTACAGGAGACAAACGAAAGTGCTGCAAAGCACATTAGGATGATACTGAGTCTTTTCATGGTATTATAATAATTGTTGTTTGTATTTTTTTCAAGTTGCAAAAATACACATTTTTTAGAATTAAGAGCGTTTTTTTGTTTTTTTGCTTGGATGTTGGAAGCGAAGTAAAGGACTTTGGATAGGTTAAAAAAAATTTTTTCTTGTGAATTTGGAAAAAAACCGTAAATTTGCAACCTCTTTAGACTGAAAAATATTATTAAATACTTATTATAAAAGTCATATGAATAACACGATTTTCTCTTTTCCTAAACCTGAGAATGAACCCGTTCTCGGTTACAAACCTGGTAGTGCAGAACGTAAAGAAATCCGCAAGGCTTTAGACGAACTGTATAATGTGGTGACGGACATTCCTGCCATTATTGGTGGCAAGGAAGTCCGCACTAGCGAGACTGGCACCGTGGTGATGCCCACAGAGAACCACCATGTGTTAGCCAAATATTACAAAGTGGGCGAAAAAGAGGTGCAGATGGCCATCGATGCAGCTATGAAGGCTCATGAGGAATGGGCTAACACCCCTTGGATTGACCGTGCCAGCGTGATGCAGAAGATTGCCACCCTCATCTGTGGCAAGTACCGCTGGCTGATTAACGCTGCCACGATGCTGGGACAGGGAAAGACCACGATGCAGGCCGAGATAGACTCTGCCTGTGAGTTGGCCGACTTCCTGCGCTACAACGCCTATTATGCCTCTCAGATTTATAGTGACCAACCATGCAGCGACAAAGGAACCCTCAACTATGTGACCTACCGTCCACTCGAAGGTTTCATCTTTGCCATTACTCCATTCAACTTCACCTCCATTGCCAGCAACCTCTGTCTTTCTCCCGTGCTGATGGGGAATGTATGCATCTGGAAACCCAGTACCACAGCATTGCTTTCCAACTACCTGCTGATGAAGATTTATAAGGAAGCAGGATTGCCCGACGGCGTGGTTAACTTCCTTCCCGGCAGCGGTTCTGTCATTGGTAAAGTGGCCTTCGCCGATGCCAATCTGGCAGGAGTTCACTTTACGGGTTCAACTGGCACCTTCAACAGTTTTTGGAAATCTATCGGCGACAACATTGCCAACTACCGCACCTATCCCAAGATTGTGGGAGAGACTGGCGGTAAGGACTTTATCTTCGTGCACCACTCGGCCGATGTGGAGCAGGTAGCCACAGCCATCGTGCGTGGTGCCTTTGAATTTCAGGGTCAGAAGTGCTCTGCAGCCAGCCGTGCCTATGTGCCTGCCAGTTTGTGGCCAGCTGTGAAGGAAAAGGTGGGCAAGATGATGGCTGAAATAAAGATGGGCGATGTGCGCGACTTTGGTGCTTTTGTCAATGCTGTTATTGACGAGGCTTCGTTCGACAACAATATGCGCTACATTGAGCACGCCAAGCAGAGCCCGGATGCCGAGATAGTTTTCGGTGGCCATGGCGACAAGAGTCAGGGCTGGTTCGTCGAGCCCACCGTCATTCTGGCCAAGACTCCGAAGTACAAATCGATGTGTGAGGAGATATTTGGTCCCATCATCACCATTTATGTCTATGACGACGATAAGTATGAGGAGACCCTCCACCTCTGCGACGAAACTTCTCCGTATGCTCTCACAGGTGCTATCTTTGCCAACGACCGCAAGGCCCTGCGTCAGGGAGCAGACATACTCAAGTATGCAGCAGGCAACATCTATTATAATGACAAGCCCACTGGCGCTGTGGTCGGCCAACAACCCTTTGGAGGTGCACGTGCCAGTGGTACGAATGACAAGGCAGGCTCCTATCTCAACCTCATCCGTTGGACCAGTCCGCAGGCCATCAAAGAGACCTTTGATGCTGCCCATGATTACAAATATCCCTTTATTAGCGATGCAGAATAACAATTGATAGGTGTGAGCCGCGCCATTCATGGCGCGGCTCACTTAGTCGAAATATAATTATGGTGACTTCTTTTAATTGCCTCGAAGAGGCAAACTCTCAATAACCCCGCACTTATAGTGTGGGGTATATCAAGTAGATATAGCTCAGCGTGCCGGAGGCACGCGCTCTCAAAATCGAATTAATAGAACCCATCTTATATGAAAAAGAACTTTTTATTATTGCTCACTTTTTTGGCTTTGGGCTTTGGCCTTACTGCCCAAACATCTACCCCGCAGATGCAGCAAACGGCGGGTGAAGAATCAGATGTCTTTTCGCCTGTGGGAAGATGGACCCTTGGTGTGGATGCAGGTTTAGTCTTCAACACACTTGATGCAGGTACGGCCTATATGAAAAACTATACCTATATGCCCCGCCTAAGTTTTTCTTATGGGTTCAACTTGCGATATCAACCATATAAGTGGTTGGCTCTGCGCACTGGACTATACTATATCCCTAAGGATTATGTGCTCATGCAGGTTGACTCGATAACGATCAATGACAAGATTGAAGTTTTTGCACGCGGCGAGATGGCCCAAAATGGGTATTTGAATGTGCCCTTCATGGCAGACCTTTCTATAGGAAAGAAGGTTCGGTATCACCTGTTTTTGGGAGGTTATATGGGTTATTGGCTTAACGGGAGCCGCAGTGGAGGTGCGTTGCCACTGATGTCTGTAAGAGATTCTTACGAATACAGTGAACCCTATACTTTCGACAAGTCCCGCGACAACCGTTTTGATGCAGGACTTACCTATGGCTTGGGCATCAGCATCCCCTGCTCGAAGCGTGTGGGTATTGATGTGAACATGCATTGGTACTATGGACTCACGGATTTGCAGAAGCGCCTCTCGCGCCAGCACAATCCACAATATAACACTTCTTTCCTCCTCTTGGTGGGAGCAACGTATACCTTGTAAAATTGTTAAATAATAATTTTCATTATGACTCATAGGAATTTTTCTTCAGCTCGGCTGATTACATGTAGTATTATCACCCTGATTCTCTTCTCTTCATGCCGCAAAGAGAAGCTTGATATTCAAAGTCCCAATAATCGCCGATGCTCCACCTATCTGGAACAATTTGAGGCGATTTGGGAAGGTCTCGACCACACCTATGTCATGTGGGATACTGATACCGTTGACTGGGATGCCCGTTACGAGAAGTATAGACCTATTTTTGCCTCTTTCGATGCCAATGGTGTGGACTCGGCCACATATGTGAATACATGGAAGGGTGTCATCAACGGTCTGCTTGACCACCACATGACCCTCTTTTTGTGGAACCCTTCTGAAGGACACAAATATCTTATCAAGATGGCTCCTCACCTTCCAAGTCGCGTCACCAAGTATGCAACCCAGGTAGAGATTCTGAAAAGACAATCAGGAATCAGCAATTTTATAGAGTATAGCGATACAACAGGGAAGTATGTCAGCAGCGTTTTCTGCCTCCTGCCTGGCAAGTCGACCGGAAAACATATTGCCTATTTACGCCTTTCGGAATTCAACATGTCCACATTGTTCGATAAGTCGGCCCCTGCAGATGCTCGAGCTCCTTTCCGTGCCTTTTATGGCGATGGTGACACAGCATGGTTTACTGGTGTCACCAATGGTGCAGTAGGCAAATCGGATGTGGAATCTATCATCATTGATCTTCGTGGTAATCCTGGCGGAAGTGTTTCCGAAATTAGCCCATTCATTGGGTCCCTCTTGCAGAATATGTTTCATTGGGGCTATACTCGCTATAAACAGGGTTTGAATCGAATGGATTATACTGTGTGGGAGCCGCTGGAGTTTGAGTGTCCGCGTAGCCATCTGAAGGAGGCTAAGCCCATCGTGGTGCTGTCGGATGCCAATTCGGTCAGTTGCGCTGAGCTGAGCACCTATATCCTCAAGACAATCCCCAATGGTACATTCATCGGAGAGAGCACTTATGGCGGCACTTGTGCCTTAAGTCCTAATACCGATGTGACTTTCAATCTGTTTTATACAGGCTGTTTCGGCGATCAGCAGTTGTATGAGAAGAATAAGCCGACCCATCCAGAAGACTTTTCTTACTTTATGTACAGCGGTACCTATCAGGTTGTCACAACTGAATATAAGAGTCTTGAGGGTGTTGGTGTGACTCCCGATATTGAGGTGCCATACAACGACAGCGAACTCTCAGCAGGAGTTGACAGCCAGCTCAACCGCGCGCTACAATATCTGCGCACAGGCAAATAACTACTGTAACCGCCGTGCTTGATTATGAAGAATAGGTGACTCCAGCACATAATTGTTGCATGTTATTTGTAATCGTTATTATTTGATAATCTTTTTACAATCAAAAATGAAACTAATCCAACACCTTTCAATCCTTATCCTGGCTTTGATGGTAGCCATTCCTATGTCACTCAAGGCACAAGAGGATTCGGCTCCTGTAAATCCAGCTGCTGAAACATCTCCCAGAACGCCCCATTTCTCGATTGGCGTGCTTGGAGGATTAGACCGCAACTACCACATTGTCGACATGTCCTACATGACCGACTATAGTTTTTCGCCCTATGCCCCGGGTACCTCTTATGGGGTACAACTGGGCTATTCGCCTTGGAAGTGGTTGACATTCCGTGTGGACGGTGTGATGCTAAATAAGAATTATTACCGCGAGCACATGATGGCCAATGGAGGTGGAGCCTATCCCGACACCACCACCAACCAATATGTCAACGTGCCGTTGGTGGTGATGCTGAATGTGGGGAATGCCGTAAGACTGCATGCTTTTGGCGGAGTATATGGTGGCTACTGGCTTTCCAGTCATCGCAAAGGTAAAACGATGGCTGTGTTCGGCTCTCCCCTATATGACGAGGATGTGGACCTCGACTCTGAGGAGTCGCAGATTAAGTATAACCGCAAGGACGGCGGCTTTACCTATGGGGCTGGACTGAGTGGTGTGATAGCCAAACGAGTTGAGATAGGTGTTGAAGTGCGTTGGTATTATGGTATATATGATATTCAAAAAGAATATATGACCAATCTCAATCCGCGCTACAATACTACCTTTGTGATGCAGGCTGGATTGAGCTTCTGGCTATAGTTTCGTTGCGTTGTAAATGATTGTTTTGTTAATGTAAATTTTGTACAGATGAAATACTCTTTGGTTAAAATAGTTCTCTTTTCGTCACTTTTTCTGTTCATAATGACTTCCTGTCGCAAAGAGTCGACAGTGAGTGATTTTGTCAATCCGAATAGTCGTGTCTGCACCACCTACGCTTCGCAGTTTGAAGCCGTGTGGCAAGGCATGGATCAAGGCTATGTCTTTTGGGGTCATGATACGGTGAACTGGGACGAGCGTTACCGTACCTTCAAACCAGTTTTCGATAGTTTCGACCATGCCAGCTATGTTTCGCAAGCTGCGTATCAACAGGCTTATACAGATCTTTTCGAAGGGTTGCTGGACCATCACCTGTTTGGTATTTTCTATGCTCCTGGCAACAATGGAAAATTTGCCATGGTTAGCCCTGGCGTAAATGAATATGAACATACCACTTATTCTGGTGCTGAAATGGAGAAAGAACTGGATGCTCTTCAGAAACGTTCCGATCTGGTGAAGTATATTGGCTACGATGCCACAATTAACTACACTTACGGCATCAGCATACCAGGCACTCACTTTGCCTTAATCAAGGGAAAGAATGCGGGCGAGATGATTGCCTATTTCCGTTTCACGGGCTTCAGTTTGTCGGAGTTGCTCCAATATAGGTATGTCTTGCCGAGTTATGTCTTTGCCCCCATCAAGGCTTTCTACGGTACCGACGAAGGGTACGGAATTACCCCCAAGGGCTATGCCAATAACGATTCTGTGGTTGGTATTATCATCGATCTTCGAGGCAATGGTGGCGGCAGTACCGCTGACCTCCAGCCTTTTATAGGGTCACTCGCTCAGCAGCATAGTGTTGTGGGCTATACCCGTGTGAAAGATGGCTTCGGCCGTCTTGACTACAGTCCTTGGGCTGAATACATGGTCTACTGCCCCAGCAACCATCTGCTCAAGGAGAAACCTGTGGTGGCATTGGTTGACATCAACTCTGTTAGTTGTGCCGAGTTGGCCACCATGCTCATCAAAGGTCTGCCCCAAGGTAAAGTAATTGGCGAGCGCACCTACGGTGCCATTGGTGCCCTGCTGCCTAATTCCACCTATAGCCACGACTTGTTCTACAGCGGATGCATGGGTGATTACACTATGTATGAATACTACAGACAGTATATCGGCGAAGGCGTAGATTATCTTGTTCAGCATGTCTATCGGTCTGAGTACAAAGGAAAATATCCTTTCTACATCTACACCAGCACTTTCAATATGGTTGATAAAGATTACAACCAAGTTGAGGGTGTTGGTGTGAAACCCGATATAGAGGTACTGTTCAATCGCAACCGTCTATGGAACGAAGGACTTGATATTCAGCTCGAGCGGGCTCTCCGCTATATCAAAACGGGTCGATAAGGCTTGCACCTTGTCTACCCTGTTCTACTTACTTTTTGGTGCTGAATCGTGCAGCCAAAATTTTGATGGCTTCGATGTTGCGCGGACCTTGGATGTCAAGCTTGCCCGATTCAATAGTGATAATGTTGCCTTTTTTGACTGCTGATAAGCGGTTGTAGGGTTGTGTCTTGCAGAAGGTTGCCGAGTCTTCTGTTCTTATGATGATGAATTCCGGGTCTTTCTGCATGAGGGTTTCAAGGCTATAGCTCCACCCATCTACGTCGCTGGCAATGTTTTTGCCGCCAGCCATGGTGATGATGTCGTTGATGAAAGTATTGCCCCCTGCGGTATAATTACCCCCGGCACCGAATCCAACCACGTAGTAGGCAGTCTTGGGATTCACAATCTCACCTAATGAGTCCAGCACCTTGTCCAACTGCTTGTGTAGTAACTTGTTCAGGCTGTCTGCAGCTTCTTTACGGTCAATCAACTGTCCAATTTTGTCAATGTTGCCGAATAGTCCGTCAAATTGTTGTTTCTCAATGATGCTGACAAAAGGGACTCCCATTTTCTCTAACTGCTGAACATTTTTTTGCTGCACCATAGAACTGCTCAACACCAGTTCGGGTTGTAGAGAAAGTATTTGCTCAATGTTCATGTTGGTGATACCTCCTATACTGGGAATTTTCTCAACCTCAGGAGGATAAGTGCAGAAATCGGTGCGTCCGACCAAAAGGTCGCCAGCACCTAATGCAAACATGATCTCGGTAACTGAGTGCGACACGCTGACGATGCGGGTAGGGGAGGAGGGTACTTTTACCTCGCGACCATAATCATCTGTAAAAGTATATGATTGGGGTTCTTTATTGCCTTGTTCTTGTTGTTTGCAACTGCAGAGGCTGGCTACAAGGGTCAGGCAGATGATTAAAATAGGAATGCGTTTCATAATACAAAAAAAAAGGGGAGTGTATCATCGTGGTACACTCCCCTGATTGTGTTTATTTGGGTGGGTTGTATTCTTCACCCATTGTATAAGTGTGTATTACAGCAGAGTGGCCAGTTTGGCAGCGAGGTCGCTAACGCGGGTGCTGTAGCCCTTCTCGTTGTCGTACCAGCTGATAACCTTCACCATGTTGCCGTCCATCACCTGGGTCAGCAGGCTGTCGAAGATAGAGCTATGGGTGTTGTCAACGATATCGATGCTGACGATGGGGTCTGCGGTGTACTGTAAGATGCCTTTCATGGGGCCTTCAGCAGCTTCCTTAATGGCAGCGTTGATTTCCTCCTTGGTGACGTTGCACTTCATCTCTGCAGTGAGGTCAACAACAGAACCGTCGGGGGTAGGAACGCGCATGGCGAAGCCATCCAGTTTGCCCTGCAGTTCGGGAATCACCAGACCCACAGCCTTAGCGGCACCACTGGAGGTGGGAATGATAGAAACGGCAGCAGCACGGGCACGACGGAGGTCGCTGTGAGGCTGATCAAGAATCTTCTGGTCGTTGGTATAGCTGTGGATGGTGTTCATCAAACCGCGTTTGATGCCGAATTTGTCGTTCAACACCTTGGCCATAGGAGCCAAGCAGTTGGTGGTGCAGCTAGCGTTGCTCACGAGCTGCATTTCCTTGGTGAGGATGTTGTCATTAACGCCCATCACGATGGTGGCATCCACGTCGTCGGCCTTACTGGCGGGCACGGTCAGAATCACCTTCTTGGCACCAGCGTTGATGTGTTTCATCATCTGTTCTCTCTTCTTGAACAGACCGGTAGACTCAATCACGATGTCAATGCCGAGTTCTTTCCAAGGGAGGTTCTGGGGGTCGCGCTCAGCATAAATTTTCACCTTCTTGCCATTCACAACGATGCAATCGCCTTCGGCATGCACTTCGCCGGGGAAATTGTCGTGAACGGAGTCGTATTTGAAAAGGTATGCGAGAGTCTCTGCGCTGGTAAGGTCGTTCACGGCGACGACTTCAAGCTCAGGATGGTTTTCCATGATAGCACGGAAGGACATGCGTCCGATACGGCCAAAACCGTTGATAGCTACTTTAATCATATTATTTTGATTTTGAAATGTTTATGTATTAATTATTTTTTTGTAACGATTTACAAATATACATTTTTTTTCTTATTTCAACAAAAAAATGTAATTTTGCAATAAAAATAAGGTGCCAAGAAACTCATAATTGTCAATAATAGTGAAAAGTAATCCCAATAGTGCCTATTTGATAAGGAGGCTACTTCAACTTACACGTTGGTGCTTTTTCTTGTTATTGCTATTCATCATATTTGGCCTCTTTTATGCAGCTACTCAATGGCATGGCTTTGGGAAAGTGGTTGTTTTGATAGTTGCAACAATGCTGGCGATTACGATTTTTCAAGTACTTTACTGCAAATTTTTTCCTCCAATAATTACTCCATTGATGATTAAGCGCTACTTTGAGCAGTTTAAGCTGCAGGGAAGAGAGAAACATTTTGAATGGAAAGTAGTGCCGATTGAGTTGATTTCTCATTTTTTGGTAGATTTGGCAAATGTTGCCGAAAATTCAGGCCTTTTCCTTTACGATAAAGGCATTGCACATCATCAACTTGTTGTTGCCTATAGGCATAACAGAACTTCACCAAGTCTAAAAGGAGGTAGCACTATCACACAGCAGACAGCCAAGAACTGTTTTCTTCCACATTCCCGTACTTGGCTTCGTAAAGTTGTAGAGACCTATTATGTTTGTTTGATGGATTTGTTATGGAGTAAGAAGCGTATCATGGAATGTTACCTCAATATCGTAGAATTTGGTGACGGCATCTATGGCTGCGAAGCCGCAAGTCAACACTATTTTCACCATTCGGCTGCCACTCTAACCTTGGAAGAATCTGCTCTATTGATAGCCTCTCTGCCATGGCCGTTGCGGGGTAACCCCAATAGTCATTTTCCCGGCTATGACAAGCTTGTGTTAGATGTTCAAAGTTGGCTCCTTTATCACGGCCCCATTGACTGGAATGTCAAGCTGAGGGATTTGGATGCGTCCAAAGTAAGAGTGTGTAATCGGGGGCTTGTCTATTTTATCTGCTGGTTGTGCTTGCAGAAATACAACGAACTAAAAAATACATTCAATGTCAAAAAGACGCAAAAATAATAAGAAAAAAGTAAAAAAAGGGCTCAAACGTTGGAAACAACTCTCCTTCAAGGGCAAGATTTGGCGTTTCATTTGGGTCACACTATTGGCACTATTTGGTTTCTCAATTTTTCAGGTGCTTTTCTGTGCCGTTATCAATCCTCCCATCACACCGCTCATGGTCACCCGTTTTTTTGAGCAGGTCAAGGACCCCAACCGCGAGGTGCGTTTCGAGCGCGACTACGTGCGGTTGGATAAGATTTCTCAAAACCTCGTCAATGCTGTCACCGTTTCCGAGGACGGTCTCTTCATGTACCATCACGGCTTTGATGTCAAGCAACTGAAGATGTCTTATATCGAAGGCAAGAAAGGCCGTCGCCACCGTGGAGGCAGCACCATCAGCATGCAGACAGCCAAGAACTGCTTTCTGCCTCACAAACACAGCGTTGTGAGAAAGGCTGTGGAGGCTTACTACACCACACTCATAGAGAAAATATGGGGCAAGAAACGCATCATGGAATGCTACCTCAATGTTATTGAGTTCGGTGATGGTATTTATGGTTGCGAAGCTGCCAGCCAGCATTATTTCCACCACTCTGCTGAGCACCTTACCCGTCGCGAGGCCGCCCTGTTGGCTGTCTGTTTGCCTTCACCCCTCAAGATGAATCCTGGCCGTCCAGGACCTTACCTCAATCGCCAGGCCTCAGTCGTTCAAGGACGTATGTCAAAATACGGCAAAATCAATCTCGATGCCAAGCGAGAAGACCTCAACCCAAAGCATCTGAAAGAGATGGATGAAACCCTTTGGGACTTTGCCTGGTGGGTGCTTACCGATGGCGAGTCGCTGAAACCCAAAAAGAAAAAATAGATCTTGTGGATTGGGACCGACATATTCGTGATTTCGAGACCTACCTACGCCTCGAGCGCAACTTGGCCGACAATTCGGTACAGGCCTACCTGCGTGATGTCTCCCATCTGCGCCATTATGTTGAGCCGATAGGCATCGAACCGCAGGATGTCACGGTCGAACACCTGCAGGGACTTCTCAAGCAACTCAATGAGGCACACGTGGCCGTCACCACCCAATGCCGCATTATCTCGGGCTTGCGCACATTCTATAAGATGCTGGTGATAGAAGATGTGCTCAAGAGTAGCCCTGCCGAACTTATCGAGATGCCCACCCGTCCCCAGCATCTGCCTGATGTGCTCAGCGATGAGGACATAACAGCCCTCCAAGCCACCTTCGACCTTAGTAAGCCCGGCCCTGCCCGCAACTATGTCATCGTTGAAGTTCTCTATGGATGTGGTCTCCGTGTTTCGGAACTCTGCAACCTCAAGCTTTCCAACATCTATCCCAAAGAGGAGATGCTGCAGGTCTTTGGCAAGGGGAACAAAGAACGGTGGGTCCCCATCAATCCCCATGCCCTTCAGCTCTTGCAGAACTACCTATTCACCATCCGCAGCCAGCTTACCCCCCAGCCTGGCGAGGAGAAATATGTCTTTCTCAACCTTCGTGGGCACCATCTCACCCGTGTGGCAGTCTTCCAGTTCATCAAAGAGGCTGTCGAAAAAGCATGCCTCCATAAAAACGTATCACCCCACAGCCTCCGCCATAGCTTTGCCACCGAGTTGGTGCAAAATGGTGCCGACCTGCGCGCCGTGCAGGAAATGCTGGGCCACGAAAGCCTTTCCACCACCCAAATCTACACCCATCTCTCCCGTCAGTATCTTCGCGACACCATCACCACCTATCATCCCCATTATAAGAAAAAGTAACCTCCTAGTGTTTTTACGCTCCTAAAGATTATTGTAATGTCTCTAATATCTATTCTCATAGGTCCTGCCGTAGGTGCAGTCATTGGTGGCCTCACCAATAGGCTGGCCATCGCCATGCTTTTCAGGCCCTATCAAGCCCACTATATGGGTAAGTTTAGAATTCCACTTACCCCCGGCATCATCCCCAAGGAAAAAGGTAACATCGCCACCGCCATCGGTAATACTGTCAGCCAGCAGCTGCTCGACACCGAAAGCCTTGCCCATCAGCTCCTTTCCGACGATATGGAGCAGAAGATATCCTCTTTCATCGACCGTTTCATCCACCGCCTACAACACAATCCAGTCACCCTCCAACAGTTCCTCCTGTCGCACATGGAGCCCGAAGAGTATGCTCACCTCACATCTCAGGTCGAGGATAGTATAACCCTTGCCATTTCTCGTCAACTAACCAACCCAACCCTTGGCAATCAGGTCTCCTCCTTAGTGGTGGAGCAGGTGATGAGCAAGATGCGCGACAGCCTTCTTGGCCGTTTGGGTGCAGGGGTACTCGAGCTCATGCGTGACTCTGTAGAGCACATGTTGGCCAATAATATCAACCAAATGCTGCAAAACAATGCCCAGCAGATGGTCGGAGATCTTGTAGGCTCAGAATTCGACCAACTGCTCTCCAAGCCCATCAAGGAGATTTGTGAAGGAAAGGAAGAACTATTTGCACAATTCAAGTCTGCCACTATGAGGTCTTACCGCAATCTTGTGGAGACCAATCTGCCGAAAGCTTTGACGGCGCTAAATATTCAGCAAATCATCGAGGACAAAATCAATGCCATGGATATGCGCCAGACACAAAAAATGCTGATGCAGCTCATGGATAAGGAACTCAAAGCCCTCGTCTGGTTTGGTGTGTTTTTGGGTTTCCTAATGGGTTTTGTAACCAATATTATTTAAAGGAGCAATTTGCTACACCTCATTGAATTAATACAAACATATCAGAAACTAAATAATACAACAAGCATGCGTGAGATTAACGATATCATCATTCATTGTACGGCCACTCGTAAGAACAAACATCACACAGTGGATGAAATACGTCAGTGGCATCTTCAGCGAGGCTTTGATGACATTGGTTATCATTATGTCATTTACATTGATGGCACCATCCATGTGGGTCGTCCGGTACAGATTGTTGGTGCCCATACCTATGGTCACAATCAAAACAGCATCGGTATCTGCTATGTCGGGGGCCTTGACAGGCGTGGCCGCCCAGCCAACACACTCAACCGGGCTCAGGAGCATTCGTTGGTTTCGCTCATCACCGTGCTCCAGAGTATCTTTCCGCAGGCTGCCTTGCACGGGCACAACGAATATTCCGACAAAGAATGTCCCTGCTTCAATGTCTCCGAGTGGTGGAAAGAATCACAAGGCTACATCCATTAATCGCTTGCAATTATAGTCTCCAATACTTGTCAAATACGTAATTGCTTCAAAATTTTCATAAATCGTAATTCCCACAACTCAAACATACAGAACACCAAGTTATGATCAAAGACCTTTATCTTGCTGCCGGCTGCTTTTGGGGCACCGAGCATTTCTTCAAGCAAATCAACGGCGTAACCTTCACTCAGGTGGGTTTTGCCAATGGCAACACTCCCAACCCCACCTACAAGGAGGTCTACACCGACACCACCGGCTATGCCGAGACCGTCCATCTGCAGTACGACCCCCTCAAGGTCAGCCTCTCCTTCCTTCTGCAGATGTACTTCAAAGCCATCGACCCCACCAGCCTCAACAAGCAGGGCGAAGACCAGGGTACCCGCTACCGTACCGGTATCTATTATGTCGACCCCTATGACCTCCCCTTCATCAACCTGGCCATGGCAGAGGAGGCCAAGAAGTATGGCCTGCCCCTCTGTGTTGAGGTCATGCCGTTGCAGAATTTCTATAGTGCCGAGGAATACCATCAGGACTACCTAGTCAAGAATCCCGACGGCTACTGCCACCTGCCCATCGCCCTCTTCCAGTATGCCCGCAACAACCAAGACACCCTCACCCTAAATAAATCACAGCAATACCAGCTTCTCATCAAGCAATTCACCGCTCTCGCCGCTGGCGAGACCGACACGCTGGCCCTCATGGCCAACGCCGCCGCACTTATTCACGAGACCTTCCATTTTTGGTGGACTGGCTACTACCGTGTCGTGGGTGACGAGCTGGTGCTTGGTCCCTTCCAAGGTCCTGTGGCCTGTATGCATATTGGTTTTGGCAAGGGTGTCTGCGGCACCTCATGGAAAGAAGACCGCACCCTTCTGGTGCCCGATGTCGAGGCCTTCCCAGGCCATATTGCCTGTAGTGCAGCCTCCCGTAGTGAGATAGTGGTGCCTATTCACAAGAATAATCAGGTTGTTGCCGTTCTCGACATCGATAGTCAGCACTTATCCACTTTCGATGATTGCGACCAGTACTACCTCCAAACTCTCGTCCAACTGCTGCCATAAACTGCTTGCTGTTTCCTTGGCCAGTCTGTTTCTAAGCAACAACCCCAAAGTGGATGGTTAGGTATTCTGTCACTAATCCATTTTTTTTTCATATCTTTGCAATTTCGTATTTTGAGAAATAATAAGCTATGGCAGAAGAAAAAAACGATATTATTCAAGAGGTTACCAACGAGGACTATAAGTGGGGCTTTGTTACCGACATCGCCACCGACACGATAGGCAAGGGGCTGAATGAGGATGTTATTCGTCTCATTTCGAAAAAAAAGAACGAGCCCGACTGGCTGCTGGAGTTTCGATTGAAGGCATTCCGCAAATGGCAGACCATGGAGGAGCCCACTTGGGGACATCTGAGGTACGACAAGGTCGACTACCAGGATATTATTTACTATGCCGCTCCTAAACAACAACCTAAGAAGAGTATGGACGAGGTTGACCCCGAGCTGTTGGCCACCTTCGACAAGCTGGGCATTCCCCTTCGTGAACAGAAGGCGCTGGCCGGCGTTGCCTACGATGCCATCATGGACTCCGTGTCGGTGAAGACCACTTCGCAGAAAGCACTCGAGGAACAAGGCATCATCTTCTGTCCCATCAGCGAAGCTGTCCAAAACCACCCCGACCTTGTCAGGCAGTATCTCGGTTCGGTGGTGCCCATTGGTGACAATTTCTTTGCGGCACTCAACTCGGCAGTTTTCAGCGACGGCTCTTTCTGCTATATCCCCAAAGGAGTCCGCTGCCCGATAGAACTCTCCAGCTATTTTCGCATCAACGCCCGAGGAACTGGCCAGTTCGAACGCACCCTTATTGTCTGCGATGAGGAGGCCTATGTCAGTTATATGGAGGGCTGCACCGCTCCCCAGCGCGATGAGAACCAACTTCATGCCGCCATCGTCGAGATTGTTGCCCTCAAAGATGCCGAGGTCAAGTACAGCACTGTGCAGAACTGGTACCCGGGTGACAAGGAGGGCAAGGGTGGCATATATAATTTCGTTACCAAACGCGGCATCTGCAAAGGTTCCCACTCCAAGATCTCTTGGACCCAGGTGGAGACCGGCAGCGCTGTCACATGGAAATATCCCAGTTGCATCCTCCAGGGCGACGACAGCAGCGCCGAATTCTACAGCGTTGCCGTCACCAACAACTACCAACAGGCCGACACCGGCACCAAGATGATCCACATTGGCAAGAACACCCATAGCACCATCATGTCCAAGGGCATCAGCGCCGGACACAGTCAGAACAGCTATCGTGGCCTGGTGCAGATAAACAAGAGTGCCGACGGTGCCCGTAATTTCTCCCAGTGCGACTCGCTGCTGCTGGGCGACACCTGCGGTGCCCACACCTGGCCCTATATCAAGGCCAACAACAGCAGTGCCATCTTGGAGCATGAGGCTACTACGAGCAAGATTTCCGAAGACCAGCTTTTCTACTGCCAGCAACGCGGTATCTCGGCCGAGAGCGCCGTGGGTCTCATCGTCAACGGCTATGCCAAAGATGTCCTCCGCAAACTGCCCATGGAGTTCGCCGTCGAGGCCCAGAAACTGCTCAGCATCAGCCTCGAAGGCAGCGTAGGATAAACCCTTCTCCCTATAATATCTATCATCTCTACCCAATGACACACAAACTTTCCATGGATGAGCTTCACCGCATTTCGGTGGAGGAATTCAAGGCTGCCGACAAGCTGCCCCTGACGGTGGTGCTGGACAATGTGCGCAGCCAGACCAACATAGGCTCTGTTTTCCGCACTAGCGATGCTTTCCGTGTCGAGCGCATCTGTCTATGTGGCATCTGTTCAACCCCGCCTCATCGCGACATCCATAAGACTGCCCTCGGGGCCGAGGAGAGCGTCGCCTGGAGCTATCACGAGGAGACGGCCGACTGCCTGCAGGTGCTGAAAGAGCAGGGCTATAGGATTTATGCGGTGGAGCAGGTGGACGACAGCATGAAGCTGGATGCCCTGCCCGAAAGCCTGGGAGAAAAGGTGGCCGTGGTGTTTGGCAACGAAGTGGAAGGCGTGCAGGAAGAGTTGCTCCCCCTCTGCGACGGCAGCATCGAGATTCCCCAGCAGGGCACCAAGCACTCCCTCAACATAAGTTGCGCCGCCGCCATCGTCCTCTGGGAACTCTGGCAGCGGCTGCATGTTTAACCTAGTATAGAATTGTTCTTCACTCTTCGCCCATTCCGCCGTGGGGGTCGTAGGTGAGGGTGATTTTGTCGGTGATTTCGGTCCAGTACATGGTGGGGTAGACCGCGGTGAAGTTGGCGGGGAGCCCGTTGGGGAGATATTCGTAGCTCCAGGTGGACTCGGAGGTGGTGGTGGAGTCGTTGCGACGGTCATAGTGATAGTTCACACGGCGCACCATGTTGTTGCGGCAGAGGCAGGTGGGGTCGTCGATGAAACCCTCCTTGCCGATGAGTTGGGAACTGAAATAGCCTTGGAAGGGATTGGGGTGGTTGTCGTAGAAGTATTCTATGTGCGAGAGGCCTGAGGTGTACCATGCCATTGAATCGGCCGTGGCACGCACCAGGTTGCCGTTCTCCCATTCTAAGGTCCACTGCTTCACCAGCGTGTCGGTGTGGTATATATCGTACAACCACTCTTGGAGCGGGTGGGTGAAGACAATGGCGTAGGGGTACTCTTCGCCGTTGCGGTAAAGGAAATCGGTGGTGTAGGTGCGGTTGCCGTTCTGCCCGAAGGGGAAACTGATGCGGCTCAGCAGCCCGCCGGAATAGGCAAAGCGGTATGTGCGCAGGTAGTTGCCGTCCGTACCAAGACTGTAGCAGATGCTGTCCAAGCGGCCGTTGCTATTGTAGTAGTAATTGTCGATACGAGGGCTGTTAGAATAATAATAGGTGCCTGTGTAGTCGAATTCCACTTGGGCCAGACGTCTGTCGGAACTCCAGCTCCAACGGTCGAAAAAGGTGAGGGAGTCGATGCTGGCTTCCACCCCCTCTTCGTGCAGGTCGTGGCGCATTTGCACCACGGCGTTTACTGGTTGATACATGCCTCGGAAGGCATTCTGCGTGTTAGGAAAGATGTCGTCGGTGCGCTGGCAGGCCGCCGATAGGAGCATGAGGGTGCAGCCGATAACTGTTGCAGACAGTGCAAAATGATTCTTTTTCATGAGGTTATTGTTTTTTTGATGTTTTTGTTAGCAGCCTCTCTTTTTGGCCCAAAAGCTGAGTCCGGAGTACCCTTGCTCATATACTTTTCTGCGCTCCATGACGGTGCCCAAGTGGGAGTATTCGATTTCTATGACCAATACGAATGCTTCCTGTGGCAGATGTTGGATGATGAAGGAGTTGTCGTAAAGGCAGATGCAGTCGGTCATTCCTTGCTCGCCCAGATGCTCCACTGCCCACACTGTGTCACCATTGCGGTGGATGGTGGTGGTAATGTTCTGGTTCCCTTTGCAGTCCAGGATCATGTTGTAGTGATTGACGGTCATGAAGCGTTGCTCTTGATTCCAATCCACTATGACAGAGTCGGTGTTCATGTCTTTGGCGGCCAGTTTGTCGGTGCTGGTGTGGCAGTCGGTGGTGGCCATGTCGTAGGCCCATAGGCCGTCGTCCCAGCCACATTTTTCGCAGCTGCATATCAGTGTGGCGCAGGTTATGGTCACGGCCACAAGGGTAAGAAGTGTCTTTTTCATTTTGGTTGGTGTTTAAGGGTGAATACAGTACATTTCTAATTGAAACTATTTTCGTAGACGGTAACGGTCTCCGTCCTGTCAAACCACATGGTTTCCACCTCGATGACTAGCGTGAACGGTGTTTCGGGCAGGTATTCGATGTCGAACGAGTTGTCGTATAGGCACACGCAGTTGGTCAGCCCCTGCTCGCCCACGTGTTCAGTCACGCGGATGGTGTCGCCCTCGCGGAGGATGGTGGTCGGGATGGGCTGGCGCATGCCGCAGTCCAGCATCATGTTGTAGTGGGATACGCTCATGGAGCCCCCTTCGAGGTCCCACTCCACGACGATAGAGTCGGTGTTCATATCCTTGGCGGCAATGGGGTCGGTAAAGTGGTGGCAGTCGCTGGTGACGATGTTGTGGACTACTGGCGTTTCGGGCCAGTCCTTGCATTTGGTGCAGCCGCATATCAGAACCATGCAGGTGGCGGTCACCGCTGCAAAGGTAAGGAGAATCTTTTTCATTTGTCGTTATTTTTTGGGTTAAGAGTAATATCATAGTTTATATCGCCTTGGCCTTCGTACCAATGACGGTTGCCCCCACTGAGAGGCACGCCCGCAGTGGGAATAATGACCGTGGTGTCTTTGTAGCTGCCGTTTTCGGTGCTGTCGATGTCGGCGAAGGTGACATTGTCGATGGGCAAACTGGGAAATGCGCTTTTGAGGGTGAAGGCGTAAGCTCCTTGGGGGTCGGTGGTGTCGTAGGGATGGCCATAATGGTTGACTTCAATCCCCGGCATGGGCTTCCCGTCGGGGTCGGAGACGGTACCTTTGACATGATAGGTGGCTTCGGGAGTGCCGTATTCCACCGCGCTCTCGGTACAGCTGATGCCCAGGGCTGCGGCGGCTAGCGTCAGCAGCCAGCTCTTGAATTTCAGGTAGCGTTATTTTCATATTTCTTAGGTGTTAGGGATGTCCTTACTGGGTGGCACCGTAGTGCTCGTCGGTGATGCTGAAGGTGAGTTTGCCGTAGTAAGGGTTGCCGAGGAAAGGTGCGGTCTCTTTTAGTTTCTCGTCGTAGGTGTAGTTGTCGCAGTGGTAGTTGTAGGGACTGATGCCGGTGGTGTCTTCGGGATGGTAGACCACGAGCTTTCCATCGTCAAACCGTAGTTCGACCCCATTGCCATAGTACCACTTCAGCCAGTGGGTGCCTTGTTCGTAACTGGCTCCGCCCAATCCATCCATGGATTCTACCACAACCTCTTGGTTGGGCTCTATGGTATAGGATTTGACTTCACGTTCTATGGTGGTGTCATTATCGTATTGGCTGTTGTACATCGGGGTGATGGTGACGGTGTGGGAGGAGTTGTTTTTGAAGGCGATATCCTCGCTATAACCGGGGTCGCAGGAGACCATCAGCATGGTGAACGTTAAAAGTATAAAAATCCAAAAGTGTCTCATGGGGTTCCTTTCTTTTTGTGTTGTGCTATTGTGTGTTAGAATTGGTGTTTTTTTCTGTTTCATTGATTAATATTCTGATGATTATCGTCGTTTGCTATACGCCGCAGATGGGTGGATGATGGCTTGTGGCGGTTTGCTTATTCCTCCGCCCAAGGGTCGTCGTAATAGAAATAAGATTTGACGGTGACGTCGGTCCAATACAGGGTGTGATAGGTGGTGGTGACGCTGCTGGGATAGGGAGGACGAACGTATTGGTAGTCCCATCGGGACTGGGAAGTGGAGGTGGTATTGTCGCGGCTGTTGTAGTGGTAGTATGTGCGGCGCACCAGGTTGTTTTTGCAGAAACAGGAGGGGTCATCGACGATTCCGTCGTGGCTGATGAGGCTGGAATTGAAGTAGCCTTGGAAGGGGTTTGGATGGTTGTCGTATGCATATTCTATCTTCGACAGCCCGGTGCAGTACCATGCCATGGAGTCGGCCGTGGCACGTATCAGGTTGCCGTTGCTCCACTCCAGCGTCCATCGTTGTACAAGTGTGTCGGTGCCGTAATTGTCTATCATCCAGTTTTGTAGTGGATGGGTGAAGACAATGGCGTAGGGATACTGCTGTCCATTGTGGTAGAGGAAGTCGGTGGTGTAGTTGCGGTTTTCGTCTCCGAAAAGGAAGTTGATTTGGCTGAGCAGCCCGTCGGAGTAGGTGAAATGGAACGTGCGTTTCGACACTCCTCCGACGCGGTGACAGATGCTGTCCAGCCGCCCGTTGCTGTTGTAGTAGTAGAAGTCTTGTGTAGGTTCGGTAAGATAGTTCTGCTCACGGTCGAATTCCACAATGTCGAGCCTTCTATGATAGGTATTCCAGATCCAGTTGTCGTAATAGGTTAAGGAGTCGTTCCGGGCTTCAACCCCCTCTTCGTGCAAGTCGTGGCGGATTCTCACCACGGTGGCAGCTGGCGAGTAAAGGCCCCGAAAAGCATCTTGCGTGACTGGTCTTGTGTCGTTGGTACGTTGGCATGCTGTGGCTAAGAGCAGAACGGACGCAACGGCTGCTAGGCTTTTGGTGAGGGTTATTTTGTCCATGGGTTATTGTTATTTAATGGTTGATTTTTGCATAGGTGTTGGTGATGGTTTCTATGCCATTACCAGAGGTGTAGTTGATGTTGTATTGTATTTTCACTTTCAACATGTGGTCGGTCAAAATCAGAATCTGCCATGTGTTTATTTTGCCGTGTCGGTCAATCATCTGCAGATTGGTACCATTAGTTGAGATGTTCCAAGTATAGGATATTTCATCATAAATGGGGGGCCATATCTCTGCCTCACTTCTTTCTTCCACTATGGCGATACCGTTGTCGCGGAAATGTAAGTTCTTAACCTTTGGGTGTTCGGGCACGAAAGTGGTGTCGAGAGTATAGTTGCCATAGAAGTTGTATTCTTCCTCACCACTTTGGTAAGCCCAAGAACCGATGAGGTTGGGTCGGATGGCAAGACTGGTATTCAAAAGGTTGGAACCCACCTCTTTTTCACATGATGTGGCTGTGATGGCAAACAACAGGAGGAGGAAAGAACCGATTAGATAGTTTGGTTTCATGGTTAAAAGGGTTTATTAATGATGTATTATATTGTTGGTGTGTCCTCTTAGATGTTCCCTATGTAAGGCTATAAGATGTTAAAAAGGTTGAGTCTCAATCCAAATGCCAAGTGGTATGGGGTGACGATATATTGATTGTTGATGTTCAGTTCTTTCATAAGAGGAGTGAGCCCTGTTTCTATATAGGCACCAAGGAGGCCGTAATTGACGCTGAAGCGAGTTTTTAATTGAAATCGGCTGAAAGATAACTTTTTGATGTAGTTGTTGACAACCTCCTCATCGTTTTGTTGGAAGGTGTAAGTGCGCGAATGGGTGCAGTAGAAATAGAATTGTGGTATCAATTCCAAACTAAGGCTGAAGGAGTGTTTCTGGGCATTGGGATAGAAGATGAAATGTAGGGGGAAGTCAATAGACATGGTGTTGATGTGGCTGGTCCATGTGCCTGCATCAGAGGTGATATAGGAGTCCATGGAAAAGCCATGATTTTCGCTCGAGAAGACGGTGTTTGAAGAGAGAAACTGATAGTTGCTCGTGTGATATTCGACTCCAATGCCAGCTGCTTTATGTTCGTCCATGTAAAAGGAGTAGCTCAATTGCCAGCCCTGGTCGAGAGCAAATTTTCCTTGTATGGGGTCGTTAATTAGGCCATTGCCTGTCAGCCACTGGTTCCATCCGAAGAAAAAGTCATTGTGTAGGCGTTTGTATTCACCGTATTTCTTTTTGCCCAACAAAACGGCGGAATTTTTTTTGCGATTGCTAGTACCGTTGATAGTGGTGTGTCCGACGGTGTGCACCTTGCCATCGTAGAGAACCATGGCATTGTCGCTGATGTCGAAGGTGAGCAGGTATAGGGTACTGTCGTTAGCAGCCGTGGTACCCACATGCAGGGTCATGTCGTTGGCGGCAGCCGTTGTGGTGAGTCGGTTGCCTTCGATGACCACCAGCCGCTCTTTTGTGCTGGGGGCCGAGGCAGTATAAGAAATCCAGTTGCATGTGTCCTGCTCTAAGCAGACAATACAGTTGCCCGACACGACAATGTGGCTGATTGTCTGTTCGAGGTTCTGGCGGTAAGTGGTGCTCTGTGCCATAGAGAGGAGGCCACAGGTTAAGAAGGCTAAGATGAATGCTGTTTTTTTCATAATCAGGAGGGGGTATATTGTTGTTTGTATTATTATTCTGTCATGATTGAGGCATCGGCCAGCTCCTGCGATTCGCGCAGTGAGAGGAGTCCGTTGTAAATAATATCGTGGATGTCTTGCTTGGTTTGGTCAAGGTTCTTGCGAATGTTGTGTGCCATCTGCAAAAGTAACGAGGGCTCTTCTGCTTTTGTTTGGGTAGGTATCACTTCGGCCAGATTGTCCACTAGGATGACGTCATTCACCTGTGCCAGTTTCCGACTCTCCAAAGTGGATGGGAGGTGGTGGGGTTGCCTGTCTATTAGGGTGGCATCAGCCTCCTCTGTGGCCGTGGAAAGAACGGCGGGCAGTTGGTTGGCATGAGCGGTTAGGTTTTCATCAATAGGGGATTTCGCTACTGCCAATGAGGCCGAAGAAGGATTCTTCGCATGATTGGTTGCCAAAGGTGCTGATGGGGCCTGGTCGATGGATGTTGTATTCTCCGTAGTTTCATGTTCTTCAACAGGTTCAAGCGTTGTGGCAGGCTTTGTGGATTGTGCCACAGTAATTCCATCTTTCGTCTGAGAGGGGAAAAACATATAAACGCCCCAACCCATTGCCAACACCACACAGGCGGCAGCAACCCAACGCCATGTATATTTCTTGTGTTGAGGTTGAGCAGAAGGTGGTTCGGCCGTGACTACCAGCGTGGGGTCGTAGTAGGCCTCCATCTCCTCGCGGATGTCGGGGTGCTCCAGCAGAAAACGCTCCACCTCCAGGCAGGTGCTGCTGTCCAGCTCTCCCTCTTGGTAGAGGTAGAGATAGCTCTGGTAGTTTTCCATGTTAATCATAACGCGTGTTTTTTAATTTCGTTTATCTTCAAATAATTCTTTTTCAGGTTGATGCGGGCACGGTAAAGGATGCCGGTCACCTGCGACTCGTCCAAACCGACTATTTGGGCAATCTCCTTGTAGTGGTAGCCCTCCAGGTCCTTCATCAGCAAGATGGCTCGGTGCTGTTCGGGCAGTTGGTTGAGGGCTTGCTGCATGGCATCGTGCAGTTCAAAGTTGTCGTGCTGCAGGTACCACTCCTCTCGTGTAATCTCGGGCACGATGTGGCGAAACCGTTCCTCATGTCGGTGTTGGTCGACCCAAAGACGATACATAACCCTCAACATCCACCCTTTGGCTTTGTCGGGCTCCACCTGGCTGCGGTGTGTCCAAAGCCTGACAAGGGCCTCCTGCACCATATCCCAAGCACTGTCGCCATCAGCAGTATAGCGCACAGCAAAACGGTATAGATCCTCACGTTGTGTTTGGGCAATATGTATGAATTCTTTTTCAACCATTCAACCAATAAACGTACAACCACCCCAAAATATTTGCGCCCCTCATAAAAAAATTATTAAGTGAAGGAGTAAAGGCTCGGAGAGCCTTACTCTCAATAACCCGTCGCGGAGGATGTTCTCAGTTGTGGCAGATTTGCAATCTGACGCAAAATACTATAAGGATTTTCAATCCGTAAAGCAATAATTCTCGCAGAAATCGCAGATTTTACTATCAACTTTTAACGCTAAACTTTCAACTACTCTAAACTTTCAACTCTCAATAACCAATAAACAATAACCAATAAACACTAACACCAATAACCTATAAACTTTCAACTATAGAACATCGAAAAACACGAAAAACTCGAATGTGCAAGCTAAAGCTTGTTTTTTATTAACACGAATTACCATTAATTAACCATTAATGGCTGGCGCGGACTTTGATGTCTCGCAGAAAGCGCAGAAAGCGCAGAGTTTACTATCAACTAAATGTGCCACGTATCACATGTATTACACGAATTTGGCAAGCTAAAGTTTGGTTTGATTACGCGGATTTACTTTATACTCAGAGACCTTTCAACTCTCAATAGGAGACTTCTATAAATCACCTCGAAGAGGTGTGATATGCGAAACGTTGCGAAAGTCGACGTCGCGACCGAATGGGAGCAACGTTTTTTTCCGAGAGCAGAGCCGAACTTGTTCGAGCTATGCCGAGATGCAGCAACGTCTCGTAGAAACACGGTTCAAGCCGAAGGCGCAGTGCCGTGACATTCAGACATCAGAGAACTGCGTCCCAACGGGACGCGACACAGAAAACTAATAAATAGAACACTCTATTGCTTGCAATAAAAGTCTCCAATTCTTATCAAATTCAAAATACGCAATTTGCAAATTCTCAAATTCTTGACAAATAAAAAACTTAAACTATCAACTCTAAACTCTCAATAACCAATAACCTATAAACAATAAACTTTTCACTACTTTAAACTATAATCTATCAACTAAAATAGATCTCTCCTTAAAAGAAAAGAGCTCACCCCGAAGGGAGAGCTCTTTTGGGTATCCTTGATAGGGATAGGATTATTTGAGCAACTTGGCTATGCGCTTGCTGATGTTTTTCTCGAGGTCTTTCTTCATAGATACTTCGTGGAGGGAGCCGGTGAAGTTGCCTGTAATGGTGTTGCCGTTGGCGGAACCGCTGAAGTTGATGGTATATGTATCGCCACTAATGGTGCAGTTGAGGGTGCCGCTATTGAGGATGAATTCACTCTCCATTTCATCTTCGTCATTGATGTAGAATTCCATGGCAACAGCGTTGCCAGAAGCCAGCTCGTCTTCGTCGGTGGTGATAGTGTAGCTGCCGTTACTCAAAGTATGTAGTGAGCTGATGTCGAGGGTGGCATCCATTTGCGAACTGAATAATTCGTACAGGTAGTAGCCATCTGTAGAAGTCCAGATGCCAGATATCAACTGATATTGGTTGTCGTTGACGTTCACGGTGCCATTTCCGGTGGGGGTGTTGAGGTCTATCAGTTTGCCTTGGTAGAAGATGTCAATGGCCTTACCAGATTCAGTAGTACCCGTGGCGGCAATTGTATATATGCCGTCCTCTTCTGAAATCTTGATGGAACCGTTGGCCATATAGTCATCTTCAGCCTCTTCATCGTCGGAGCTCATCGCACCCAGCGTGCCGGTACTGGTGAAGAAGAATGTGTAGATGTCGGTGAAGGATGCTCCACTTTCGCCAATTTCTTCAAGGCTCATGACACTGAAACTGTAGTTGTTGCTTAGTTGGAAGTAGTAGACGTACATGCCATCGGAGTTCATCTTAATAATGGAGTTGATGGCCAGTGTGTCGTTGCCATAGTAGAAATGACTGTTGTCGATGGGCTCCTCAGGTGTGGTGGTGTCGTTGGGGGTAATAGGCGTGATTTCTTCCTTTTTGCAGCCAGCCAGCATCATGGCGGCCAACACGATGACGGCAAGAGCTGTCATGGCTTTGTGTGAGAAAAGGTTCTTTTTCATGTTGTTGAATAGATTGGTGAATTGTGATTATTTTGAATCTTTGTTTGATAAGTTGGATAACGCATTTGAAGTATACTTATTGTGTGGGCAGTATGATTTTATTTTTCGGCCTCTGGGCAATAAATAAATACTATATGCGTTTTCTTAAAGATGACTAACAAACGCAAGATTATCAACGACCCGGTGTACGACGGGTTTCTAACCATAGAGGACGACATCATCTTCGACGTGCTCAGCCACCCCTTTTTCCAGCGGCAGCGGCGCATCAAGCAGTTGGGCTTCACCTATTTGGTCTACCCAGGCGCCATGCATACACGCTTCAGCCACATGCTGGGTGCCCTCAACCTCATGGGACGTGCCCTCGAGGTGCTGAAGGTAAAAGGGGTGCAGCTCACCCACGACGAGGTGCTGGGGGCCAAGCTGGCCATCCTCATGCACGACATCGGCCACGGCCCTTTCTCCCATACCTCCGAGCATACGCTGGCCGACATGCCCCACGAGGTATGCTCGCGCCTCTACATGCAACGTCTCAACCAGGAGTTCGGGGGCGGCTTGACTACTGCCATCAGCATCTTCGACGACAGCTATCCCAAGCATTTCCTCCATCAGCTGGTGAGCAGCCAGCTCGACATGGACCGCCTTGACTATCTGGGCCGCGACAGTTTCTTTACCGGTGTTAGCGAGGGCATCGTGGGCACCGACCGCATCATCAGCATGCTCAATGTGAAGGACGATGAACTGGTGGTGGACGAGAAAGGCATCTATTCGGTCGAGAAATTCATCATCTCTCGCCGCCTGATGTACTGGCAGGTCTACCTTCACAAAACCGTTATCGCTGCCGACAACCTGCTCCTCAACGTCCTCCGCCGTGCCCGAGAACTGGCTGCAGCCGGCGACAGCCTTGGCATTGACTTCATGCCCCTCTACGATTTCCTCTGCCACCACTACACCGAGCAGGATTTCATCTCCAACCACCAACTGCTCGACCGTTTCGCCCTGCTCGACGATGGCGACATAGTCATGGCCCTTAAATGCTGGATGAGCCATCCCGACACCGTCCTCCGCACCCTCTCCGAGCATCTGCTCAACCGCCACCTCAGCGCCATCAGGGTTTCCGACAGGCCTTTCGACCCTGCGATGTTGGACACCCTCCGCACCCAGGCTCAGCTCCTCTACGGCATCGGACCCGAGGAAAGTGAGTTTTTCGTTGGCACTGGCAAACTGCATAACCATGCCTACGACTACAACGACAAGGAAATCAAGGTCCTCTTTAAGGATGGCACTTGTCGCGACATAGGCGATGCCTCCGACCAGTTGGACCGCCATTTCCTCGAAAAACAGGTTACCAAGTACTACATCTATTACCCCAAATCACTCCGATAGAACCCCACCCATTCAACGCCACACAAACTCTCAACTCTAAACTTTAAACTGACTCTAAACTCTCAACTCTATACTGTCTATCAACTCTCAACTCTAAACTTTAAACTGACTCTAAACTATCAACTCTATACTGTCTATCAACTCTCAACTCTCAACTTTAAACTATAAACACTCAACTCTCAACTATAATAACATGAACGTCCATTTCATTGCCATTGGCGGCAGCGCCATGCACAATCTGGCCATTGCCATGCACCTCAAAGGCTGCCATGTGACTGGCTCCGACGACGAGATTTTCGACCCTGCCAAGAGCCGCCTCCAACGCTATGGCCTCCTGCCCGAGTCCTACGGGTGGCACCCCGAGCGCATCACCCCCAACCTCGATGCCATCGTTCTGGGCATGCATGCCCGTATAGACAATCCCGAGCTCCTTCGCGCACAAGAGTTGGGATTGAAGATTTATAGCTATCCCGAATATCTCTACGAGCAGTCAAAGGACAAGACCCGCGTGGTGATTGGCGGCAGCCACGGCAAAACCACCACTACGGCCATGATCCTTCACGTGCTGCAGCATTGCGGCATCGAGGCCGACTATATGGTGGGTGCCCAGTTGGAGGGTTTCGAGGTGATGGTGCGCCTGAGCGAGACGGCCAAGGTGATGGTGATAGAGGGCGACGAGTACCTGACCTCACCTATCGACCGCCGTCCCAAGTTCCACCTCTATAAGCCTCATGTGGCCATTGTCACCGGCATCGAGTGGGATCATATCAATGTTTTCCCCACGTTTGAGATATACAAGGACCAGTTTGTCCAATTCGTAAACCTCATAGAACCAGGTGGTAAGCTCATCTATTGCAACGACGATGCCGAGGTGCGCGACGTGGCGTTGAAGAACACACGCACCGACATCACCAAGCAGCCCTACGATGTGCCACCCCACGAGGTGGAGGAAGGCATCACCTATCTCAACACCGCTCACGGTCGGGTGCCCCTGCGTGTGTTTGGCAACCACAATCTGCTTAATCTCACAGCGGCCCGCTACGCCTGTAACAGCCTTGGAGTGACAGACAAACAGTTCGACGAGGCCATTCAGAGCTTTGGCGGTGCCAGCAAGCGGCTGGAACTGGTCAAGGCTACCGAGCATAGCGCGGTGTATAAGGACTTCGCCCATGCCCCCTCCAAGCTGCGCGCCACGATTGCCGCCATGAAAGGACAATACCCCACACGCCGCTTGGTGGCCTGCATGGAGTTGCACACCTTCAGCAGCCTCACCGCCGAGTTCCTCAAGCAGTATGCCGGCACCATGGACGAGGCCGATGTGCCCTTTGTCTACTATAGCCAGCATGCCTTGCAGCTGAAAAAACTGCCCAACCTCGACCCCGAACAGGTGCGGGCCTCCTTTGCCAACGATAAGGTGCGGGTGTTCACCAACTCCAAGCAGATGGTCGACGAACTGCATAAGATGTCGTGGCAGGATGCAAACCTGCTGATGATGTCGAGTGGCAACTTCGACGGCATCGACTTCAAGCAGCTGGCCGACGAACTTATCTGAAGTACGAATAAAAAAATAAAGAAGTGTCATCCACAGACATACAAGAAGTAAAGCGGTTTGGCCGCAGCAAGAATCGACATTCGGTGCTGTTCTATCACTACCGGTATGCTCTGTTGGTATTTGTGGGTTTAATAGTGATGTGTCTTGTGATGCCATTGATTGTTGATGGCTGGTCGGCATATCAGAAAGAGTACTTCCACCGTTTTATGCTGTGGGGACTGTTTGTCTCGGCCTGTATCTCCATTTTCGCCTCGTGGGTTGGTAAAGGAAGTTTGGTGGAGTCGGTAGTGATAGATTATCCACAGAGGGAAATACGGGTGACACATTACAGACTTCCATCTACCTTATGCGAAAGAAAGCTGTCGTTCGATGGGCTCAAGTGGGATGTAATGAATGGCGGTCGTAGTTGGGACCGTCTGCGGCTCAAACCTAAAGAGGGGAAAAAGGTCGTTATATGCATGATGCATTTGGGTTGGAAGATCGATGATTGTTGGGCATTGATGGATGCCCTGTCTTTAATAACTCCAAAAGATAAATAATGGTATGACTAAATTTCAAATAGGGGACAAGGTAAAGTTCCTCAACAGTATCGGTGGCGGTGTCGTCACCAAAATCACCAACGATTTCATCTTTGTGCGTGACGATACGGGTTTCGACATGCCTATGCCCGCCAACGAGTTGATTCGTATGGCAGATATGAGCGGTGTGGGCAAGGTCTTCAACCAAGATGTGCCCGGCGAATTGCCCACCGCCGAGGAGGCAAAGAAGGCTGCGGAAGCTGAATCGAAGGCTGCCGCCAAGGAAGCAGAGCTCAACCGTAAGTTGAAAGAGAAGTTCACCGGCTCGCCGGACGACGACAATGTCGACAAGTTGCGCGAGGAGAATATGCGGCTGCGGTCGCAGGTGGCTAATCTGCAAGACCAGGTGAAGAAGTTGAAGGCACGTTTGGAGCAGGTGCAGGCGCACAATGCCCAGAAGCTGAACGAGAATGTGCTGCTGCAATACATGACCCGTCCCGGCGAGGCGGAGGTCGACCTGCATATCGAGGCCTTGACCGACCATCCCGAACGGCTCAGCGACGTGGAGAAACACGAGTTGCAGAAACGTTTCTTCCGCACCTGCCTCAACCATGCCCTGCTCAACGGCTTCAAGAAGGTGGTGTTCATCCACGGCGTGGGCCGTGGCGTGCTCAAGACCGAAATCCACAACGAGCTGGACCTGTACGACAACGTCCAATACATCGACGCTCCCATGTCGCTCTACGGCGCCGGTGCCACCGAAGTCTATTTCAAAACGAAAGGTAAGAACTGACCCTTTTTTATGGCGTAACAATAATAATACCCCCCCTATGAGCAGACAAATCACAATAGGCAACCTCACCCTTGGCGGAGGAGCCCCCATCCGAGTCCAGTCCATGACCAATACCGACACCATGGACACCCATGCCACTGTCGAGCAGACCCTGCGCCTTGTTGAGGCAGGCTGCGAGTTGGTGCGCATCACCGCCCCCGATGTCAAGGCAGCGGAGAACCTCTATAACATCAAGAACGAGCTGGCACGTCGGGGGTGTACCGTCCCCTTGGTGGCGGACATCCATTTCAACCCCCTTGCTGCTGAGACGGCGGCCACCATCGTGGAGAAAGTGCGTGTCAACCCCGGCAACTACACCGACCGCAACACCGGCAAGACCCATTTCACCGAGCAAGAGTATGCCGACGAACTGAAGCGGATAGGCGAGAAGATGTCGCGCCTCATCGAGATTTGCAAGCAGCACCACACCGCCATGCGCATCGGCACCAACCACGGCTCACTCAGCGAACGCATCATGTCGCGCTACGGCAACACCCCCGAAGGCATGGCCCAGTCCGCCATCGAGTTTGCCCAGGTATGCCGTGAGCAAGACTACCACCAGCTGGTCTTCTCCATGAAGGCCAGTAACGTGCAGGTGATGGTGCAGAGCACACGCCTTTTTGTCGAGAAGATGCACGCCCTGGGTATGGACTATCCCATCCATCTTGGTGTCACCGAAGCGGGCGATGCGATGGAAGCACGTTACAAAAGTGCTGCCGGTATTGGCGCATTGCTTATCGACGGCATCGGCGACACCATCCGTGTCTCCCTCACCGAAGACCCCGTCGAGGAGATTCCCGTGGCTTACGGCATCCTTCAAGCCGTCGGGGCACGTATCAGCAAGTGTGAATATATCGCCTGCCCCTCCTGCGGCCGCACGCAATACGATATCCAGCAAGCCCTGCAGCAGATAAAGGCGCGCACCCAGCACCTCAAAGGTGTCAAGATAGGCGTCATGGGCTGCATCGTCAACGGCCCTGGCGAGATGGCCGACGCCCACTACGGCTATGTAGGCCAAGGTGCGGGCAAGATTACCCTCTACAAAGGCCGTCAAGTGGTCAAACGCGACATCCCCCAAGCCGCCGCCGTCGACGAGCTCGTCAACCTCATCAAGGCCAACGGCGACTGGATAGAGCCGTAATAAAACGAGAATAGATAGCTACCCTTTGTTCGCGAATCCTAACGGGTTCGCATTACCCTCCCATAGCGACCGGAATGAACCTTTGTTAAATCCGGTTCGTAAGTATTTTGAAATCAGGCATTACGGATAAGACTTTGAAATTTACTCAATGCATTGAGTAAAATTTTAGAATGCTTTCTAATGTGCTTATTCCATGAGTGTTATGGAGATTCAAGATACAACTTTTTACGCTATCAACAAACAAAATCTACGCAAGCATCTGCCGAGTACGTAAGAGTCGGTTCCTTGCCCCAAGCACAAACTCCCCCAAAAGGAGGATTTCATCTTTGGTATCACATATTACCGCACATAATTTCTCCGCCAAGTTACACTTTTTTGCACACCACTTGCCTGGTTCACTACCTTCTTAGCACTTTCTCAGCCCTTCCGAGTTTACTTTTTAGGGCGCAAGAAGCTAATTCAGCTTAATGAATGGCACGTAGCAATGGGCTCCGCAAAGCTGTAAATGGTTGTTGCGCACATACTCCAGAATCTGCTTGCGGGTGGCAACGGCGGTAGTGGGGTCTTGGTCATAGCGTGCACAAAAGTCGGGATTGTCCAACTGCAAATCCTGTGAGTGCAGGATATCACCGGCTATCAGGCAGTTGCCAATCTGGAAGAGGGTGTGCCCTGGCGTATGGCCGGGGGCGGGTAGGGTTTGCACGCGACCGTCGAAGAGAGCCGCATTGTCGGCAAAGGTGACAATCTTACCTGCGTAAGCTTCTTTCACCTGCTGCCAGCGGGCGAATAGGGGAGAGGTGGCCTCCCATTGGCTGGTGCTGGCATTCTCGGTCTCAGAGAGATAGATGGTGGCCGAAGGGAAAGCTGCCTTGCCGTCCGCGAGCAGCCAGCCGATGTGGTCGGGATGCAGGTGGGTGAGGCAGATGGCATCGATTTCCTCAGGAGCGCCCAGGTTCTCCATCAGGCGGCCGCCCGCTTCGGCACCTATTCCGGCATCGAAGAGCACGGTGGGACCCTCGGCAAACTTGGCTTCAAACACGTTGATGGCCGACCGAGCCCCTCCCGAAGGCAGGAGGGCCGACAAGAGGCTGTCGTTGTAAGAGCCTTTGAATAGCTCTGCCGGCTGCTCTGTGGCTTTGTCGCGAATGGCTATGAGGGTGCAACCGTTTCCGTCGTAATAAATGGTTACGTCGTCGCTTTGGTTGACAAGGCTGTCCTGAACGCTGTTCTCCTGTTGGGTTCCGCCGCATGCCACAGCCATCAAAGCCATCACAAAAGCAGCACCCCATAATAAAATAGTACGTTTCATCATCATGATTGTTTTTCATAAATAACGTAAACTGTTGGTTATTATTGTGCATTTTATAGTTGATAGTTGATAGTTTAAAGTAGTGGATAGTTTATTGTTTATAGGTTATTGGTTATTGAGAGTTGAAAGTTGAGAGTTTATTGGTTATAGGTTATTGGTTATTGAAATTTGAGAGTTGAAAGTAAAATCTGCGATTTCAGCGAGAGTTTTCCCAAGCCATAGCTTGCCCCTATCATTCTGCGTTTTCTGCGATTTCAGCGAGAGTTTTCCCAAGCTTTAGCTTGCCAAATTCGTGTAATACATGTGATACGTGGCACAATTAAGTTGAGAGTTTAGTGTTTAAAGTAGTTGAAAGTTTATAGGTTATTGGTTATTGAAAGTTTAAAGTTTAAAGTATGTGATTCACCATTTTCTCCAATTCTCTAATTCTTGATAAAAAGAAATCCTTTAATGATATTAGCAATTTTTCCCTTAATTCTTGTACTTAATATATTACTTACTTTGAGAATATTTGATGCAGACGAATAAAACTTAAACAATCTCCTCCATGCTCAGAACAGTCCTCAGCAAGACCCGTCCCCGATGCCAACAAACAAAGCATGTTGGCTGTCAGTATGATAGAGGCATCGCAGCGGGAATGCATTCCTGTTCTCGGTATCAAATGGCATGATGCAAACTATTAATTAAAATCAATGAAAAAAAGCGTTTATTATCTCTTACTACTACTCCTGATGGGAACGGGCTCGGCAAGGGCTCAGGTCACCACGATGGGCACCGACTTCTGGGCGGGCTTTATGATGAACTACAAGGATACGGTCAGCGACAATTTCTTTATGATCTCGGCCTTTAGGGATTGCTCGGTGCAAATCACCAGCTCCGACGGAAGTTACGATACCCTGGTCCATGTCACCGCCGATGCCCCGCTGAATGTGCATATCCCCTTCGACTATTGCAACACCTTAATGGATTTTGGCGGGATTACCAACAAAAGCCTCCATGTCGTAGCCACAGATACCATCTCCCTCTACGCAGGTTCCTTCCTGTCGGCTTCTTTCGACATGACGGGCGTTCTGCCCATACCGGCTTTGGGCAGCGGGTATATATTGCAGACCTACGAGTCGCTCTATGACAGCTATTTTGCCAACTTCGGTGCCGAGTTCCTCGTGGTTGCCACCGAAGATTCTACCACCCTCAGGATCACCCCGTCCTACAACATCACCGATTCCTCCCTCTACGGCGATGCCGTCGTCCATGCCCAGGGCGAACCTTATTATGTCACCCTCCACCGTGGCCAATGTCTCTATGAGACGACCACCCGAGGCGAAGAGGCCGACTTCTCGGGCACGCTTATCGAATCCTTAGACGACAAGCCTGTGGCAGTCTTCCAGGGCAATACCTGCTCCAACATCCCGTCCGGTTTTGGTGCCTGCGACCATCTCTACGAGCAGAGCATCCCCATCAACGCCTGGGGCTCACAATTTGTTGTCATGGCCTCCCTCACCCGCACCAACGACATCCTCCGCATCACCTCCTCAAGCGATAACAACCAAATCAGCATCAACGGAGACCTTTTTGCCACCCTCTCGCAGGGCCAGACAATAGAGTATGACCTCAACCAGGCTGTCGCCCTCATCGAGAGCACCCGCCCCATTTCTGTATTCCTCTATCTGGTTGGCGGCCAGTATGGTGGACAGCATGGCGACCCCGCCTCCGTGGTCATCCACCCCATCCAGCAGGTGATAGAAAAGGCAGTTTTCTGCAATTTCCAAACCGAATTACTCAACGACAACTATGTCAATATCTCCACCCGAACTCCATGGGTGGAGCACATGCAACTCGACGGACGCAGCATTGCCTCCCAGTTCCACACGGTTCCCTACAACCCCAATCTCAGCTACGCCAGGTTAGGACTCACCTATGGCAATCACATCATCGAATGTCCCAATGGCGGTTTCAACGCCCATATCTATGGCTTGGGCGAGTGGGAGAGCTATGCCTGTGCCCTCGGTGCCTCGGTGGTGCCCATGCTCAACCGCATCGACTCTTCCGTCTGCTCCAACCATCTTCCTGTCGATTGGTACGGCATCCATTTCGAGGATGCCGACAGCATCACCATTCCTTATCCCGTCCCCAGCATCTTCGACAGCCTTACCCTGGTCCTGACCGTCAACCCGGCCTATGAGAATTCGGTTGAGGATTCTTTGCCCCCTATAGGGTATTATCGCTTCATGGACACCATCTTCTACGATGCCACCTTCTATGAAGATTCCTCCTTCACAGCCATGGGGTGCGACAGCATCAACCGGCTGACCCTCCACTACAAAGAAAGGCTCTGGGTGCCCAATGTCTTCACCCCCGATGCGCTGACCAACAATGTGTTCCAAGTGGAGGGCAAAGGCATCAACACCTTCGAGTGCACCATCTACGACCGGCGAGGCCGGTATGTCTATTCGTGGCAAGGGCTCGACGGCTCTTGGGACGGCACCCAGGTCGGCCATCCGTTGCCCATGGCCGGCTACGTATACTTCATACGCTATTCCTCCATCGACGAACCCAAGTCTTTCCATACCAAGGCAGGCATCGTCACACTCATCAGGTAAAGTATGGAATAGCAAACCGCTTTTAAACTATAAACTCTAAACTATCAACTCTATACTGTCTATCAACTCTAAACTCTCAACTTTTTCTCCAATTCTCTAATTCTTGATAAATAAAAACTCTAAAATAAATAATCTTATGCCACTTAGCGCACTTCCATTAATTCAAGAGGCCGACCTCAAGAACAAGGTCGTCCTGGTTCGTGTTGACCACAATGTCGTAAAGAACGGAGTCATCCACGACCCTTACCGTATCGATGCCACCTTCGGCACCCTTTTCTATATCCTTGCCAAAGGCGGCAAAATCATCCTCATGACCCATGTGGGTCGTCCCCGCAACAAGAAGGACGGCACCATCACCCAGGATGCCTCCACCTCGGTGAAACCGATTGTCGACTATCTGGAGAACAAACTGCATATCTCCATCGAGACTCCCGAGTTCTACACCCACGGCAAGGAGGGCTACCTCAGCATCGAGAGTAGTGTCAACCACTCCATCCGTCGCCTTCGCGAGCATGAGGTAGACATGATCTACCTGCCCAACACCCGCTGGTTTATCGGCGAGGAAGCCAAGGACGACAATGCCGAACGCTTCGCCAACCAGCTGGCCGGCTTGGCCGACATCTATGTCAACGATGCCTTCGGCTCCTGGCAGCCCCATGTCTCCACCTATGGCATCACCAAGTACCTCCCCTCCTATGCCGGATTCCTGATGCAGAAGGAAATAGAAAACCTCGAGCGTATCTTCCATGCCAAGCAGCCCCTCGTGTCGGTGGTGGCCGGAAGTAAGTTCGACACCAAGATCGACAGCCTCTACGCCCTCCTCCAGAAGAGCGACCACCTCATCCTTGGCGGCGTCATCTACAACGCCTACCTCTGTGCCAAATACGGCATCAATATCAAGGGCGTCGATGAGTCGTCCGTTCAGATGGCTGCCGAGTTTGTCAAGTTTGCCGAGCAATATCCCAAGAAGATTGTTGAGCTGCCTTATATCGTTGAAAGCGATGTCTTTGGCGAGCGTGTCGAAGGCAAATACCGTGTTCATGACATCCGCAAACTCAAGAAAGGCACCGAGCTCAACTATGTCCTGGATGTGGCTCCCGAGAGCTACGACGAGCCGGAGATTCTCAATGTCTTCCTCTCTGCCAAGACCATCTTCGTCAATGCCGTCATGGGTCTCGTGCCCCATTTCAACGAAGGCACCATTGCCCTCGACACCGTCATCGACCGCAACCCCCATGCCGTCAAGCTCTATGGCGGTGGCGACACCATGCAGGAGCTCAAGCGACTGCTGCCTGGCCTTTACATCATGGCATTAGACAGCAAAGACTACTACATCTTCACCGGCGGTGGCGCCGTCCTCAAGGCCATCGAGCAGAACAGCCCCTCCGGCCTGGCCCCCGTGCGTGCCCTCATCGACCAAAAAGCCGAACAAGAAAAGTGGAAGCAACGCCTCGGCAACGTCCGCACCCTCCAGCAGAAATTCTAAGAAGCCGTTTAAATTTGATTGATGAATTTTAGGTGATTTCTATTAATTGCCTCAAAGAGGCAAACTCTCGCAGAAAATCCGCATAAAAAGAGGTCGCGACCGAATGGGAGCAACCTCTTTTCAGGATTTCGGTAGACCCTCTCTGCTGGATAATAAGTACCATGTTCAGTTGCGGTGGATTGCAAATATACCGCAACTCTTTTGTTGAGTATCCGCAAGCTAGGTAATTGGAGACATTGCCGAACACACTTGGAATCATCAATCTACCCTGTGCTTTGAAAGAACATACTGTAGTTGATGAGTTCTCTCGAAATCGTTTTCGGCAACGATTGCATATTTCCATGGCTTACCACCATTAGTTGTAGTGTACTGAGAAACTGTTCGGCAATAGTTTTCCGCAGCTTCTTTTTTGTCTTGGACATCCTTGTCTTCCACGGATTTGTCGGCCTTTGTCTCTATCATATAGATGTCAGTGGCAGTTTCTACAATGAAATCAGGTTCATATTGGTGAGCTCCATTCGACCAATATATTCTGAATTGGTTTGGTACAGGACGAATCCATTTTACTACATCTGCATCGTTTTCTAGTAGGTATGCAAAATCCAGTTCTGTTGAGCTGTCGAATTTATATGTTAGGTAGAAGGATTTTGTAAATCCAGTAAAGATGTACTTTCTAACCAACGACTTCTGGTTCCTGTCGAAAGGAATGCGATAGTCACGTCTGCCGTAAGATGTTTCTTCTGTTAGGTGTTGTGGGAGCAACCCTATAAAGGGAAGAACCTTCAATTTGTCACTGGGCACCTTTTCTATAACAAAATGACTCATCATTTGTGTATAGATGCGATTGGTAATGGGCACCTTGAATTGATGCACAATGTTGTTTACTTCGTCAGTTGCTTTTGTATTTTGGGCGATTGCAGCGATAGCTTGGTTAGCCAATTTAAACAGGAGTTCAGCATTCTCGTCATAATCCACTTCTTCAAAGTCGATTAGTCGGGTAACTATCTCCTGCGCAGGGTCTTTAAAATAGCCGCTATTCTTTGCTGTAAGAATCTCCACATCTCTATCTTTCAGTCCCATCCTTATGATTTCATTGTTCAATTCTGGGAAAGAGAATCCGACTGAAGTATCTAAATCGAAATCCTTGAAATAGGCATGGGTTTGAGGCTGGTCAATCACCACACGGGGAATCTCAATCACATTCTTTCGAAAATCCTCAACAACTATGTCTATTACAGCATCTACCTGTTCAAGTTGTTTGTTGGCTTCTTCTTCTGCAAATAGAGGAAACTGTTCTGCGGTTTTCTCGATTATTAGTTGTTGCGTTATTTCTTTAAGTTTCTGCTTATTCTCATCGGTAGAGAGTTCTGCAAGATTCTTAATAGTTGAGTTTAATTGAGGAATGGCTTCCCATACAGCCATTTTGGCATCGTATTCTGCTTTGGCAATTGCTTGCAGGTATTTTTTCTCAGCCTTTTTCTTTTCCTCCTCAAACTTCTCTTCGATATAGGTCTTGCCCCTTACCACAGCTCCTGAACTTGGCTTCAGTTCTTCTTCTTCAAACTCAACATAGCTGAGCTTGTTTAGAAGTGAATTGGGGTCTTGAGCCTTTCTGATAACCTCATCAAAATTCTCATGCGCAATGACAGTTAGTTTGTCTACCTCCGCGTCGCCTGTCCGCTTCCCGCCATAAGGCAGTCTTAAACCTCGACCAATGGTCTGTTCCACCAAGGTGATGGCATCCGCAGCACGTAATGGAACGATGGTGTATAGGTTGGTAACATCCCAACCCTCTTTTAGCATATTGACATGAACAACCACCTCAATTGTATTGTCGGGGTCTTCCAATGAGACGAACTGTTTCTCAATATCGTCATCTTTCTTTGTTGAACTGTCTATTTGCAGTACCTTCCCTTTATATCGTCCATCATATATCTTATTTTCAATCAAGTCAACGGTTTCTTTGGCATGATTGATATCTCGACATACAACCAAGATAAATGGTTTTACAAGCGGTAACTCATGATCCTTGGCGTATAATTCCAAGTGCAATTTAGTATGTTCGTGTATGCTGATGGCATCCTCAAGCTTCAGGACATCCAATTCTTCCGGTGTCTGATTTCCTTTTTCAAAGTTGCGCCGTTTGGCGATAGTGGGATTCTTTACATATTTTCCTTCTTCCAGTGCTTGTGCCAGATTATACTCGTATACGATATTCTTAAAGGCCTTGCCTTTTTCATCGTATGGGGTGGCGGTCATTTCC
>JAEEHQ010000124.1 GCA_016280915.1 Bacteroidales bacterium
CGGCGAAACAGGCGGTATCAAGGTCCATTTGTCCGATCTGGTAGAGGCCTTCTGTCACCAATTTCGCGAGCACGACGAGGAGGAGCTTAAGAAACTCGACGAGTGGAAACGAAGGGTATGGGTGGGGCCTGTTGTTCGTCGGTAAGGCCACTGTTTGTTCGCTCGCCGACGAACAAACGGCGGCCGCCGAACGAAGGATGAACGAAGAAACGGAAGTCTTTAGACGAAGTGTGTGTTCCTGAGAGGTTATTGGTTATAGGTTATTGGTTATTGTGTGTTTTCCTGAAATTCCCCGTTGCAGCGGATGTAGTTCGTTGAGGGTGTCTCAAAATCAAGGACACTCTTTTTTTATTTGTAGTTTGAGGTTTGTACCAAATAAGAGATTATCGTTGGGAAATAATATGTTTTGAGGTGCCCTCTCTCGGTTTCTGCAACGTTGTTGAGGGCAAGGCTCTACGAGATTACATCTTTACCACTTTTTTGCCATTACTTAAAAGACGCCATAGGAGAGCATGGCCATTTTTAACCCAATGGCAACGCCTTTCTTTAATCAACAAGTTACAATATTGTTCATTTGCCATGCTGTGAGGTCGAAAAGATGATTGTTTTTTTGTTTGTGATTCTTTTCTTTGTATGCAGGACACTTTTGGGCATTTTGTAAATTGTCTTTTCCCCTCTTTTTTTGAAAAAAACATGACAATTCAAAAAAAAGTCGTATTTTTGCTCTTTGAAACTAAATTCGAAAATTAATATACTAATATTGGTATGAAACGTTTTTTAATTGCCTTACTCGCTTGTACTCTGATATTTGGCTACTGCGACGTACAAGCTCAAAGTAAATCTAAGAGCTCGTCGAAATCATCGAAAAAAAAGAAGTCAAGCAAGAAAAATAAAAAAGGAACCAAACAGGAGGAAACGCTCCAACTTACCACTTTGCCCTACAACAGCAATGACTGTATTTTTGCCATACCGCTGAATGTGGACCAAACTTATGGTCCCACCACCGCACCCGAGGGTGCCGGTCGTATCATGGAGGTAATGGCCGACAAACGTCATCCCAATCTCCCTGAGTTTGAGCATAATGTGGTTTGGTATAAGTTCACCGTTCCCTACAACGGAAAGTTGGACATAGCTGTCACCCAGTTGAACTTGGCCGACGACTACGATATGCTGGTGTATAAGTACACCGACGTCTATTTTAGTAACCATATCCAGTGCAATAAGGTGTTGCCTGTGGCTGTGAATATGTCTTCGATAGATAGTTCGCTGCTGGTCAAGAAAAAGAAGAAAAACGAGGTGGCCACCACCGGTGATGCCAAGGCCGATCAGAAAGCCCGTATGGAGGCAGCCAAGCAGCGCCGTGCAGAAGAAGCTCAAGAGGCCGCCATGGGTACTATCGGTATGTATCACGAAGCCCAGGATGTGATGCTGACCAAGGCTTCCACCAACCGCCACATCCGTTCCATCGATGTGCGCAAGGGCGAAACCTACTACATCATGCTCGACAATGTCACTCCCAAGGGCTCTGGCCACAGCATCAAGGTTTCGATTTTTGTGGATGCTTTCGAGGTGCCTGTCTCCTTCTACGACCCCAAAATCAGAAAACCTGTCGAAGTCAATCTGCAAATACTTGAAAAGAACACCAATAACCGTGTGATTGTCAACAATGAGCGTTTCCGTGGTGGCCGTATCAAGTTTGTGCCAGGCTTCAACTATACCCTCTATGCCAAGAAAGATGGTTATTTCGCCATTCTCTATGACTTCAATGCCGACCGTTTCAAAGAAGACACTTTGCTGCGCATGCGGATGAATCGTGCCGAACGTGGCACCGTCTATCCCATCACCAAGATTTATTTTGAGGACGAATACAAGCTGATGTCCGAATCCGACTCCACCCTCATGAACTATGTGATGATGTTTAAGAATCATCCCGACGTGGCCTTTACTGTTAAGGGCTGGGTGAAGACCTACGGTGTCGACCCTGAGCACGACCAGTTGGTTTCATTGGAGCGTGCCAAGTCGGTGAAAGAGTTCTTTGTGAAGAATGGCATTCCCGAGGACCAGATTAAGACTTCAGGCATGACCCTTACCGACATCAAACGGGCTGCCACAGCTGCCTTCGATACTAAGAAGACGGATGTTGATTTTGTCAGTATTCAGCTGATCATTACCGCTGTTGGTGCCAAGGAGAATCCTTGATTGTGAATCCAGAATCAATGTAATAAGTGTGGGAGCCTTGCGGCTCCCATTTTTTTTGGATAGGTTGCCCTTGAGGGGGAGGTGGAGACCTGAATAAGCGATTGTATTTATAGGTGGCCTATTGACCGATAGGGGTTCAAGTGCGAGTGGCGCGCCTGAGGCTTTGTGGCGACCACAGGCGGTCGTCAAAACTGTCCGTATGTCATAGATTTAGGGTATGTTACCGTTTGTTGAAATCTTTTATATATATAAAATTATATATGTTGATTTTTTTTTGTATTTTTGCATACTCTAAAAAAAAGAATAATATTATATATTCAATTAATAAACAATTTATTATCTATTATGACTAAATACGTTTACACTTTTGGTGGCAGAACTGCCGAGGGCAGGGCTGACATGAAAAACCTCCTTGGCGGTAAGGGCGCCAACTTGGCCGAGATGTGCCTGCTTGGTCTTCCGGTGCCTGCTGGCTTGACGATCACGACAGAATGCTGCACAGCATATTACCAGAATAATTGTGAACTTCCCGCTGGGCTGATGGACGAAGTGTGGAAAGGTATGGCCAATGTAGAGAAACTGATGGGCATGAAATATGACGACCCGAAGAACCCGCTGTTGGTGAGCTGTCGTTCGGGTGCCCGCACCTCGATGCCTGGTATGATGGACACGGTCCTCAATATAGGTCTTTCTTCGAAGACCATCCCCGGTATGCTGAAACGTACCAACAATCCTCGTTTTGTTTATGATTCCTATCGCCGACTGATTATGATGTATGCCGACGTGGTGATGGAAAAGAGTGAGGGCATCGACCCTGCCGACGGCAAAGGCATCCGCAAGCAGCTGGACGACATGCTTGACAAATACAAAGCCAGCCATGGATATAAGAGCGACACCGAGCTGACCGCCGAAGATTTGAAACAACTGTCGGAAGATTTCAAGGTGAAGGTGAAAGAGGTGCTGGGCACCGAATTCCCCGACGATGCCAAGGCCCAGATGGAAGGTGGCATCAAGGCTGTGTTCAAATCTTGGAACGGTAAGAAGGCTGTCAGCTATCGTGCCATTGAGGGTATTCCCGACGATTGGGGTACCGCCGTCAACGTGCAGGCCATGGTCTTCGGCAACATGGGCGACAATAGCGCCACCGGCGTGGCCTTCACCCGCAACCCTGCCACTGGCGAGAACAAGTTCTATGGCGAGTGGTTGGTCAACGCTCAGGGCGAGGATGTCGTGGCCGGTATTCGCACCCCCAGTCCTTTGAATGAGGAGACCAAGAACGACCAGAACAGAAATATGCCTTCTTTGGAGCAGCTGATGCCGGGTATCTATGCTGAGCTCTGTCAGATTAGAGAAATCCTGGAGAAGAACTACCAGGATATGCTGGACATTGAGTTCACCATCCAGGACGGTAAGCTGTATATGTTGCAATGCCGTGTTGGCAAGCGTACTGGTGTGGCTGCATTGAACATGTCTCTTGACATGGCCAACGAGGGCCTCATCAGCGATAAAGAGGTGGTGCTCCGCATCAGCCCCGACCAGCTCGACGAGCTCCTGCACCCCATTTTAGACTCTGCCGACGAGAAGAAACACAAGCCCATCGCCAAGGGACTTCCTGCAGGTCCTGGTGGTGCCGTGGGTTACATCGCCTTTACCAACGAGAAGGCCAAGGAGTATCGCCGTGCCAAGATCCAGTGCATCCTGGTGCGCGAAGAGACCAACCCCGAGGATGTTGAAGGTATGCGTGCAGCTGACGGTATTCTCACGGCCCGTGGCGGCATGACTTCCCACGCTGCCCTGGTGGCCCGCGGATGGGGTAAGTGCTGCATTGTGGGTTGTGAGGATTTGGTCATCGATGCCGAGGCTAAAACCCTCACCATTGGCAACAAGACCTATGGTGAAGGCGACATGCTCTCTCTCAATGGTACCAAAGGTTGGGTTTACGAAGGTGCCATCCACATGGTTGATGCTACTACCAATCCCCGCTTCCAAGACTTCATGACCATCGTTGACAGATATCGTACCATGGGTGTACGCGCCAATGCCGACAACCCCGAGGATGCACAGAAAGCCATCGACTTTGGTGCCGAAGGTATCGGTCTGTTCCGTATTGAGCACATGTTCTACGGCAAGGATAGTGAGGAGCCTTTGGAGAAGCTGCGCAACATGATTCTGAGCGACACCAAGGAAGACCGTCTTGCCTCGCTGAAAGAATTGGAACCCTACATTAAGGAGTCTGCCAAGCGTACGCTCAAGGTTATGGATCGCAAACCTTTGACCTTCCGCCTGATGGATCCTCCTCTGCATGAATTCGTTCCCCAAACCGAGGCCAAGCAGCGCGAGGCAGCCGAAGAACGCGGCATGAAATACGAAGAGCTGAAGGCACGCGTGGATGCCCTGCACGAGGTTAACCCCATGATGGGTATGCGTGGTGTGCGTCTGGGTATCATCTATCCCGAAATCACCGAGACCCAATATCGTGCCCTCTTTAGCGCCACCGCCGAGTTGTTGCAGGAAGGCTATCATCCCCATCTTGAGATCATGGTTCCTCTGACTATCAATGTGCATGAACTGGAGCACCAAAAGATGTTGGCTGACCGCGTGAAGGCTGAGGTTCAGGCCAAATATGGCGTTTACATCTCCTATCTGTATGGCACAATGATTGAGATTCCGCGTGCTGCGCTCTCCGCCAATCGCATTGCCGAGGTGGCCGAATTTTTCAGTTTTGGTACCAACGACCTGACCCAGATGACTTTTGGCTTCAGCCGCGATGATGTGAACTCCATCGTCCACACCTATGTCGACGAGAAGATTCTGAAAGCTGACCCATTCAACACCATCGACCAGAAGGGTGTAGGTCAGCTGGTGAAGATGGGTGTCGACCGTGGCCGTAGCGTCCGCGAAAACCTCAAATGCGGTGTTTGCGGTGAGCATGGTGGTGACCCCGCTTCTGTTGAATTCTTCTACCAGACAGGCCTGAACTACGTCAGCTGTAGTCCTTTCCGTGTTCCTCTGGCACGCCTTGCCGCCGCTCAGGCAGCCATCAAGGCCAGCATCATGAGATAATCATTATTTAAAGGGTAGCAGCTTCTACAAGAACCCCTGCTGCTACTCTTTGACATATAAAATAAAAACTTACTATCTATATACAATGAATCAAAAAATTGTTAAAGAACTTGAAAGCCTCGGTATTACCGGAATAAAGAGCCTTCATTACAACAACTCCTACGAGGAGTATTTTCAATTCGAGTCCGACCCCTCTCTCACTGGCTATGACAAGGGGCAGCTCACAGAACTGGGTGCCATGAATGTCATGACCGGTATCTACACCGGCCGTTCGCCCAAAGACAAATACATCGTCATGGACCAAAACTCCAAGAACACCATCTGGTGGACGACTCCCGAGTATAAGAACGACAACCACGAAATGTCGGAGAAGACATGGGAGTATGTGAAGGAATTGGGCAAGAAAGAACTCTGCAACAAGGAGCTTTGGGTTGTTGATGCTTTCTGCGGCGCTAACAAGGACACTCGCATGGCCGTCCGCTTCATCATGGAGGTGGCTTGGCAAGCTCACTTCGTCCGCAACATGTTCATCAAACCCACTGAGGAAGAACTGAAGGACTTCACGCCCAATTTCACCGTCTATGCAGCCAGCAAGGCCAAGGTAGACAACTACAAGGAGCTGGGCCTCAATAGCGACACCTGTGTGGCTTTCAATGTCACCAGTCGCGAGCAGGTCATCCTCAACACTTGGTATGGTGGTGAGATGAAGAAAGGTATGTTCAGCATGATGAACTACTATCTGCCCCTGCAAGGCATAGCTGCTATGCATTGCTCCGCCAATACCGACATGAAGGGCGAGAATACCGCCATCTTCTTCGGCCTCTCTGGCACAGGCAAGACCACCCTCAGCACCGACCCCAAACGTCTCCTCATTGGTGACGATGAGCACGGCTGGGACGACGAAGGTGTTTTCAATTTCGAAGGCGGATGTTATGCCAAGGTCATCAACCTCGACAAGGAGAGCGAGCCCGATATCTACAACGCAATCCGTCGCAACGCTTTGCTGGAGAACGTTACCGTTGATGCTAATGGAAAAATCGACTTCGCCGACAAGAGCGTCACGGAGAACACCCGCGTGAGCTATCCTATTGACCATATCGAGAAGATTGTGCAGCCCCTCCACGGCAAGAGCGCCGGCCCTGCTGCCAAGAACGTTATCTTCCTCAGTGCCGATGCTTTCGGTGTGTTACCTCCTGTCAGCATCCTCACGGCCGAACAATGCAAATACTATTTCCTCAGCGGTTTTACCGCTAAGTTGGCTGGCACCGAGCGCGGCATCACCGAGCCCACTCCCACCTTCAGCGCTTGCTTTGGTCAGGCGTTCCTCGAGCTGCATCCTACCAAGTATGCCGAGGAACTGGTGAAACGCATGGAAAAAAGCGGTGCCAAGGCTTACTTGGTCAACACTGGCTGGAACGGCACCGGCAAACGTATCTCCATTAAGGACACCCGCGGAATTATCGACGCTATCCTCGATGGCTCCATCCTGAAGGCTGGCACCAAGAAGATACCTTATTTCGACTTTGAAGTGCCCACCTCCTTGCCTGGTGTTGATCCTAAGATTCTGGATCCTCGCGACACCTATGCCAATGCTGCTGAGTGGGAAACCAAGGCTAAGGATTTGGCCGGTCGTTTCATCAAGAACTTTGAGAAATTCACCTACAACGAGGCCGGCAAGGCCCTGGTTGCAGCTGGTCCCAAGCTCTAATCGAAGCAGGCTTTATCAAAGAGTTAAGAGCGGAATCCAATACGGGTTCGGCTCTTAACTCTTACCTTCAATCAAATATTATATAAAGAAACCATTATTATTTATACTACACCATTTAAAAAACGTTTATGAAGAAACTGAGCTTTTTGTTGTTGGCTATGGCAGCAGTTATTGGCGCACAGGCGCAGACTAAACAGATTACTTTGGACGACATTTGGTCTAAGGCCACTTTCCGTCCCATGGGCATTTCTTCCATCC